>CAZULD010000140.1:0-5726 GCA_964621135.1 uncultured Bacteroides sp. | reverse complement strand
GACTCGGGTAAGGGCTTTATGCGCCATCATGCTGGTTTAAATGAAAGAGCCGTGACATTATCAGTGGTCAAGGCGTCGATGGCTCGCTCGCGGGAGCTGACCCATTTCCGTTTGAAGCGTCCGGTCTCGCATGCAGCCTCAGCAGGCGTACGCATTTCGAGGCTTAGATGCGGTCGCTTATGGTTGTAGAACATCACCGCTTTCTGCAAAGCCTCCCTCACCTGGCATATGTCTTTGAATACCATGTCTTTGAAGAGCTCATTTTTGAAAGTATTGTTTATGCGCTCGGCCTCGGCGTTGTCCTTGGGGTTATCGGTCTCGGTCATGCTTATCATCATTTTGTTTTTCCGTAGTTCCGTGACATAGTCCGAACAGGTATACTGTACGCCTCTGTCGCTGTGATGGATCGTAGTTGATACAACAACCCCGTGAGAGACAAGAAGTTTTATTGCCGCCGACAAGGCTTCCATCGGGTATATGGCCTCAAGGGGCATGCCTACGCTGCTGCCCAGTATCATCTTGCTGTAGGAGTCCATCAGAAGGCTGACGTAGCAGAATCTTCGCTGTCCGTCTGCGCTCTCCAACGGAATGTATGTGATGTCTCCGACGATAATCTCGCCAAAGCGTGTAGGAATAATCTCTTTGATAATATTGGGATACGTCGGATTGTTGTGGCGGGAGTCCGTCGTGCGAGCCCTGCTGCGCCGGCGTATCTTGAATCCGTAGCGGTCGAAGATGTCACAGAAGTGGTCTCGCCCGATTCGGTCTCGGTCCGGGAACGTGCGGCAATACATCGCCCAGATCTTCATGCCTCCTATGCCTGGATCCTTGGCCTTGATCTCCCGTATGAACTGTACGGCGAACTCTCCCAGGGACATACGGCGCAGATATATGTCGCTATCGTACTTGTAATAAGCCTGTTTGCTCTTACCAAACAGCCCGCACAGCTCCGACATCGTGTAGGTGTCGGAATGTTGTGCGTACAGGTGTTTGACTGTTTGGTGCCAGCTTTTTTTCGCACAGGAATATTGAACATCTCCTCGGCGACGTCTATCATTGTGTCCAGCGCCTCGGCACGCATCTTTTCCTGGCGGAGTTCCTTGCGCAGGCGTGTGACCTCCGCACGGAGCTTGTCATAATCTTCTGAGCTGGCCTCGTTCTTCTTTTTTCTCATGGTCGGGAGGGTTGGAAGTTCACAGGCAAAGTTACGCACTATATATTCAACTGTGCGTATCTGGATCCCATTTTCTTCCGCAATCTCACCGTAACTTAGATCGGTCTCCGCGTACATGCGCATCACTTCGTCGCGGATTGCTTGCCGTTTATGTCTCGGCAGACTCTGAAATTTTATCATCTTTTGACTCTCTAGGGAGTCAACTTTTTTCAGGGCGAGACAAATCCCCACGGCTCTGTGCTGGATCTGATTGTCAGATCCAGTAAAACGTGCTACCCTGTGACATTGATCGACAGATCAATGTCACATATACATATTGAGAGACTCTATACGAAACAACATACCGTAGGACTGAATAGTAATATACTGCCATGCATGTCAATTAGATTGTTGTAATGTATGTATGATCGGGGTCTTCATTAGTCCTAATAAAAAGACTAACTATCGATCGATCTTTTCAAAAAGGATATCAACCACACGTGCTATTTCAGAATCAAAATCATTTGTTGTTGAAATTTCTATTCTGCCCTTTCCAAAATATTGGCTTTGCTGATCCGGAGCATATCCATCAAAGCAGATCGGTATTACAGCATTTTCGCCAAACCTGTCCTTGAATTGCTTGCTTTCAAAAGTTGTCCAATATTTCTTAGGATATGTTTCACTTAACAAGACAATTACATATCGGGCGTCGGACGAATATATCGGAGCAAGATATGCCTCAACATCTTGAGCCAAGATGTCGGCCTGATGATCGAAATCATAAAAGCAGGTAACCTCTCGATCCTCAAGACCACGAGCTATGGCTTCTGCATATTTACGCTCGGCACCGGCAAATGAGAGTGCACAACTATATCCTACTGAGTCCTCAGTAGTAAATCCACATTCCACTGACAATTGAACCCAGTCGAGATTTTTTAGATAAAAGAGCAATTTAGGGTCTTCGAACGTTAATGTGTTGGAGACAACATCATAGAAAAAAGACTTTTGCAACGACGGATTACGCTGGATTAGAGTTGCGAGGTAGTTCTTCGTGGTAATCTGTGTAATACTTGCTCTCAAATAGGGTTGCTGGTTACAAAGATCAGTCATTGATATCACACCATTAGCTTCTTTTGAAAGTGCTTGTAGCAATTTAAGATATGGATGATTACCTGCTTTTCTCATTTTATTTCCTCGGACAAAAGTTTTTACTGCATCTCCGAAAGATCTTTTAAGTGAGTGCATCTGAGAATTAATAACCTGCTCACACGGTGTTATCAATTCTTTTTCCACATCTTGAGTTTGATCTATTCTGTTTATTATACACATCTCTTTGCACAGCATCTGTGCAATATGAAAGCTTCCACAGGCCTTTTCAATGATTCTCTCTTTGTCTTGTATATATATATTTAATACGTGCTCTCCTTTAGTAATGAGTTCATGAATTTTATCTGCAGGATTATTCTCAAAACGTATAGTCTCGATGCGGTTATTAATTTCAGGAGACAGCTTTACTAATGTATCACCAGCTTGGTTAATTCCTATTAGTACGAGTTTGAAGTCCATTCTACTTTCATCGGCGCCAATTTTAAGAAGATCTGTCAAGCTGGACTTTGTATCTTCATTCAACCGATGGAAGTCATCAATAATTACCATCCCCATTCCTCGCGGGCCAGCAAGGAGTAATTTTATAAGATCAATATCATCTTTTTTAAGAGCTGACAGAATAGTGGGCTTGATATCAAGTTCTTCAAGTATCTTCATAACACATGAGGTCTTTCCGATACCGGAAGGGCCCTCTATGATAACACCTCTTCCTTCGGTGCGCAAAGCAATTTTGGTCTTGAAGTACTCTTCAGATTCAACAAAATTATATTCAGGGACACCTGAATCTTTATATACATCTTCTAAGCGAATATAATCCATTATATTAACCATTATTATAATGCGCAAAGTTACAATATATTTTCAATTATCCATAGATTTACTTAAAGATTTTTTTAATACAACGGAAAATCTATATGAATCTATATTAATAAGTAAGTCGTAATAATTAATTTAAATTAAACCGCATGGGCATAATTGATATTGAGTTCAGACCCAAGAGCAGCCAAAGCACGATTGGTCGCATAGAGCAAGGAATCTGTGGGAAAATAATCCACTGGTCTGAGCCATTTGCCCTTGAGGATTCGCCACAATGTCTCGGCTATATTCAGATGAGGACTATATGGAGGAAGGAAGAAGAGGAACAGACCACGCTTCTCCCATATTGGACGCAGCTCCTTCATGAGTTTACACCTGTGTACGCTCGCATTGTCAAGCACCACGAATGTATTCTTGCGGACACACGTCGACAGTCTGTCAAGAAAGTCTGCGATTTTATCAGCTGTCATGTTATCCGTTGTGGAGAAACCTTCATATCGGTTATTGCGGTCAATCATACCGAAGAGATTGAGCCTGAGGCCTCTTTCAGATGGTATATATACATCCTCACCACGGAACTGCAGCCATAAGGCACATAACCTTCCGTGCAGATATGGCTTTCATCCCCATAGTAGAGGTCTATGATACCGGCGGTAGCCTGTCGTTCGAGTTCTTGCAGCTTCTCGGTCTTATACGCATAGAGCTGCGGCGAGGGCTTACCCTTTGGACGTTTCCTTATACGTCTATATCTCGCGCCAATGCGGATAAAAAAGCCCTGAAGGTGCTCTCGCTGGCCTCCTTGCCGGAAGCCTGCTGCCATGCTTCCTTCGCTTTCATCACGCTCTGCCTGTCGTTCTCGATGGCATTGTGTACAGCCTCTTCGTCTGAACAGTCTATGATGGGCTTGCGTCCGCGGCCAGGGCGTGTCTCCAATCCCTTCATGCCTTCCGCCTAGAAGCGTTTCAACCAGGAATTGACGGATATATGGGTCATCTCTGTCTGCGCCCCAACCTCTTTGGAGGTCAGACCTTTGGCTTTCAGTAATATTGCGCGGCAGCGCATACGGAAGGCGTGGCTCTTGCCTTGGCGAAAGCCATCCTCTAATTGCAGACATTGTTGGTCTGTCAGTTGTATAACTTTGATCTTTGCGATAGTCGTATGTGTTAAGGTTCATGACCTTAACGCACGAACTATAACAAAAAGTATTATATAAACTAAATTTCAACATCTACTTAGCTGCTGTATATAGCTGTTAAAGCACAATCTATTATATGTATAGTTTTCAAAGTTAAGCCCGGACGAGAGGCGGGCTCGTCGGGGCGAGGGGGGTTAGTGAGGATTAGTAGAGGCGGATGCAGGTTATGTCGGCGGTTTTGACGTCGTAGGTTTTGTCATAGTGCTCTTTTGAGAAGGCTATGGCGAGGTGTTGAATGCGGTGTTTGACTCCAAGTCTTTTTAGGAAGATGATGAAGTTGCCGAGGTGTTCGATGAGGTAGTCATCGCCCTTGTCGGTTTTGACGTAGCCTAAGAGGATTACGTTGTCGGGGAGATTGAGCATGCCTTTGGTCTGCGTCAGAATGACAACTGCTGTGGAGAACGTCAGGTCGTCAGAGGTTAGAATTATGCCATTGGTGTATTCTTCGTTATTAAGAGCGGTGGGCGCAGACCCGAAAGTGTCAGCGAGATATTTCTCTACATCGGCGAGCGCATTTCGCAGACGCTGGTCGGAGTTTTGGGTCTGCTGTGTTGTGGACTCTGTCGGTTTTTCTTCGCAGTGTGCCTTGCATCCGAAGATGGTTTAACATGAGAGAGGAGTTGGTTGAGGTTATTGGATACTGTCATTTCTTTGAGTTTTGGGGTTGAGAATTGAGTTCGTTGATTTTTTGTTCGAGGCGGTACTTTTGGTTAAGAGCTCGGGCGGTTTCTTGTACTCGTTCCTCGTAGGCGCGGACTTCGGATTCGATGATTCTCACTTTGTCCGGGTCGCGAAACCAGCTTTCGATGCTATCAAGTCCGACGGAGTTGATGCCGTTGTGCATCAGGATATAGTGATACTTGATGTCGGAAACTCGGCATTGCTCGATGCGTCCTTCCTGCCAAAAGGTCATTGCGCAAAACAGGAGGCTTGTAAATACGGTGAATCCCAGAGTGATGTACCACTGCCATGATTCGCGTGCGATACGGATAGTCTTTTCGACTTTTTGCACCGGCGGATTAGCCGTGAAATTGTCGATTTTTTCAGTGACAGTATCGGTCAATGACTTGACAGAATTAGTCATATTATCACCGATTGCGCTGACGGTCTTACTCTGTGAATCAATGGCTGATTGCATGGAACTTACCTTTTCAACGACCGCTGACGCTATTGATGTGCCCATGTTGTTAAGATCATCAGTCGTTGCTGCGGTGAGCTGTGCTTGTTTGATTTCGGTGCATTCGCCGGAGATGGTTGTGAGTTCGTCGGCGATATTTTTGAGGAAATCCTCAGGAGAGATGTCTGATTCTTGTGACATAATCAAAGGGGTTAAGGGTTATAAACTTCTGCCTTTTTTCTTTTTCCGGCGTTTCATTTGGCGGATGAAAGCCTCTTCTTCGGGGTCGTAGCCGGGACCAACTTGGAATAGTCCTCCGAGTGCATTGCCAATGTTTT
>CAZULD010000139.1:492-5751 GCA_964621135.1 uncultured Bacteroides sp. | reverse complement strand
GGCACCGGTATGCTCGCCACAATCGCCGAAGCGTTCACCAAACGCCTCACGCGCCGCGGCTCTATCGTCGGAGCGACAGTGTGTAGCGGTCTCTTTCTCAATTCATGCACGGCTGACCAGTATCTGTCAATCATCATCGGCGGCAATATGTACCGCAACGTCTACGAGCGCTACGGTTTTCAACCTCGTGTCCTTAGTCGTACCCTCGAGGACTCTGTGTCGGTAACCTCGGTGCTCATACCGTGGAACTCGTGCGGCGTCACCCAGGCGACCGTGCTCGGCGTGGCTACTCTGACCTACTTACCTTACTGTATCTTCAATATTCTGTCGCCCGTGATGACCCTCGTCATGGCGTGGACTGGCTTCAAGATCGGCGCAATCAAGCCTGTCCGGGAAGCAGCCTAAACGTTTGACTGCAAAAACATTCTTTATTTTTATTAGGTATATTTTTTTGAGATTCGGGTGGAAATGACTAACTTTGCAGTGCTAATATGCCCCGCAGGACTTCAGGCAGATCAACTATTATCGGGGTTGACCGGTTTTGACAGCGTGTAGAAGTGGTGTGTAAGCGTGCAGAGCAATGATGGCTACGCTCTTTAATCTGGGACATCGACTTTTTCAAATGGCGAAAACAACTACGCTCTTGCTGCTTGATTGAAGTACAGTAGATCAGCTTAATCTCGGCAACAGTTGCAGAGACAAGACATCGCCCGATCGTCCTTTTTCCGAGACGGATCGACCAGGCGGTGCAGGTAAATCGGAAATAGGAGATCAAGAGTCTCGCGCGATCTCCGAAATTTTAGAGACTAAGGTTACGGTTGGTTGTCCTTCACCGGCCGCAGCACGAAAACCAAGTAAAGGAATACGCACGTAGAAAGCTCATTAGTTCCGCGTTTGGACGGGGGTTCAAGTCCCCCCAACTCCACAACTTGCCGCCATCGCATAATATGGCGTAAAATTATTGAACCGCAAACTATCAATCAGTTCTGCGGTTTTTTAATATATCGTCTACGCGATTTTTCATTTAAAGAATACACTAAGCCGTACAATTTAGAGTTTACCTCTGCTTTTTTACAATTTGTGATGTAATTTTGTGATGGCATTTAAAAATCGCGCCGGATGACACGGATTGAAAGAGAAAAGAGGGTGATCGCCAAGATGGTGGCAATTTATTGTCTTCACAAGGAAGGGAATACGACGCTATGCGCTCAATGTGAGGAACTGATCAGCTATGCCCATCAGCGTTTGTCGCGCTGCAAATATGGCAACAATAAACCGACTTGCCGGCAATGCCCCATCCACTGCTACAGACCCGACTTTAGAGAGCAGATGCGCGAGGTGATGCGTTACGCCGGCCCACGAATGCTACTTTATTCACCTTTAGCCGCGGTGCGGCACCTGTTCAGGGAGTTATACCACAAATAATTCACGATGAGGATATAAAGTATATTATGCCTATCAATCCATGCATTGCTGTGGATACGCGCGGCATTTTTCCTCTAAGAACCTGTGCCTAATACTCCGGTTAAACACACTCTAAGATTGGTTTGTTATCTCTATAAAACATCAAATTATGGCAGATATCGATCCTAATTCCATTGTTTCGTCACCGGAACTTCCGGCAAATGGAGAGCTATTTTTTATCGCAGGCTCACAAGGCAAATTAGCCGCCCGAATCTCGCTACCTTCCATGCAAAAAGATGAAAAATGTCCTATTGTAATTTTCTCCCACGGGTTCGGGGGAGACATGACTTTCCATCTTTTTGAACCTTTAATTAAAAACTTGAATCAGATTGGCATCGGTGTGCTGAGATATGACTTCAATGGATGCGGGCAAAGTGACGGCAAATTTGAAGATATGACAGTACCCAATGAAGTCGATGATCTGATTAATGTCATAGGATTCGTACGTCAATTATCAGTAACAAAGAATATTTCACTCTTAGGTCATTCTCAAGGCGGTGTAGTAACCTCAATGGTAAGCGGGCAATGTGGTTACCCTCAGATCGAATGTGAGGTATTGCTTTCAGCAGCCGCCGTGTTGCGCGATGACGCACTGAGAGGCATGACACATGGAGGTCATTTCGATCCATGGCATCTCTACGACGAAACGTATCCGGTGAGCGGAGGTCACTCCATCGGTCGGCCATACATACAGTCAGCTATGACTCTTCCAATCTACGAAACGGCTAAAGAATATACAGGTCCGGCATTAGTGATCAACGGTATGGCCGATGTTATTGTGCCCTACACCTATGCCGAGCGTTATCACGCCGTGCTGACGCACAGCGAACTACTACTTATTCCCGGCGAAAACCACACATACAACTATAGTCCGGAATACGTTATCGGCATAGTCACCGACTGGTTGAAAAATCACCTGCTGCAGCCACAAGAGAGCTCCCGACTGTGAAGCAGTGATGACAGTGACGAAGCACATGCCAATCTGTACCACAAAAACTTTGACGATTGTCGATAAAACAATAACCGGCAAGATTACCCTTGTCTCGGGAATCTTACCGGTTATTAATTTAAGAATTTAAGTCGCTTAGTCCGTGAAGCTCAACTTACCGCTCACGATGTCGTCAACCATACCTTCGTAAGGATCCTGAGAGATGACCTTTTCGTTGTTGACGCCTTCGTTTTTGGAATAGAATATCTTGCCAAACTCAGGAACTACATACTTGGGATATGTTTCGTATTTCTCACGGCTTTCTTCCATCAAAGGTATGTGTTCATTCTGATAGCACACTGTGATTTCAGGATGTTCCTGCACCCATTTAGGGAAGAAGATGACACCGTGCAGTCTGTTCTGGTCAGGCATAAAGTTAAGACTGACGTCAGTACCTGTCGGTTCTGTCCATGAAATCTTATAGACACCGTCGGCCAATTTGACTATGTCAGCTTTCTGATCTCTGACCCATCGGCCGCCGACCATACCGCTGTGTATTCGGTAATCGACCGTATTTTCGTTCTTTACATAGAGTTCGTACATCCACCCGTTGTCATAGGTGTAAATGAAATGAGAGCCAATAAATTTATCCATAATTTTAATTATTTATTAATTTATTTTCTCTTTCCTTCGGATAAGTGGGGATTGTGTCAGATATTCCCGCAAAGTGCTTAGGGATAGTGATAAAACCTCGCTGCGGAGGGAAGAATTATCGTTTATTTTAATAACACGGGATCACGCCATTGGTTCATTTTTCTATCGTCAAACCCATGAATAATGCGGTGTCTCTCACATCTTCCATGTGAGCTGTCGGGTCAAACATCGGCAACAACATCGACATTTGATCTTACAATATGTTTTTTAGGCGGCAACTCGTAAAAAATCACTAAATTTGTAGGTCTAATCGCATATTTTAGAAAAATGACTCCATATATTTGGACCATAATAATAGGACTCGTATTGCTCTACGCCGTCATCAGCGGATATATCAAGGGCTTACTGTCGCAAATCGGACAAATAGCAGGTCTGATCATCGGTGTGCTCGCTGCCCGCGCCCTCACTCCGTCGCTGCTCACAATGCTGAGGGTCGACGCCGGGGTCGACTCAGGTTCGATGATCACGACCGTATTATGCTACATGCTGGTGTTTTTCGTCGCCTACTTCGCAATAGTGATGCTCGCCCGCATGATCAAGCTCGCCGTCAAGGTCGCTTGTCTTGGTATAGTCGACCGCCTCTGCGGAGCGGTGTTCAAACTGATTAAATGGGTACTGATACTCAGCCTTGTATATAACCTCGGCGTGGCAACGGGCATCTGCGTCGCTCCCGGTTCGGGTCATAACTGGCTTGAACGCACTACCTACCGCGTCGCCCCGGCGCTCCTCGATATGTGGCAAAGTAAAAACTTATAGCGATAGAATCCGTTATACGATAGAGTGAATACTTCATCTGAAGCATCAATGGCAAAAGATAACAACATAAAAGACACCAATATCAAAGATACTCCGGCCACAGACGACGTTCTGCGCGACGTCACCGGATCTGACTATAAATATGGCTTCGTTTCGGACATCGACAGCGATATAATCCCGCGCGGCCTCAATGAGGACGTAGTGAGACTGATCTCGCGCAAGAAAGGCGAACCCGAATGGCTCCTCGACTTTCGGCTCAAGGCGTTCCGCTACTGGGAGACGCTCAAGATGCCGACATGGGCTCATCTCGACATACCCCCGATCGACTATCAGGCCATAAGCTACTATGCCGCTCCGAAGAAAAAAGAGTCGCCCAAGAGTCTCGACGAGGTCGACCCGCAGTTGCTTGACACATTCAACCGTCTCGGCATTCCTCTCGAAGAACAGAAGGCCCTCAGCGGCATGGCTGTCGACGCCGTGATGGACTCAGTCTCTGTCAAGACAACCCACCGCGAGAAGCTCGCCGAACTCGGCATAATCTTCTGCTCGTTCAGCGAAGCGGTCAAAGATTATCCGGAACTGGTTCGTAAATATCTGGGTAAGGTTGTCAGCTACCGCGATAACTTCTTCGCCGCGCTCAACTCGGCTGTGTTCAGCGACGGATCGTTTGTCTATATCCCCAAGGGAGTCCGTTGCCCGATGGAACTGTCTACCTATTTCCGAATCAACGCCTCAGGGACAGGTCAGTTTGAACGCACACTGATCGTGGCAGACGACGAGAGCTATGTTAGCTATCTCGAGGGTTGCACCGCGCCGATGCGTGACGAAAATCAGCTCCACGCCGCCATCGTCGAAATTATCGTCGAGGAGCGTGCCGAGGTGAAATACTCTACGGTCCAGAACTGGTATGCCGGCGACAAAGACGGCAAGGGCGGCGTCTACAACTTTGTGACCAAACGCGGACTCTGCCGCGGAGATTACTCCAAACTGTCATGGACCCAAGTAGAGACCGGATCGGCCATAACATGGAAATATCCCGGGTGTATTCTGGCCGGCGAAGGTTCGGTCGGCGAATTCTACTCCGTAGCCGTGACCAACAATTTCCAGCAGGCTGATACAGGCACGAAGATGATCCACATCGGCAAGAACTCGCGCTCGACTATCGTATCGAAAGGTATTTCGGCCGGACACAGCCAGAACTCCTACCGCGGCCTCGTCAGCGTTGCGCCCGACGCTTCAGGCGTCAGAAACTACACACAGTGTGACTCGCTGCTGCTCAGTTCGACCTGCGGCGCGCATACCTTCCCCTATATCGATGTAAAAAACGATACAGCTATCGTCGAGCATGAGGCCACTACGTCAAAAATCTCCGAGGACCAGCTCTTCTACTGCAATCA
>CAZULD010000139.1:0-482 GCA_964621135.1 uncultured Bacteroides sp. | reverse complement strand
CGCGGCATTCCGACCGAAGAAGCCGGGGCGCTGATCGTCAACGGCTATGCCAAAGAGGTTATGAATAAACTGCCGATGGAGTTTGCTGTCGAGGCTCAGAAATTGCTCTCGATAACCCTCGAAGGCTCAGTCGGATAAAAATAATGTAAGAAACAAATAACAGCTATATAAAATGGAAGACATCCTGCTCAAAGTCGACAACCTGCATGCCGGCATCGAAGGCAAAGAAATATTGAAAGGCATCAACCTTACAGTCCGTCCCGGTGAGGTCCACGCTATCATGGGGCCGAACGGTTCGGGCAAGAGTACGCTGTCAGGTGTGCTGGCCGGCGATCCACGCTTCACTGTTACAGGAGGATCGGCTGACTTCCACGGCGTCGATCTTCTCGCCCTCTCGCCTGAGGACCGCTCACACGAAGGCCTGTTCCTCTCGTTCCAGTATCCGGTGGAGATCCCGGGTGTGTCGATGGTCAACTTCATGC
>CAZULD010000138.1:2648-5779 GCA_964621135.1 uncultured Bacteroides sp. | reverse complement strand
GATTCACTGTAATAACTGATCATATATCAACCAGAGACAAGCGTAAGTTACTTTTTGTAATCTGTGTCACCACTTTTGTTTTCTCTGCCGTGCTTGATAACATGACTACGACAATAGTCATGATTCTCTTGCTACGTAAACTTGTTTCAGATAAGCACGAAAGATGGCTTTACGCAGGTATGATAATTATTGCTGCAAATACGGGTGGTGCATGGTCTCCAATCGGCGACGTTACTACGATTATGCTTTGGGTCAAAGGCAATGTTACTGCTCCGGCTCTGATCAGTTTCGTTTTATTGCCGAGTGTTGTGGCTATGGTTGTGCCAATGCTGAGCGCTTCTAAAATGTTGAAGGGTACATTGCCTCCGGTTGCCCAGGAAAGCAAAGCAGTAAGTGAAATTTCATCGCGCGAGCGTAAAACGATATTTTTCCTCGGAGTAGGAGGACTCATTTTTGTCCCTGTATTCAAGACTTTAACCCATATGCCTCCATTTGTTGGCATTCTTTTGGTGCTTGCAATATTATGGGTCTTTACAGAGATTTTCTATAACGGTAAGATGCTTGATCGTTCACGTGAGCATCGTCTTCCAAAAGTTATTTCCCGAATAGATATGCCATCAATTCTATTTTTCCTCGGCATATTGATGGCTGTATCTGTACTTGATGCTTCGGGAATTCTTACAGCAGCCGCAAATTTTCTTGATGAGAAAGTTCATAATATATATATAATTAATGTGTTGCTTGGCGTTATGTCATCCATTTTCGACAATGTTCCGTTGGTTGCCGGTGTAATGGGTATGTATCCAGTTGAAATGTCAACAGCCACCGGTTATGCGGCTAATTTTGTCGTAGATGGTACTTTCTGGGAATTCCTCAGCTATTGCGCCGGAGTTGGCGGTAACCTTCTTATCATCGGTTCGGCTGCCGGAGTCATTGCAATGGGGCTGGAAAAAATCAACTTCGGATGGTACTTCAAACGTTTTACATGGTTGGCTTTCATAGGTTATTTGGCAGGCGCTGCGGTATATATTCTTGAAGTAATAATCTTTAAATAATTGCATGGAAATTAAGTTACCTCAAAAACGTGGAGGTGAAAGACTCGCGATTGACTCAGACGGTCACCCGATTGTAATTGTCGGAGCTAACGGCGCAGGTAAGTCACGATTCACGGCCCAGCTAAAAGCATCCCTGGGCGAGGTAGCGTATGAACTTTCTGCACTCGACGGCTTATACGTCAATGACGGAGCGGAATTGAATGGACTACTCGATCGTCTGATGCACGATGAGATGGTAAATCTTTTGAATTATAAGATCAGACGTTCAGGCGGTGAGGATGCAAACCTTGATAGAACTCGTCTTGATACAGTTATTGACCTGTGGCAGGAAATTTTTCCCGATAATAAGATCTTGGTTGAATCCGGACGGTTGTTATTCAGCCGTGGAGATGATGAAAACGGTTACGGTGCACCGCGTTTGTCAGACGGAGAGAAAGCCGTAATATATTATCTTGCCGGCGTTTTATATGCTCCCCAAGATGCAGTGATTTTTGTAAATTCTCCTGAAATGTTTCTGCATCCGACTATAATGCAGAGCTTATGGTCAAGAATAGAATTGCTCCGACCGGATTGTCGATTTATATATACCACACATGATCTTGAGTTTACCTCGTCCAGAGTTGGAGCTACAGTTATCTGGGTGCGTGACTGTGATGCAGCCGGAGTCTGCTGGGATTATAGTCTGCTTGGTGATAGCCGAGAACTTAATGAAGACGTGTATCAAGCTATCATCGGTGCGCGAAAGCCGGTTTTGTTTATAGAAGGTGACGGGGTCAATTCGATAGACTCTAAATTATATCCATTAGTATTCCGGGAATTCACTGTAAGATCGCTTGGAAGTTGTAATAAAGTCATCGAAGCGACAAGGACATTCAACGATCTGAATGCCTTCCATCATATGGATAGCTATGGTATAGTTGACCGAGATCGTCGAGATGCCCATGAAGTCGGATATCTACGAGGTAAAAGGGTGATGGTACCGGAAGTCGCAGAGATCGAGAATATATTGATGCTCGAAGATGTTATAAAAGCAGTCGCCCATAGCCGTGGTAGGAAGGAAAATCAGATTTTCGCTAAGGTCAGTAAGTCGGTGATCGGTCAATTCGCAATGGCACTTAAGCAGCAGGCGTTGCAGCATACCCGTCATCGGGTGAAACGTACGGTGGAATATCGTATAGATCGACGGTTTACCAATATTGAAATGCTCGAGGAACATATCAAACATCTGCATACAGAGATAGAACCTCGTAAAATTTATGAGGAATTTTGCCGCGAATTTCGTCGTTATGTAGAGACTCGTGATTATGCCGGAGTATTGAGAGTCTTCAATCAGAAGTCTATGCTCGCCTCCAGTAACGTTGCCGGTTTATGTGGACTTGATTCAAAAGAAGAATATGTGCAGGCTGTGATCGATTTACTCGGAGATATGACAAATAGTGACGGCCAGCGAATTCGTAAAGCTGTTAAAGCATGTTTCGGTCTTTTGTAAATTGCGTTGATCAGGATAAACATTATTTAAAATATTATGAAATTCAGATTTTTGTTTCTTGCCGTATTTGCAGTCTTGGGCTCCGTAAATTGTATGGCTCTTACCGGTAAATGGCGCGGAGAGATAAGCCTATGGGCAGCAAAGTTACCTTTGATCTTAAATTTTAATGAAACTGCAGATGGATCTGTGGAGGCGACGATGGGTTCTCCTCAGCAGAATGCAAAGGACATACCTTTAGAGGTGAAATTCTGTTCGGCAGACAGTCTTTATTTTGAATGTAAAATGATAGGTGCTTCCTATAAAGGGAGAATCACAAATGATAAGATCGACGGAACTTTCAGTCAGATGGGATTCAAACTTCCGCTCATTTTCACTCCGGACGAGGATATATTTACGCGTCGGCCTCAGACACCGCGACCTCCGTTTCCGTATATAGAAAAGGATACGGTTTTCGTCTCCTTTGATGGTACAGAATTGGCCGGGACACTGACTATCCCGGAAGGCGTATCAGGTAAGAGTGTTCCGGCAGTAATAATGGTGACCGGGAGCGGTCCACAGAATAGAGACGAAGAAATCTTTGAACATAG
>CAZULD010000138.1:0-2548 GCA_964621135.1 uncultured Bacteroides sp. | reverse complement strand
TAATGGTGACCGGGAGCGGTCCACAGAATAGAGACGAAGAAATCTTTGAACATAGGCCCTTTGCTGTGATTGCAGATTTCCTGGCTCGAAATGGTATAGCATCCTTCAGATATGATGATAGAGGCACAGCCCAATCAAAAGGAAATTACAATGAGTCAACCATAGAAACATTTAAGAAAGATGCGCAAAGTGCCTATCATCTTGTGCGGGGATTAAAAGAAACAGGCAAAACCGGTATTCTGGGACACTCTGAGGGCGGAACGCTGGCAGTTATGATAGCGGCAGAGGAAAAACCTGATTTCATAATATCACTTGCCGGTATGGTGATTCCGTCAAAGGAAACGCTATTGGATCAGAATATCCGATCACTCGATCAATTAGGCATGAGCCCGGATCAAAAAGATGCATCCATAAAGCTGATCGGACTGATGTTTAATGAGGTTATAGATCAATATAACGCTGGTGAAAATACTCCGGTTGATATAGACAGGATATGTAAGGAAAATTCCCTTAATGTGCCGGACGTTGTTGTAGAATCAATAAAAGGTAACAACAGCTCAAGAAGTGCTTATTTCAACAGTTTGCTTGCTCTTGACCCTTCCTCGGCTTTGAAGATGATAAAATGTCCGGTGTTAGCTATTAATGGAACAAAAGACATACAGGTTAATGCAGAGAAAAATCTTGGTGCATTTAAGAAGAATGTAAAAAAGGCAGAGGTGCATACAATGGACGGCCTCAATCATCTCATGCAGCATTCTCAAAGCGGTGATATTACAGAATATGGCGATATAAAAGAGACTATCTCTCCGGAAGTCTTGAGCCTTATCTCTTCATTTATCCAACGTCAGAAATAAAACTTAGATAGAATCAGAAGCCTATATAATCTGACGGATCGGTCGGAGAACCGCTGTGCCATAACTCGAATCTAAAGGTGTTGCCTTCCCCTGAAAGCCCTAATGATTCACCTGCCGATAAGTGTGCACCGGGTACTGTAAAGCAATTGGTCAATCCGGAATATACAGAAATAAAATCATTGGGGTGTTGGACAATTATGGAGTTCAGCCCATCTGCTCCGGTAAAAGTTGAAATAACAGTACCACGATAGATAGCAGATACAGGCAACCGATCCGGTTGTGTAAATGAGACAGTATGATTTACTTCGTTTTTATCCGGCTCAACAATAGCTCCCGGAACAGGTGAATAGAAAACCATGCCTTCTGCTGCAATTGGGGTAAGCACTGAAAGGTTGAAACGATCTGTTGCCTCGTACATATTGACAAAATTTCGTTCAGCCTCTGATGGGGCAAGCATAGAATCAATTTTTGATTTAGGTATTGACTGTCCCGGCACAGGCACAGCCGGAACACTGTCGATGTTACCTGAAAGGATCTGCCGTAGATTGGCAATATAGTGATCGTTTGCGTTTGACTTCTGTTCAAGAGAGTCGAGTCGCATGGCCATTTCGACATAGCGTGATCGCAGATTGCCTTCCAAGCGTCCGGGGAGAAGTTTTCGGATTGGAGAGAAAAAGACGATGACAAACATTAAAGCTGAAATAGCAGCTACAGTCAGCAGGCTAACTACAATAACACGCGCACGACTAAACCGAAGAGTCCATACACGATTGAACGTGTTCTCTGCAATAAAGTCGAGCCTGTAGCGCCGTGGGTTACGGAATTCACTGTTGTTTTTGCGTCTGAATATGCTGAAGAAACCCTCGGTCAATGCCTTGATGGATTTTTGTAACCTGCTTGTTTTCATATCGGCAAAGATAGGTATAATCATCGGAACAACAAAAAAAAGTGTCAGCCGCGAACAAAGTAAGACCAACCGTGTTATAATTTCATAAACAACCTCAACCAATATTTATCGAGAGAAATAATAATTTATCAAATAACATCTTCACAAAAAATTAAAGAAATGAAAAAGAACGTACTTTGGTCCATTGCCGCATGCAGCGCACTGTTGACTCCCGCTCTCACTGCTAACGCACAGGAAATCGTAGAAGTATTCGATCAAACTACTACAGTTGTCGAAACCGAAGTGCCTTGCAAAACTCATTATTATTCTACCTCTCGTGACAATTGGTTTATCCAGGTCGGTGCAGGTATCGCTTCACCCTTTGTAGAGAATGCCGACGGCGCAAGTCATAGCATTACGGCCAACTACAATTTTGGCTTCGGTAAAGCAATCACTCCTTATGTTGGATGGCGTCTTAGCTTCCTCGGTGGTGCTCTCCACTCGACTCCCGAAACTTACCACAAGTTCAAATATGTGAATGCAAACTTTGATATCATGTGGGATATGTTCAATTCATTCGGTGGCGTTAACTCAAAGAGAGTTTTCTCGATCTACCCCTTCGTAGGCCTTGGCGGTACGTTCGCATGGGATTTCCGTCCTGATGGCAGCATCATGGGTCGTGACGATAAGGTGAAGGGTAACTCATGGACACTTCCCGTATCAGCCGGTCTCCAGTTCAACTTCCGTCTTTGTAAATATGTTGATTTCTTCCTTGAAGGCCGTGCACAATTCTACGGTGATAACTTCA
>CAZULD010000137.1:0-5918 GCA_964621135.1 uncultured Bacteroides sp. | reverse complement strand
ATGACTTTGGTTGTGGCGGGGCCTTGGCGGCGGAGGTAGAGGCGGCCGTTTTCGGGGTTGGCGACCCGTCGACCCTGAAGATCGTAGTAAACGGGAGCCGCGTTGGGGTCGTCAACGATGACATCTTCAATGCCTGTCGTCTGAGACTGACCGGTCTTAACATTATAGACGAGGCGGTCAGAGACAGCTTCGTTGCCGTTGAGCGTGTAAACAGACTCGACAGCTATAGTCTCAATGTCGGCCGGGAGATTCTGGAAGTAGACATATCTGACTTCGTTGTTAGATCCGCCCTGCGAGAAGAAGTTATAATTGTCGAATGTGTAGGGGATAAGGGGCATGTCAGAACTGATCCAACGATAGTCGGCCGTGGTGAATACATATGGCTTACCATCGATGAAGAATCGGAATGCAAGACAGTCCTTGGGGAGGGCTGCACCCTGAGTGTCCGTGGCATCGGCCGCAAACTTGAAGTAGGTCTCGGTGGACTGCTCTTCAAAATCCATAAAGCGTGGTGCCGACGGTTTTTCGAGCGACACCGCTGTGGGAGTGATTACGAGATCGCTGTAGGTGAGGTAAATCTCGAATGAGCCGCCCTCGAGAGGTGTAGCCGTACACATTTTGAGGTCGCTGTCGGCTGCCGTGATTTTACCGGTAGCAGCGTCCACGCTGACAGGGAGCGCTTTGAAAAGATCAGTGCCGTCAGTGGCGGCAAAAACAACGGGATCTTCGGTCGCGAAGTAATACTGAACCTGAAACGAAGGAGCGATCCAACCATCGACAGAGTTAGTGATCTTAACCCATGCATCGGGATACTTGGGAACGAAGCCTTTAGCCCAGATAGTATCGTCACCTTCGTGATAGATTGCGGCGGTCGTTTCGTCAGACCCCGAATCGTAGGTGTAGTTGCAGTATTGTAATTGGCTGTCAACGTTTTCGGCGGGTATGAAACGGAGATCCGTAGCGTTCTGATAGACTTCCTCCGAATTGTCGGCGTTACACAAGCCGAACATAGGAAGTTGGTCTGAGCTGCGGAGAGTCAGAGTTCCGTCATCAGCGATGTCGAACACGAGAGGCTCGTCGTAGAACGTTGTGGACGTAGACCCGGCTTTGCCTTCGGTGTCGAGGAGATAAAGCGCAACGGGAATCTTGGTATTGGGGAAGAGAAATACCCATTGTCCGGCTTCGACAGTGATTGTCTTTTCGGCAGCATCTAAGACGCCTTCAACGTAAGCAGGCATTGTGCGACGGAGAAGGAGATTGGGGAAGTAGACTTTCGATCCGTCCTCGCTGAAAACGATTTTCTGGAGGGTGTGATAGTCACCCATGAAACCGAAGGTGTTGTCGAAGTTCTGGAAGTCAGCGTAGTATTCCTTTACGTTGCCTTCGGGTTGCCCGGTGATAATATCACGAGCTGCTGCCGGCATAACGGCCGGCAGCAGTGTGATAAGAGATAAGATTGCTTTTCTTGCGAAAATGTTCATGCTTAATTATTTAACGATGACTTTAGAACCGTTGACTATGTAGAGACCGGCGGGGAGAGCCTTGATGTCGGCAGCATTAGCCTGACGAGCAACGCGGATACCCTGGAGGTTGTAAACATCGGCTGTAGAGTTAGCGTCGTTGAGGAGGTCTTCGATGCCACTGGTACCGGGAAGGGCAACTTTGACAGTAGTGTCAGCAACGGTTTCGAATGTGTATACACCGTCTTCAGCTTCGATAGTCTTGTCGCCTACAGTCACAGCAAGACCTTCAGCGGCGCGAGCAACGGGAGAAATAGTGAAGCGGGTCGGACCAACGGCCTTAACGGGAGCCGTAACGTCTGTGGGAACGATGATGTCCTTAACAACTTCGTAGCCTTCGAGAGCACCTTCGCCAACTTCGAACGTTACAGTGTGCTCACCGGGATCGTTGTCGAAGAAGAATTTATAGACATCACCATCTGCAACAGATTCGTCTTCACGATATTTAGCTCCGGCCCAATCTGCAGGCATAACTTCACAGTTCTTGTAAGCATAGAAGTCGGTGTACATCGGCGGCTCAGTATAAGTTGAGGCATATACTTTGAAATATCCATCTTCATCACGGAAGTTGATAACGTTATAACCGGCTACCATTTTATCAGAGGGAGTATCATACTTAGAGAAGCAGCATGAATAGTAGCTTAACTTCTTGATGTCGAACTCAACGTCTCCGAAGTTGCCAAAATAAACAACGATCTGATTTTCGCGTACCGGTTCACGCACTTCGATAGTGTATTCTTCGCCTTCTTCAGCTTTAATTTCAATGCTACCATACCAGAGATCCTGAATGTAGTCATAGCCATTTAAATCGGTAAAGACTGCGAAATCCCATCCTGTAACTGTTTTAAATGTTACACGATTGTTCCCTTCGACGAAATTGATTATGTTTTCACCTTCCTGGAAAACAATGTCATCATTATAGCCACGAGATGCTGAAATACCGACAGCATTTGTGATATTAAACTTCACCGTATATGTAGCTAATTTGTGAGCCTTTATTGAAATATTCTGATCCTTGTCGACCATATCGAGGGTAAGCTGTCCATATACATACTTCGACTCATCATTGACAGTAACATTGTCTATTTTGTAGAGTTTGTCGTTAAAAAGTATTTTTACAACAGCCAAAGCCGGTACATCGAAACCATCCTCACTCAGACAAGATTCGATGTCTTCAACTTCTACATCGTTAATCTTGATAGAGGATATGGCTTCAGTGGGCCCATCGAGAGCTATGGTAGTTTTGAAAGTCATTCCTTCGGGGAAGTTTGCTGTAACGTCGATATTCTCAACATAGACAGGTTCATCTCCGCTCCGATCAACGAGATCAACAGAATACCAAGTATTGCTTACTGCAATATCTTTTCCGTCAGCTTCAACCTTATAGAGTTTATAGTCATAACCTGCAGGACGAATGCTAAGTAGGTTTTCATCGAATTCATTATAGGGAATTTCGATAGTATTTTCAGTGGGGATAAATTCTTTTTTATCCTGACGGACGATCTTGACTTTAGAAAAATCGTCGAGGATATTAACCTTTACTGTCTTGGTGCGGTATTCCTCTTCGGAATATACAGCGAGAGTATATGGAGGCTGAGGTCCTGCATAGTTTGCGTAAATATCGTAGTAATTATCGTAACTACTCTTTTCTTTGCGACCATTCTTATCCTTGAGTGATACAACATCATTCTCATTCAAAGGTACAATCACAAGAGAAGTCCAGTGCTCGAGATGGATGTCATTATCGCCCTCAACAAGTGTAATTTCTGTAAGGTTGTCATAATTAAGTTTAGAGTAACCAGTTGATCCGGTGTAGGCTTTTACTTTTTCCACACCTTGTGTGACGGTCAGAACAAAGTCCCAACCGTCGGCGCTTGCGAGGTTGAAGCAAGCGGCAATAGCCAGAAGGCATAAGTAGAGCTTTTTCATAATTGGAATAGTTTTAAATAAAATGTATAAAAAGTGATTAGTTTGTAGTTTTAATAGTTGTGTCGCCGACGCGGACAATGAGAATGCCGGTGGCAGAAAGGGGATAAGTCACAAGGCGGTTGGCCGAGCGATCAGAGAAGAGTGAGCGACCCGTACCGTCGAAGACCTCGACATCGGCTCCATCGGGGTTAACGACCACGAGTTGACCGTCTTTAACGAAGGCCACGGGCTTAGCAGAATCGGCTTCGATGTCAGTGATTGATGCTGTAGATGGAACAGCGTAGACATAATCGTCAGAGTAGGGACTGCGGATATACTCGTCAATAGAGAAGCCTTCGGAATCCCAGATCTCCTTTATGGCGCGGAGTTTGACGCTGAGGTTGCTACCAAGAAGATAATCGTAGACGGGAAGTTCGACTTCGTTGGTCTCGGATTTGAGAGAGATATATGGAGCGTTGATGTGGTCACCGGCTTTGAGATTCTGGGAGATGCGGATGTTGTCGATGAATAGGTAGCCGGCACGGGCACAGATTTCAACGACGGTATTTTTCGCACCGTTAGGCAATTCGATGTCAAAATGAGTCCACTCGGAAGGGATCTCGGGGGTAGAGAATTTGCTGAGTACCTTAGTCTCCTCTTCTGAAACATATTGAAGCAGACGGATCACGGCAGTACATTCATCAAGCGGGTTGATGATCGCTCCATAGAGATCAACCGAGATATTAACTTTGCCGTCATTGGCGGAAAGATCGAATATGGGCGATTCGAGGTAGGCGAGGTCGCCATACTGCTGATAGTAGTAGCCGACAAGGCCGTAGGCACCATTAATGTGGACGGGATTCTGGGCGATCCAGCCGGGCTGGGTGAGGAATTGGTCGAGTTCTTCGTAAGGCGACATCATTTCTTCGGGGCGGAGGAAGGTTCCGGTCGAGACGATGCCGTCGAAGTTTTCGTCAGAGAGGGTGTAGGTCATATCTTTGTCAGCGGTGAAGTCGCGGTCGGCGATAAGCTCGTAGTACTGAGTGCCGGGGACGGCGTCCCAAGAGAGTTTGATGGTGCCGTTGGCTGTCGGAGTGAATTGAACTCCGGTGGGAACATCAAGCCCGTTGACTTTGATGGGATTTGACTCGGGTGACTTCTGATCGCCTTTGAGTGCGCGGACGGTGTAGTAGAAAGTTGAAGTCGAAGTGTCGAGATCGGTGAATGTGTGGCTTGTACCCTCGACCTTTACATCTTCGAAGATATAGGTGCGCGTCTTGTCGCGGTCGTAGGTGATGGTGAAGAGGCTGATGAGATATGAATCGGCACCGTCAACAGGCTGCCAGTTGGCAGTGAAGCCACGCGAAGAGAAGTTGTCGAACTCTGTAGCGACAGGGGCCTCGACTTTCGGGTCAAGGAATTTGATCTCAATGTCGTCAATGTAAAGGGGCGCGTCGTAGCCGCTGAACTGGAAGTAGAATTTTGTCTTGGTGCGCTTTTTATCGAATACAAATTTATAATCTTCCCAGTGGGTGTATGAGTAAGCGTAGTCGTTGGTGAAAGTAATGGGGCGCTCGGGATTAGAGGGGTCAACCATGTGGACCTGAGCCCAGTCGAAATTGTATTTATCGTCACCGAGACGGCCACGGAAAGTCACCACCACCGGTTTGTCATTCAAAGGTATTTCAATAATAGGAGTGCAAAGATTGGAGTTGATGTCGGCGTGAAGGTCGATCAATGCGCAGCCGCCGGCTTCTTTGATGTGGTTTGCAGACCATCCGGGTGTGGTGGTAAGATTATTGTCGACCCATCCGTCAATAAATTCTTCGGCGGGAGCTCCGACGCTGCCTTTTGTGAAGGCAGAAAAATCCTCGCCGATGATAAGTGTCTTATTATAGATGTCATCCTCATCTTCAACAGCAGGATTTGGCATAGGCAGAATCCGGTTGGGAGAAGGAGGAGTGGCAAGAGAATCGTTAGGAACGTTTGCGGAGAGGGAGAGAGGCGCTAAAGTTAGAAGTGTGATAAAAATAGGTTGGAGTAAAGTTTTGTTCATAAAAGTCGGATTAGACGGAAATAATGGCGCGAATTTACGAAATAGTTGGTAAATGTGCAAGCGAGATGCTAATTTTTCTGTCGTTGTGACTGCCGAGGTGGCGCAAAGGCGTCGGAATGCAGCGTAAATAAAAGAAATCGCGGCTGTCCTTATGGACAACCGCGATTAAAAATTTATGAAGCAAGGGGATTAATCTATCTTTTCGTCAGCTTCGTAGCCGCCCATTTCGCGGATAGCGTTCTTGAGCATCACATACTGCTGGAAGAGGTGGTTAACGGGCACTTCACCCTTAGTGTAGTCATGCATCGGGCTCTTGAGGAAGAAGCTGAGGAAGCGCTGGATGCCGTGACGGCCTGCGCGAGCGGCGAGGTCGCTCAGAAGCACGAGGTCAAGGCAGAGGGGAGCAGCGAGGATAGAGTCGCGGCAGAGGAAGT
>CAZULD010000136.1:0-6046 GCA_964621135.1 uncultured Bacteroides sp. | reverse complement strand
CTGTTGGTGACATTTTCTGGAGGCTTTCCTAATCTTTGTAGCAAAGCTACTCCATTGCTGATACCAGACTCTAAATTTTTATCAGATAGTAATACAGCTCTTTCAAGGTTCAAAAACTTTTAGTTGATTTTTTCTTTTGGATTAAATTGTGGATTCCAGTCAATGGCATTTTTTTCTAAGCATTTATCAAAATCGAATTTACGAAAGGTAGATGCTCTCCACCAAATAAGATTCGGGATTAGCCAAATTATAATCCATAATGGAAGGGCGGCAGCTAACCAGAAACCTACTACTACGGAACCATAGTGGTCAAAGTCTATAATGCAGGCTATAATTGAGGTAATGACTGCAAGAATGACGTATATCTTCAAGAAACGGAAAGGAATCATGAAGGTTAAATCCCTACGTCGTTCACATTTTGGGCAGAGTCTATATGCACCGTATCTCACCAAATATCCGGGTTTTGGACGTATTACCAATTCTCTATCCAATTCAAATTTTTCTAATTTTGCTTCATTAAGTGGAATGGATTTCTTGCAACAGGGACATATGAATTCTTTTCGAAACGCGTTCCGTTGGATTTCGAAGCTATAGTCTTTTTCTTTAATGAATTTTCCCATTGAATTATTTCAATTAATGAAGGCATCTAAACTAATGTTTTAAAATGGAGTGTGTCCTCGCAAGGATTCACTATATTAGAGTTGCTACCCTTCAAAATCTTGAACCATTGCCAAAATACCCTGTACTCGGCAAAGATAGCGAAAATGCTCATTCGGTTAATCATTTTTTCGAAAAAATGATTAACCGAATGAGCATTTTTGGATATTCTGAGGGACACTACTTCCTCTTTTGTGGACACAGATGGATTAATCTGTCTTTTTGCAGAGATCGAGGATTGTTAGGATGGGGGTGTTGGCATCAAGGTTGTGATTGGAGTAGTCCTTTGATGAGATCTCTATGTCGGGCTTGAATATTTTGGCGTAAGGACTGTCGGGAGGAAAGAATTGTTGCATCGTGTTTGACGCACTTGCCGCCAAATTGGTATAGGGCAATTGAAAGGGAGTCACTTCCATGAAAGTGTTCGGAGCCTGACTCGTTGGCACTCCAACCAAGTGAGCCCCCATCTTCCAAAGATAAAACGCGTAATGGAAGGCAGCACTGTTAGTGAAGGGATCAGTGACGACGAATATTTGTTTAGGCCTGTATAAGGGTTGTCCATTCAAGGAGCGTAAGAGCTCCGGGGTTTCAGTCATGGCATTCTGCAACTTTAAGCTTCTAAGCGTTGCCAAGTCAGCGTCTTCATATTCAGTCATGGCTACATAGTCGCCCACCTTAAATTGCGCGCCCCATGATTGGTTTAATTGATCCAAGGAGAGATTCAGTTTGCGAAGGAAGGCGTCAGATATAAGGCGTATGTTCTTAATTTCAAAGTCTTTGCCGAAATAGTCGTCTCCAAACATCATCATCATTGAGGGGAGGACGATAGGAGTCCACCCACCGCCGTTTCCTCGCAAATCAATGATAAGGGTCTCTATATCATTTTCCTTCATTTCCATCAGCATCTTAGAAAACTCTTCTGATAATGATGGGATGGCAGCTATCGCCTCATTTATATCTTCCGGCATATCTTTCCCCGAGGATTTGTAATAGTTGGTAATGTCATCAAGAGCATTGCTCCAACCGTTCTCATAGCAATATTTATAGTTTTCGCGAGCCATCACGCGCGACAAGCGAAAATACATGATATCCTCTTCACCACCGATTAAACCGAATTGCATGTTTCCCTGAGGAAGACTCAACGAACTGTTTAATCTTTCCATTTCTACATCCGCATAGTGCTTCCCCTCCACCACCGGCAAATCTACGTAGACTGTATCCTGGTTTGATGTCAGCAAATGGTAGCGGACCGTGTCGTTAAATGCCACTCCAAGTTTATGCAGGATTACATCCTGGATTCCCCATATAGAGAGGTTCCGCAGGTTACCTATCTTATTCTCACTCGGTTTGATTTTAGTCATCCTTTCTGCAAGGGTCTCTACAGGCACGTCGTTTGTAGCCAACAGCCGGGAACCCAAATATTGTGAATATGGCTGAGCGATGCCGCTCACCATCAGGCCGTCATTCAGAACGTCGAAGGCGATGCATCTCACGTATTTTAGAGGCTGACTATCCGAGGGTGGATATTGAACAAATGTATGTATATCCTTTAGGGGAACGATGAATTCATTAAGGAGGTCGCAGAAATCGGTCAGGCTAAGGCTGTCATTAGCGATTCTATCTGCCATTAAATCCCTTTGGATACTGAAGAATGGCCGGCCTCCGAATCCTGTGTAGGGATCCGGATGGGTTTCTTCCAGCATGTCACAGAAGAAAAGAAAATCATTAACGAGCGAATCACCCGGCATTATTGCTTGGTTCCGGGGGTGCGCTTCTTTTGGCTGTGCATCTACTCCCAGTGTGGCCATCAGCAACAAGCCGCATACAATTAATAGTTTCTTCATCATGGTTAATCAGATTGGCAGAGTATTCGGTAGGAAAGATAATTATGGGTTGCGCTTTCAGCAGGATAGGCTGAAAGCGCAACCCATAATTAAGGGGAATTCAATAGGATTCTTCGGGGGTGGGGAAGGCGCCGGTCTTGACGTCGGAGATGTAGCTCTGAACGGCGTCGGTCATTATGCCGGCAAGGTCGGCGTAGCGGCGCAGGAAGCGGGGGGAGAATCCTTGGTTTATGCCGAGCATGTCGTGCATCACGAGCACCTGCCCGTCTACTCCTCCGCCGGCTCCGATGCCGATGATCGGAATCGACACCTCCTTGGCTACCTGCTCGGCAAGCTTGGCCGGAATCTTCTCAAGAACTATTGCGAAACATCCGATCTCTTCAAGAATTTTGGCGTCTTCAATGAGTTTCTTGGCCTCGGCTTCCTCCTTGGCGCGCACGTTGTAAGTGCCAAACTTATTGATGCTCTGAGGCGTGAGCCCGAGGTGTCCCATCACGGGGATGCCGGCGCTGAGAATTCGCTCCACAGATTCGCGAATCTCGGCTCCCCCCTCCATCTTCACGGCTTCAGCATGGCTCTCCTTCATGATTCTCACAGCCGAAGCGAGAGCCTCCATGGGATTTCCCTGGTATGTGCCGAAAGGCATGTCGCAGACCACGAGAGCCCTCTTCGTGCCTTTGATTACGGATTTGGCGTGATATATCATCTGGTCGAGAGTGATCGGGAGAGTGGTCATGTTGCCTGCCATTACGTTTGAGGCGGAGTCGCCTACGAGCAGCACGTCGATTCCGGCTTCGTCAAGAATCTTGGCCGACGAATAGTCGTAGGCCGTGAGCATGGAGATTTTCTCGCCGCGCTGTTTCATTTCTGTGAGACGGCGAGTGGTGACTTTCCGGGTGTTGTCTGTAGTATTTGTCGACATAATAGTAGTATAAATGGACCCGTTATCGCTATAAAGGAGCGGATCCTGTGAAAAATACGGCGCAAAGTTACGACTTTTTGTTGAAAAATCGGTAACTTTGCACCCACTTAAATAAGCAACACGATGGAATATAATCACCGCGATATCGAACAGCGCTGGCAGAAATACTGGCGCGACAACGAGATTTATAAAACCGTTGAGAAACCGGGCAAAAAGAAATTCTATGTGCTCGACATGTTTCCTTACCCTTCGGGAGCAGGCCTTCACGTGGGCCATCCGCTCGGCTATATAGCAAGCGACATCTATTCTCGCTTCAAACGCCAGCAGGGCTTCAATGTGCTCCATCCTATGGGTTATGATGCTTACGGATTGCCGGCCGAACAGTATGCCATCCAGACCGGTCAGCATCCTGAGAAGACCACTATGGACAACATTGCCCGTTATCGCGAGCAGCTTGACAAAATCGGTTTTTCATTTGATTGGAGCCGCGAGATCCGCACTTGCGATCCCGAATATTACCGCTGGACCCAGTGGGCCTTCATCCGTATGTTTAATTCCTACTACGACCTGAAGGAGCAGAAGGCGCGCCCCATCTCCGAGCTTGTGAAGCATTTCTCCGAGAAGGGCACAGAGGGCGTGGAGGCTGCTTGCTCGCGCACCCTGCATTTCACGGCTGAGGAATGGAACGCCTATTCAGAGAAGGAGAAGGCGGAGGTGCTCATGAACTATCGCATAGCCTATCAAGGAGAGACGATGGTGAACTGGTGTGAAAAGTTAGGCACCGTGCTCGCCAACGACGAGGTGAGCGAGGGCGTGAGCGTGCGCGGCGGTTTCCCCGTGGAGCAGAAGGTGATGAACCAATGGTGTCTCCGCGTTTCAGCCTACGCACCCCGTCTGCTCGACGATCTCGATAACCTTGAATGGAGCGACTCCCTCAAAGAGACCCAGCGCAACTGGATAGGTCGCAGCGAGGGAGCGGAGATGGTGTTCCCGGTTGTGGGTAAGGATTTCGGTCTTGAGATCTTCACCACCCGCGCCGATACTGCTTTCGGCGTTACGTTTATGGTGCTCGCTCCCGAATCGAAATATGTAGACATGCTCGTCACTCCCGAACAGCGTGAGGCCGTGGATGCCTATCTTGCCGAAGTGAGCCATAAGACCGAGCGCGAACGCCAGATCGACAAGCGCGTGAGCGGCGTCTTCACCGGCAGCTATGCACGCAATCCTATCAGCGACAAGGAGATTCCCATCTGGGTGAGCGACTATGTGCTCGCCGGTTATGGCACAGGCGCCATCATGGCCGTCCCGGCCCACGACTCACGCGACTATGCTTTCGCACGCCACTTCAATCTGCCGGTGATTCCTCTGATCGAGGGGGCCGACGTGAGCGAGGAGAGCTTCGACGCCAAAGAGGGCAAGATGATCAATTCCGCTAATGAGGAACTCGATCTCAACGGCCTCGACGTGAAGGAGGCTATCGCCAAGACAAAGAAATTTATCGAAGAGAAGGGGATAGGCCGCGTGAAGGTGAACTATCGTCTCCGCGACGCCATCTTCTCGCGCCAGCGCTACTGGGGCGAGCCCTTCCCCGTATATTATAAGGACGGGGTGCCATACCTGCTCGACGAGAGCGCACTGCCGCTCCACCTCCCCGAGGTAGACAGCTACCTGCCCACCGCCGACGGGGAACCCCCTCTGGGGCGCGCCAAGGACTGGAAGACCCCCGAGGGGTACCAGATCGAACTCTGCACGATGCCCGGATTTGCCGGCTCGTCGGCCTACTATCTGCGCTACATGGACCCGCACAACGACCATGCGCTCGTCAGCCCCGAAGCGGACGCCTATTGGCGCGACGTGGACCTCTACGTAGGAGGAGCCGAGCACGCCACGGGTCATCTGATCTATTCCCGCTTCTGGAACAAGTTTCTCTACGACCTTGGCAAGGTCGTGGAACCGGAGCCCTTCCGCAAGCTTGTCAACCAGGGCATGATCCAGGGGCGGAGCAACTTCGTCTATCGCATCAAGGACACCAACACGTTCGTCTCCCGCGGCCTCAAGGACCAATATGACACCACGCCGATCCGCGTGGACATCAGCCTGGTGAGCAACGACGTGCTCGACACGGAGCGCTTCCGCCAGTGGCGCCCGGAGTTTGCCGACGCGGAGTTCATCCTCGAAGACGGCAAGTACAACTGCGGCTGGGCCGTGGAGAAGATGTCGAAGTCGATGTTCAACGTCGTCAACCCCGACGACATCGTGGAGCGCTACGGCGCCGACACGCTGAGGCTCTACGAGATGTTCCTCGGCCCGCTGGAGCAGTCGAAGCCCTGGGACACCAACGGCATCGACGGCGTCAACCGATTCCTGCGCAAGCTGTGGACCCTCTTCGAGAAGGCCGACCTGCAGGGCGACAAGCCGATGACCCCCGAGGAGCGCAAGAGCGTGCACAAGCTCATCAAGAAGTGACATTTTCACTAACTGTTCTTCCCCGCCAAATTTCAATAAAAATTGAATTTCTGTGTCTGTCAGTGAAATTATCTGATCTCCCGTTTTTAAAAGCTTTGTAAGGTGCAAACGCGTTGAAAAAGGATAGGTGCATCTGAGATTGGAGAAACGGCGGGTT
>CAZULD010000135.1:0-6055 GCA_964621135.1 uncultured Bacteroides sp. | reverse complement strand
TACCCTGAGCAGCGGCATATACGATAGGCGTAAAGCCTGTTGTCTTTGTCGGTATATCGCTTAATTCAAACCTATTGCTTTCCACAACAGCCGAGGGGGTAAATTCCGATGTTATCCATTGGGCAGAAGCGCCGAATTTCCAAGCGAGATTTCTGCTACGGGGATAAAGAAAGTCTGCTTTAACTTTCCAAAGATTTAGATTGCTTTCGTCAGCCTGACTTCCGATAAGCTCGTTATCAATAAGATAATTAGCGTTATCATCGCTATGGCGATTATAATAATCGGCAGTGAGTTCCATAGAAGTACCTCGTTCGTTCAAAGGTAAGGCTAATTTTATAGTTCCTTCCTGAGCGAGCGTATTTATACATTTGTCCAATGAGGAAATTACACTATTATCTAATGCTGAAGAAGTCGGCCGCGGTCGGGTTGAGGCAACTAAATAGCTTCCTCCGAGTTGTACACCCGACTTGAATTGCCGTGAAAGACTTAGCCGGTTTCGTAAATTAAAACCGTGCGACTTTGAGGTTTCTTCAATCATGGTGTTCAAGTCAGGACCGGTTAACCATTGCTCGGAATTTTCCTCCAACTTATCGGCACCGATATATAGGTTGTCGTATATACTGAGGTTTTTATAGCGGTAGTTGAAAAGTCCGCTCACACCTTCATTGCCAAAACCACATGAGCGGTACCAGTCGGCATTGAGGGTGACATTTCCGTAGTAGCCACCTTCGGGTGGACGACGCAGGGTTATCATAATTGTGCCACCGCTTAAAGCTGCGTTTTGATCACTTCCTGCAAGATATTTTACCTGCACTTTGTCAATCATTTCTCCGGGAATGTTATTGAGTTCCGAAATGTCGGAGAGTTTCACTCCGTCCACATAAATCTCGCTCACGGCAAGACCGTTGATCTTGAAGTTGCCGTTTTCGCGCGAGATATTAGGCAGAAAACCGAGAACATCTGCCGAAGGTTTGCCTTTGGCTATGTTCGTTCCGCGAAGAGTGGTCGTATATCCCTCCGCATTGGTTGTTGTACGAGAGGCGACCACGGTCACTTCGTTAAGTTGATGCTCGGTTTGGGCAGTCATTGTCATCGAGACAAGTGACGCAAAAATAATCGTTAATGTTCTATTCATGTCGTAGAGAATTTTGAATTTTCACACTGCAAAATTAGAGTGAAAATGCTGTTCAAGCCTACTTAAACAGCTATAAAATTCTCTTAAACGACAACCAGTAACATATTGACTACCAGCAATAACAACTCTTAAAAGTCTTAAATCGCCATTGGATGACCTTAAGCCGTTGCGGAGGCGTCGGATTTGGATGTAAGATATGCCATTATATCCTCTTTAACACCTACTCCAAGTTTCTTTCTAATCGCCGTCTTACTTACATAAATTGAGTTAGAAGTCTGTTCTACCAGTACTCCGATTTCTTTTGTCGAAAATCCCGCTCTTATCAAACAAAGAATGTTGATCTCTCGCTCAGAAAAAAGATTGGGATATCGATTGATCAGATCTTTATGAAAATTGCCATACAACTCATCAATTATCTGGTAAAAATCATTCCACTTAACAAGAGTATTGCTTTTTTCATCCGCATTACCAATGTTTCGTATCTTTCTTAAAGCCTCCTGATTCTGAGATGTAGGTGATTCCGCAAACGTTTTGATGATTCCGAGTTGCTGCAGCAACAATTTTTTCAAAAGTCCCTGCTTGTCATTAGAATTCACATTTTGGACTGACTTTACCAGTTCTTCCAAAGTCTCAATTTTTTCTTCCGCATCAATCAATCGTTGGCGGCGTTTTCGCGCAGTATAAGCAATAACCAAGATAGTAATAACGGCAAAAAGCGTTACGGCAAACAGGATTAACCATAGTGTCTGCTGTTTAATGGTAAGTTCATATTTGTCTCGGCTTAAATCATAAGCTGCCTCCAGCGCATTATCTCTTTCCTGCCTTTTAATTTCAAGGTCAGCACTTACTTTCCTGAGATTATGGGCAACGTTACTGAGTTGACTGAAAGACAAAGCTCCTGTTTTCTCGTAATCGAGTACAATTTTCAAAAAGTTGTAGTATGCAGCTACAACTGCGTCGTAATCGGCCTCGGGTATATTGAGATCTGAGATAAGTCTGACATATTTTTGAGCGGCCTCGAGATTGCCCGCATTCATTTGAAGATTTACCATCGGGATATAAAGTTCCAATAAATGTTTATCCGGTACCGATCCCAGACGACGGAGGATATCTTCCATAATTTCAACAGCTTTAGGGGCGGTTGACCTGCTTTCACCAAGTGCGGCTGCATAGTTGATCCGCAGAGCCACCCACTCCATGCTCCCGACCTCAGGCGCATTGGGCAATGCAAACAAAGAGTCACATAATGCTACGGCTTTCTTTGATTGACCTAATGTATTTAACGGAGTTATTTTCTTAATTTCAAAATCGAGACGCTCGGTTTCGTCATCGAGTAGGCCCAATTGCCTATCAATAAGGAACAACGAACGATTAAAATCTTTATCCTTAAATGAAAATTCGAGTAAAGTTTTATTTATGCTTGTAAGTTTGTCTAACGAAATTAACTTAAGATAAAGTGAATCCAACAATGCATTGGCCGCTTGAGGTTGTTCGATAGCTCGCAGGTATTTAGCGCGGGCAATTATAGCTTGATATGCTGACGCAGAATCATTATTAGCATTATAGTATGCTATAGCCACAGGTAACAGCGAGTCGGTCACCAAAGTGCGTCCCATGTACATGTTGGCTTTTGCTTTGGTCAATATATAATCAGCTTTATCCCTATCGTCGTTAAGATGAGCATATTCTACACCTTTGAGCAACACATACGCACTATCGGGCCGTTCGTCAACGACTTTCTTCGCCTCATAAATTCTTACTCGATCTGACTGACCACAAGAAGTAAACAAAACTACGAACGTAAGCAATCGTATAGCGTACATTAGCAGAGAAAACTTATGCTTTGCTTTCGAGAGGCCTTCTTCATGGGTGAATATTAACACATCTTCGGTAGTTTTCATTTCTTTCAGATTTATAACGCAAAATTAGCGAATTTTCCGAAACCGTGAATAATTAGTTTAGGTACAAAGGGAACCCTTGTAATTAATAAAAACTTGCGGATGTCTGACTTCCTTCGGCGAGTTTTTTTATTGTAATCTGAGAATATTTCGTAACTTAGCAGATATAATCATCTTAATATCTCCAATTCATGAAAACGACCGGATTATGCCGATGCCTTTTGACAGCCATGTTGTCACTGACCTTATATAATTGCACTAACAACCAAAACGAGGAGGATGAGCAAGTTGAAAACTTAGAGTCTTTTCAGGCCCATGTCTCTGAATTTGGAGTCAACCTATTCAAAAGTGCTGCAACGGAGTTTGGCGATACAAGTTTCGTAATATCACCTGTAGGAGCTCAATTTACGCTGTCAATGGCTGAAAATATTCTGAATTCATCTGATATCAGCAAAACCTTCGGCTATGATAACTTAAGCTATCTAAACATAGCCAACAAATATCTCATAAATAAATTATATGTTCCAGCAACAGTCACAGAATACGGTGATACATTACATCTGCCTACTAAAATTTCTAATGCCGTATGGTTTAATTATAGTGTAGGACGAGATACAAAGAAAACACTGAAGAAATATTACGGAGCTAAGGTAAATAAAGGTGATCTAACATCTCCCGCCGAAATCAAAGCCGTAGAAGCATGGTGTTCAGAGGCCAGCGGAGTCCAAGACCTCAAACCGGAAATCCCGGACACTAAAGATATCGACATCATTATCAAGTCCATACTTTCTTTCGATCAACAATGGGATGGAGATTACCACTTTTCATGTTCTTACCAAGACACATTCTTAACCCCTCAAGGTAAGCGACTGACGGATTTCATGGATGCCAAATTAATAGCCGACTACCTTGCTAACGAAAAATATGAAAGTGTGATTCTCAAACTTCCGCCTTATAATATGGTATGCGTTCGCCCCGCTGCATCGGATTTATCGGAATTAGTCAATAATTTCGAGGTATCTGATCTGCAGACCATCATTAATGATGCGACTGAACACAGCATTAATTTATCCTTCCCACTCTATAAACTTAACACCAACTGTTCGCTTTTTCCTTTATTACATAATATAGGCATAAACTTAGAGCCCGTCGAAAGTTCGTCCCCTATGTTACAGGCAAATCAAATGTCAACAATAAATGTTGATCAAACCGGTGTAGCCGCTGGAAGTGTAACTTGGCTTTTTGGGATATTGGGTCTCGTGGACGCTGAAAATCCAATCGAGCTGAAGTTTGATCGGCCATTTATCTATTTTATCATTGAACCTGAAACTCAAGCTATCCTCTTTGCGGGACAATACACAGGGCCGGAAGACTAATACGACTCAACCTCATATGAAGATTTTTGGGCTAATAATATGGATGATGCTTGGCATCAACTTTATGTTTGCGCAAAACGCGGACAATAATATCAGGATTGATATAGAACGTACTGATACATTCCGACTTAAATCAGCAGAATTTGGTGTAAATCTATTCAAAAAGGCTGCTAAGAAGTTTAACGACGAAAGTTTCATCCTTTCACCGTTCGGAGCTCAGATTTCACTCTCAATGGTGGGTAATCTGTCCTTGCCTGCAAGCGCACAAAACATCTCAAAGATATTTGGCTACGACAACATTGGAGAGCTTAATAAAAGCAATAGTTCAGTAATTTCACTTTTGACAGCCCCCACTGGTATAGCAAATTTTGCACCAACGAAAATCGCTAATGGAGTCTGGTTTAATTCCGGTGTTCGTCATAACACCACTCAATCCATTCGAAAATATTATAACGCTGAAATTAGCCATGGAAGCCTATCTTCGTCCGCACAGCGTAAAGCTATTAATTCGTGGATTAGAAATTCGACTGAGGGAGCCATTAGCGACATGAATTTCGCAATACCGAACGGGACAGCTATAATTATTCAAACACTGCTATATTTCAAACAACAGTGGGACGGAGACTATCATTTTTCCGAGACATATACAAGCTCATTCTCAACAGCCCGAGGATCAAGAGATCAGAACTTTATGGATGCTGAAATAGAAGCTCCTTACTTCAAAAACGATGAATTCGAGAGTGTCATATTAAAACTAACAGGCTATCACATTATTTGCATAACTCCTGTCGAACGGAATCTAAATGAATTGATTCGAGACATTGATGTGGACGCCCTCCAGAAAAACCTCAGAGAAGCAAATCAACGTTGTATAAATTTGTCTTTACCGAAATTTAAAATAAACAGCGACATTCCGCTTATACCCTTGTTTGAGGGAAACGGAACAGATCTCGCCTCCGGTATTGCATCTAATAAAACGCTTGCTCCGACTGATATACAGATTGATCAATTATCAAATATTAATGTGACTCAAATCGGAGTAGCCGCAGGAAGTATTACATCTGCAACTGTAATAGTGAGCGCTACGATCATGGAAGATCCTATAGACCTCAAATTCAACAAACCTTTTATTTTCTTTATTATTGACCCGGCGACCCAAGCTATCCTTTTTGCGGGACAATACACAGGGCCGGAAGAATAATGCGACTTCTAAAATAAAAAACTCGCCGATGGTTGGTATCATCGGCGAGTTTTTTATTGAATTAATCTGAAAGATTATTCTTCGGGAGCTACACCCCACTGCTGCTGAGCGAGACGGAGGTAGTTGTTGTAACGCCACTGAGCGTTCTTCTTGGCTGCGGCAAAGAGTTCGGCAGCTTCGTCGGGATACTGTTTCCAGACAGAAGCGTAGCGAACTTCACCCTTGAGGAAGTCATCGAACTTATCCCAGTCGGGAGCCTTGCTGTCGAGAGTGAAGGGATTCTTACCTTCGTCTTCGAGAGCGGGGTTATAACGCCAGAGGTGCCAGTAGCCACATTCAACGGCACGAGCCTCTTCAGCCTGTGAGTGACCCATACCGGCGCGGAGACCGTGGTTGATACAGGGTGAGTAAGCGATGATGATCGAAGGACCGTCGTAAGCCTCAG
>CAZULD010000134.1:0-6128 GCA_964621135.1 uncultured Bacteroides sp. | reverse complement strand
GCTTCTGGTCGAGTTCGACAACTTCGCCAGGGTGGTTTACGCGGCCCCAAGAGAGATCGGTGATGTGGATAAGACCGTCAACGCCGCCGAGGTCGATGAATACGCCGTAAGCGGTGATGTTCTTGACAGTACCTTCGAGCACCTGACCCTTTTCGAGCTTAGAGATGATCTCACGCTTCTGCTGTTCGAGTTCGGCTTCGATGAGAGCCTTGTGAGAAACGACAACGTTCTTGAATTCTTCGTTGATCTTGACAACCTTGAATTCCATAGTCTTGCCGACGAAGAGATCGTAGTCGCGGATGGGCTTAACGTCGATCTGAGATCCGGGGAGGAATGCCTCGATGCCGAATACGTCGACAATCATGCCGCCTTTAGTACGGCATTTGATGTAACCCTTGATGATTTCGTCGTTTTCGAGAGCTGCGTTGATTCGTTCCCAAGAACGTGATGCGCGAGCTTTCTTGTGAGACAGGATAAGCTGACCTTTCTTGTCTTCCTGATTTTCGATGAACACTTCAACGGTGTCGCCGACTTTGATGTCGGGGTTGTAGCGGAATTCGTTCATCGGGATGATACCGTCGCTCTTGTATCCGATGTTAACCACAGCTTCGCGCTTGTTGAGTGCGATGATGGTACCTTCGATTACGTCTTTGTCTTTGACGGTGTTGAGAGATTCGTCGTAGGTCTTGGTGAGCTCTTCACGAGTCTTCTCTCCGGCGGTTTCGCCTTTTTCGTAGGCTTCCCAATCGAAGTCTGCGAGGGGTGAATTTTGTAATTCAGTCATTTAATTAAGTTAATAAATAGGGTTAGTTAAAAAGTAAGCCTCAGAGGAACGGGCCTCATCAGCTCGGCAAAGGTACAAATAATTTTCTAATTTACAAATAGTTTTATATGATGGCTGCCGGAATATTTTTGAAATAATGGCAGAGGAGGGGAGAGTTTAATGTTTTTTTGAAAATTTTAGGAGTGAGGCAACCTTATTAGTGTAGGAGATGTTATATTTGTAGTGCGAAACCGATCAAATTGCAGATTCGTGCGGAATTATAAAACGAAATTTATTCAACTATAAGATTATGAGGCTTCAATCCTTATTGGCCGTTATCGGAGTAGCGTTTGCCGCGAGTGCTCAGTCGCCCGACGGCGCGGTGTCGCTCGATTCGTGCCGCAGCATGGCTCTTGAGAGCAACAAGCAGCTAATGATGTCGCGTCAGGCAATCAAAACGGCTCATTATATGAACCGCGAAGCATTTGCGGCTTATCTGCCCGCTCTGGATTTCAACGGCGGATATATGTACAATCAGAAAGATATTTCGATCTTCTCAAAGGATCAGTATCTGCCGATCAAGACGTTTGATCCGGCCAAGGGAACTTATGAGTTCTCGCTCGTAACCAATCCCGAGACCGGGATGCCGATCAAGGGCCCGGACGGGCAATATATACCGAAGGATGTGGCCTATCTGCCGAAGGACGCGATGACTTATGACATCCACAATGTGTTTTTCGGCGCGCTCACGCTGACTCAGCCTATCTTTATGGGCGGTAAGATAGTGGCGATGAATAAGATCACGCGCTACGCGGAGCATCTCGCCGAACAGATGAACAACAGCGAGGCCGAGAATGTGGTCTACGCGGTAGATGCCGCATACTGGATGGTAGTTTCGCTTAAGGCCAAGCAGAAACTGGCCCAGAGTTTTGTCAACCTGCTCGACACGCTTCATAATAATGTAGAGGCGATGGTCAAGGAGGGCGTTGCGACGCGCAGCGACCTGCTCAGCGTCGACGTTAAGCTCAATTCGGCACAGGTTGACCTTGTAAAGGTCGACAACGGACTTTCGCTGGCGCGCATGGCGCTGGCTCAGGTCTGCGGGCTGCCGGTCAACACGGTCATGACGCTTGAGGACGAGGACGCAGAGACGGCAGACGTCACAGGCGATGTGGCGCGTCAGTATAATATGGAGGATGTCTACAGCCGCCGTCCCGATCTGCGCGCGCTCGAATACGGTGTCAGCATCGCCGGCCAGCAGGCCAAGGTTGCGATGTCGGACATGTTGCCTAAAGTTGCGGTGATCGGCGCTTACGGATTCTCGAATCCGAATATGTTCAACGGGTTCGCAAAGCGTTTCAACGGAGCATTCTCCGTCGGCGCGACGGTGTCGATACCATTATGGCACTGGGGCGGCAACTATAATAAATATCGGGCAGCAAAAAGTCAGGAGACCATCATGAAGCTCCAGCTCAGCGAAGCCCGCGATCTTGTGGATCTGCAGGTCAGCCAAGCGTCGTTCAAGGCTCAGGAAGCATATCGCACCTACGACATGACCACGACCAATCTCGCCAAAGCCGACGATAATCTGCGCACGGCCGATCTCGCCTTCCGCGAAGGTGTCGCTACGACCGACAACGTCATGGAGGCGCAGACCGCATGGCTCAAGGCTCACTCCGAGCAGATCGACGCGATGATCGACGTGCAGCTCTGCAACACATATCTGAGCAAGGCACTCGGCACACTTCAGTATGAATACACCCAACCTAAATAATCAGCAAATAAAACATTACATCTAACATATACACTGATATGGCAACTAACGATACATCTTCAAATCAGACAAAGAAGGCTGAGCGCTCGCTGTTGATCACGATGGCCGTGGTCGTTGTGGCGGTAGCCGTGATAGCCGTTATCGGATTTGTGTTCATGAACCGACCGGCCGACATCATCGAGGGTCAGGTCGAAGGCACAAGCGTGCGCATCTCGGGCAAGATGCCCGGACGAGTGATGGAGTTCTTCGTCGAGGAAGGCGACACAGTCCACGCGGGCGACACACTGGTGCATATTCACTCGTCGATCGTCGACGCCCAGCTCACTCAGGCTGAGGCCATGCAGGAAGTGGCCGAGGCTCAGAACCGCAAAGTTGACGCCGGCACACGCCAGCAGATCATTCAGGCCGCTTACGAACTGGTTCAGCAAGCCAACGCGGCAGTGTCGATCTCCGAAAAGACCTATCGCCGTATGGAGAATCTTTACACTCAGGGCGTGATCTCGGAGCAGAAACGCGACGAGGCCAAGGCTGCCTATGACGCCGCCGTAGCAGCAAAGGGTGTGGCAGAAAGTCAATATTCGCTTGCCAAGGCAGGTGCTCAGAAGGAGGACAAAGCGTCGACCGCAGCTATGGTCTCAGCGGCCGGCGGCAATGTCGCCCAAGTCGAGGCCGTGCTTGAGGACAGCTATCTGACCGCGCCGTTCGACGGCACGATTGATCAGATCTATCCCAACGAGGGCGAGCTGGTGATGCTCGGCGCTCCGATCATGTCGCTGCTGCGCACCGACAAACGTTGGATCACATTCAATGTCCGCGAGGAGCTGCTCGCCGATCTGCCGATGGGCAAGAAGATCAAAGTGATGGTGCCTGCGCTGGGCAAGAAGGAGATCGAAGCCGAGATTTACTATATCCGCGACATGGGATCGTATGCGACCTGGCACTCGACCAAGGCATCGGGTAGCTGGGACAGCCGCACGTTCGAGATAAAGGCGCGTCCGACCGAGAAAGTCGACGGTCTGCGCCCGGGTATGTCGATAGTCTATTATGAAGATTAAACGTTAACGATAAAAACGCAAGAAGCAATGTCAACCGGTCTGAAAGCCACCATGCTCCGCGAAGTCGGCAGGCTATCGTCGAGAAAGATCTATCTTTTCGCGATGGTGCTTGTGCCGGTGCTGATGAGCGTGTTTTTTGTCAGCCTGCTGGGCGAGGGTCTGCCGCTGAAGATACCTTCGGCGATAGTAGACCTCGACCATTCTGAAATGTCGCGCTCGATCACACGCTCGATCAACGCCACGGAGCTGGTCGACGTTTCGATGAAGCTCGACAGCTATGCGGAAGCAATGGCTGCGACGCGCCGCGGCGACATCTACGGCTTCTTCGTCATCCCGGAAAATTTCCAGAGCGATGCGCTCGGGGGACGCACACCGTCGCTCGACTATTACACCAACATGACATACTTCGTGCCCGGCACGCTGGCCTATAAAGGTTTCAAGACCGTGGCCGTCGGCACGACAGGATCGATGGTGCGCACGACGCTGGTCAGCGCCGGTGCCGATCCGAGCGTGGTCAGCAGTCTCATCCAGCCGCTCAATGTCGACACTCACCCGATAGGCAACCCGTGGACGAACTATTCTTACTACATGTCGCCTTCGTTCATCGCGGGAGTGTTTGCGCTGATGATCATGCTTGTAACGGCGTTCTCGATCGCAACTGAGATCAAATACGGCACGTCGCCGCAATGGATGGCTACGGCCAAGGGACGTATATCGGTAGCTTTAGCCGGCAAGCTGATACCGCAGTTTGTCGTATGGGCTGTGTCGGCATTGTTTATGCTCGCGCTGCTCTACGGTTACCGCCACTTCCCGATGAACGGGAGCATGTGGGTGATGATTGCAGCGACGCTGCTATTCGTTGCAGCATGTCAGGCGGTCGGAGTGCTGTTTGTGTCGATCGTCCCGAATCCGCGACTGTCGATGAGTCTGGCGGCGCTATTCGGCATCCTGTCGTTCTCGTTCGTTGGATTTTCGTTCCCGGTGCAGAGCATGTACGGCGCGATAGGTGTGTTCAGTTGGCTGATGCCGGTGCGCTATTATTTCCTTATATATATAAATGAGGCTCTCAACGGCATACCGCTCTATTATTCGCGCTGGTATTTCGTTGCGCTTATCGCCTTTCCTTTTGTATGTTCGGTGCTTGTCGGCCGTCTCAAACGCGCGTTGCTCCAGCCGGTCTATGTTCCATAAAAAGTCAAGCAGATCATGAAGAAATTTTTCAACAGCATAGCCGGATGGTTTGTCGATCTAAGCCGCGTATTCTGCAATGAATGGCGCGTTGTGATCCACGACATGGGTGCGCTCATCTTTTTTGTAGGTCTTCCGTTGTTTTATCCGATTGTCTACACTCTGATTTATAATCCAGAGTTGGTCGAGCAGGTGCCTATTGCGATCGTCGACAATGACCGTTCGACCATGTCACGCCAACTCGTGCGCGATGCGTCAGCGTCGCCGGGAATGGATATCGTCGGCTATGCGTCTGACATGCAGGAAGCACGGCGATGGATGAATGAAGGCAAGGTTTTCGGTGTGATGCGTATACCGTCGGACTACGCGTCGAATATCGGCACAGGTCGTCAGGCAACGGTTGAATTCTATGCCGACATGAGCCTGCTGCTGCGCTACCGCACATTGCTGACATCGCTGACTGATCTGCAGATCAAGCAGACGGGCGATATAACGATGGAACGCATTGATACTTACGGCCTGGAAACTACGGGCGTAAAAATGCCGATCGAGAGCCACAACAGCTTTTTGGGCGACCCGGAGCAGGGCTTTGCTTCGTTCGTAATGCCCGGTATTGTAATTCTTATCTTGCAGCAGAGTATGATACTCGGCATAGCGCTGATCGGCGGATCGTCGCGCGAACGCCGTATGCGTAACGGCGGCATTGACCCGCAGATGGTCAACGGTGCGTCGGCTTCGGCGGCTGTTTGGGGTAAGACGCTGTGTTACGTCGTGCTATATATACCTATGGCGATCTACGTTACGACGTGGATTCCTGAAATGTTCCGTCTGCCTCATTACGGCAGCCCGACGGAGTATCTGCCCTTCCTGTTGCCGCTGCTGACGGCGAGTGCGTTCCTCGGACAGGCGCTGCTGATAGCAATGAAAGAGCGCGAATCAGCCTTCATCATAGTGGTGTTCACCTCGGTAGTCTTCCTATTCGCTTCGGGTCTGACTTGGCCGCGCTACGCGATGAACGGTTTCTGGACATGGTTCGGCAATCTTGTGCCGGCGACATGGGGTGTCGAAGGTTTTATCCGCATCAACAGTAATGCGGCAACGCTTGCCGAGCAGATACGTCCGTACACAGCGCTATGGATCTTAACGGGAGTCTATTTCCTCGCCTCGTGGTGGGTGCTGAAGTGGATTCGGGTTCGCGCCGCACGAAAAGCGGCAAAGAATTGAACTTTCCTCAAGCTAATCATGATTTGATATGGTAATAAAACAACAAAGGTCATCGCATCACTGCGATAACCTTGTTGCGCTTCAAGATGGACTCGAACCAACGACCCTCTGATTAACAGTCAGA
>CAZULD010000133.1:0-6209 GCA_964621135.1 uncultured Bacteroides sp. | reverse complement strand
GCGATGAAGACCGCAACCGCCTTGACAGCAATTTCCTTCGGCTGAAGAATCTGATCAAGCTCCATCTCCCTTTAGTCTTAAGCCTCGGTGCATTCGTCGGTATCTGCCTTATGGGTAGCATTATGATGTGTAACTCCGCCTCAAACAAAAAGCACGAGTACGAGCAGCGCATCAACCAACTTGACCGTTGGCATCAGGACAATGCCGAGGCAATCTCCTTCGGCCAATTCTACCGCGAGAACTACCCAAAGAAATACCGAGAATGGCAAACTGGACGCTGGCAGCAAGACATTGCCTACCGAGACTCCCTCATCCACATCCACTCCCTTGACCGCCTGAAACACCTCTACGAAGACAAATAAGTGGTCGTTTTATCCTGTAAATCCGACAATAGCAGTCCTATTTGTCGGATTTTCTATGTTAGAGAATATAGATACTTGGTTACAACCAATAATTTTATTAACTTTGCGTTTGACATTAAGAGATTAAAATTTGATATGGAGAAGATAAATCGCATTAAAGCCGTATTGGCAGAAGAAGGGAAAACCGGCAAGTGGCTTGCTGAACAAGTAGGACGAGATCCTGTCACCGTTTCAAAATGGTGTACCAATTCGTCGCAACCTGATTTACCAACACTAAATAAAATTGCGTATGTTTTAGGTGTTGATATTGCTGATTTATTATGTCGTACTAATAAAGTCTCCATTCATTAATTATGAACAAGCAGCAACTCGCATCCAAAATATGGGCTTCGGCCAACAAAATGCGGTCGAAGATTGAAGCCAACGAGTATAAGGATTATATACTCGGCTTTATCTTTTATAAATTCCTTTCTGACAAGGAGGTCGCATTTCTTCGTGCCAATGATTGGGACGATGCAAGTATGAAAGAGTATCTCTACGAGGATAAAGTGCCCGACACCGTCGAGCAATGCAAGCGTAATCTAGGCTACTTCATTGCTTACAATGATTTATTCTCTACTTGGATAGACCCTGAAACGGAGTTTAGTGTTGCTGAGGTGCGCGACGCACTGAATCGCTTCGCTCGTCTTATCAGCCCTGCTCATCAAAAAGTTTATAAGGGCATTTTCGATACCTTGCAAAATGGACTTAGCAAGTTAGGAGAAAGCACAGGAGCGCAGACTAAGACTATAAATAATCTGCTCGCTCTTATTAAGGATATTCCGACTGACGGCTCGCAAGATTATGACGTGCTGGGGTTCATCTACGAATATCTAATCTCTAATTTTGCCGCTAACGCCGGGAAAAAAGCCGGAGAGTTTTATACCCCTCACGAGGTTGCACTGATGATGTCGGAGATTGTTGCACACCATTTGCGCGACAGAAATGAAATTACTATCTACGACCCGACAAGCGGCTCCGGCTCTTTGCTGCTCAATATTGGTCGAAGCGTGAGCAAATATCTTTCAAAGGATAAAATTACCTACTTCGCTCAAGAATGGAAAGAACCAACCTATAACCTTACCCGCATGAACCTTGTAATGCGTGGCATACACCCCGATAATATTTATGTACGCAATGGCGATACCCTCGAAGAAGACTGGCCGTTTTTTGACGAAACAGACCCGATGGCTACATACAAGCCACTCTATTGCGACGCAGTTGTAAGCAACCCTCCTTATTCGCAAGATTGGACTCCGCGAGAAGAAACCAAGTCTGACCCTCGTTATACGCAATATGGCATTGCTCCGAAAGGAACTGCAGATTATGCTTTCCTCCTTCACGACCTTTACCACGTCAAGCCCGACGGCATTATGACTATCGTTTTGCCTCATGGCGTTCTATTCCGTGGAGGTTCGGAGGAAGAAATTCGTCGCAACTTGATTGAGAAAAACAACATCGACGCAATTATCGGACTACCTGCCAACATCTTCTTCGGCACCGGTATTCCGACAATCGTAATGGTACTTCGTCAGAAACGCGACCGCGACGATATTCTTTTTGTCGACGCTTCTAAAGGATTCTTGAAAGTTGGCAAGAACAATCAGCTCCGCGCCCGCGACATCCGCAAGATTGTTGATGCAGTGACCCGCCGCCTTGAAATTCCGAAATTCTCGCGCCGTGTCAGTCGAGAGGTTATACGTCAGAACGACTATAACCTCAATATACCCCGATACGTTAATTCAGCCGACGCTGACGAGCTGTGGGATATTTACGCAACAATGTTCGGCGGCATACCGAACAGCGAAATTGAAGTCTTCGCTCCGATGTGGGACGCATTACCATCGCTCCGCCCACAACTCTTTGAAGACTCTGGCGATGGTTATAGCAACCTGATACCTGCGCCCGAAGATATAAGGCGCGTTATCTACGACAACCCCGAAGTGCGCTCTTTTGTCTCACGGTATAACTCTACGATTTCTCCTATTTCTGAAAACCTCTATAATAACATTATTGATATTCTCGATAATGAAGAAAGAATTAAATCGCTAAATCCCAATCGTGAACTCAATAATATAACAAACTTCCTTTTCGATACTCTTGCCCCATTTTCACTTATTGACTCCTACGAAGCATATCAATCTCTTGCGGATAAATGGTCGATAATTGGTGTAGACCTTGAAGTCATACAATCAGAGGGTATTAAAGCTGCGAATGTTGTTGACCCCAATATGGTTATCAAGAAGAAAGATGGTGAAGAAAAAGAGGTTCAAGACGGTTGGGTGGGCAGAGTTATCCCATTTGATTTAATTCAGCGAAATCTCTTATCTGATCTTTTCGGAGAAGTGAATTTATTAAATCAGGAACTTGTCGAAATTACTTCCTCGTTAGAAGAAATAATATCTTCAATGAGCGAGGAAGAACTAAGCGGCTCATATCTCAATGATGATAACACAAAATTCAATAAGACACCATTAAAGGAAAAAGTCGCTTCTATTAGAAAGCAAATTTCAACTCCTGAGATTGAAACTCTTAGAGGCTATATTCTCTTATTGGATTCCAAAGCAAAAAAAACTGAGAAATTGGAATATATATCTATCAATAAAGATTTTGCTGATTGGGACTCAATGGAGAGAGCCAAAGATGGCACGTTTGGTAAGACTGTTGTAAATAAGCGTATTACTTATTTACAGTCTTCCATTCAATTTGAGCAAGACACTCTGGAGAATAAATTATGCAGAGCACTAAATCTTCTTGACAAAGAAAAAGAGATTAAAGATTCCATTAAGATTAAGGAGTCTGAATTAATAGATTTAACAATAGAAACTATAAACAATTTATCTATTGCTGAAATTCAGCAGATGCTTGAAGCCAAATGGATAAAACCGCTCGCCGACGATCTGCGCCAAGTGGCGCAAAACCTCGTCGAGCGTTTTGCAGACTCACTCGGTGAGCTTTCAGCAAAATACTCCGAGACCCTTATTGATATTGACTCCAATATCAACACCGCTGAACGGTCGCTTGCATCACTCATCGACAATCTCACAGGCTCCCACAAAGATATAGCCGGACTCCGTGAATTCCAAAAACTCCTGCGCCATGAGTAAGCCACTGACCCCACAACTCCGCTTCAAAGGCTACACCGACAATTGGAAATCTGATAGTATCGGGAATGTAACTCGCTCCTATTCGGGTGGTACTCCGACGGTAGGATGTGTTGATTTTTATGGAGGATCAATTCCATTTATTCGTTCAGGAGAAATTCATGGAAATACGACTGAATTATATTTGACTGATGAGGGGTTAGCCAAATCGTCTGCCGCAATTGTTTCTAAAGGTACGATTCTATATGCCCTTTACGGTGCGACAAGTGGAGAAGTAGCAATATCTCAAATTAATGGTGCTATCAATCAGGCAATCTTGGCGATTATTACTAATGATGAATACGACTCTTATTGCTTATCTTATTGGCTATATCAGAATAAACTACCCATTATAAATACCTATCTTCAAGGAGGACAAGGCAATTTATCTGGAACAATAGTTAAATCTATTGAATTTATGTTGCCTCGAATTTCAGAACAGCAAGAGATAGGCGAATATTTTAAACAGGTGGATGAATTGATAGCGGAGGCTGAGCGAGAGGTAGAACGCTTGGAGAAGATGAAACTTGCATCGCTCCAAAAGATGTTCCCACGCCCAGGCACCACCACCCCCGAAATCCGCTTCACCGGATTTACAGGCAACTGGAAAAAAGCAGCCTTCTCCGATCTTTTCTCTCCGATTAAAAATAATACTTTATCTCGAGCTTGTCTTAATTACGATTACGGCAAGATAAAGAACATACACTACGGAGATATTCTCATAAAGTTCGGTAGCATTATTGATGTTAATGATGGTCTCGTTCCCTACATTAATGATGAAATTGGTCTTGAACTTAATAATTTCAACACACTTTCCAATGGTGATATAATCTTCGCAGATACTGCGGAAGATGATGCAGTTGGTAAATGTGTTGAGATTGATGGAGCTGAAAGAATCAATGTGGTTAGCGGTCTCCATACAATAGCGGTTCGTCCTAATAAAGAATTTGCTAATGGATTTCTTGGTTATTACCTTAACTCAAATGTCTATCATTATCAACTTTTGCCACTTATGCAGGGCATTAAAGTATTATCAATTAGTAAATCTGCGATCGCAGATACGATTATACTTTATCCTGAATCGCTTGCTGAGCAGAAAAACATAGGCGAATATTTCCGTAACCTTGACGAGCTTATCTCGGCTAAGCGGCAGAAACTTGCCAAACTTCGTAATATTAAAAAGTCTTGCCTCAACAAGATGTTTGTTAATACTTCCGAATTATGAGCCACCAATCATTTAATTCCGAAAAACAGTTTGAAGCGGCTGTTATCAAGTTGCTTCAACAATTTGGATGGGAGGACGAAGTAATTGTCAATCCTACGGAAAAAGAACTTATTCAGAACTGGGCGAATATCCTCTTTGAGAATAACCGCCAGTCGGTACGTCTTGGCAATTATCCGTTGACCGAAACCGAGATGCAGCAGGTCATCGACAATATCAATAACCTCAAGACTCCGCTTGCGCTCAACGAGTTTATCAACGGTGGTACTACCTCCATTCGCCGTGACAACCCCGACGATGTGGAAAACTTCGGCAAAGAGATAACGCTGAAAATCTACGACCGCAAGGAGATCGCCGCCGGTGACAGCCGCTATCAGATTGTTCAGCAACCGAAGTTCCCAACCGCTTCGCCACTGCTTAACGACCGCCGTGGTGACCTCATGCTGCTCATTAACGGTATGCCCGTTATCCATCTCGAATTGAAGAAAAGCGGTGTGGACGTGAGCCAAGCCTCCAATCAGATTGAGAAATATGCGCGAGAGGGTATCTTCGCCCGCGGGCTGTTCTCGCTGGTGCAAATCTTCGTGGCTATGAATCCCGAAGAATCACTTTACTTCGCCAACCCAGGCCCGGAGGGTACGTTCAATAAAAACTTCTTCTTCCATTGGGCTGACTTTTATAACGAGCCTATCAACGATTGGGAGGATATAGTGCGCTATCTCCTCTCTATCCCTATGGCTCATCAGTTGATAGGCTTCTATACCGTGCCCGATAGCAAGGACGGTGTGCTGAAAGTGATGCGTAGCTATCAATATTATGCCGCCAATGCCATTAGCACAAAGGTAGCGAAAACCCACTGGGAGGATAAATCTATCTATGGCGGTTTCGTGTGGCACACCACCGGGTCGGGCAAGACCATGACCTCCTTTAAGTCGGCTCAACTTATCGCCCAGTCGGGCGACGCCGACAAGGTCGTATTCCTTATGGATAGAATAGAGCTCGGCACCCAAAGCCTCGAAGAATATCAGGGATTTGCAGGTGACTCCGACAATGTAGAGGGGACAGAAAACACCGAAATCCTCGTCAATAAACTTGAAAGCAACGCCCCGAATATGCGCCTTATCGTCACCTCCATTCAGAAAATGGGACTTGTCTTTGACAAGAAGCGCGGCGAAGAAGGAGGTTTTGCCAAGCAGCGTCTTGACAAAATCAGGGAAAAGCGCATTGTGTTTATCATCGACGAGTGCCACCGCTCGACTTTCGGTGAAACTCTCGCAGGGATAAAGCAGAACTTCCCCGGCGCGTTATACTTCGGCTTTACCGGCACTCCGATAGACGATGAAAACAGCGTGAACGGCATGACCACCAAAGACCTTTTTGGTGAACGTCTGCACCTTTATTCCATTGCCGACGGAATCCGCGACCACAATGTATTGGGCTTCG
>CAZULD010000132.1:0-6212 GCA_964621135.1 uncultured Bacteroides sp. | reverse complement strand
GTAGATGAAAGTGCGAATCTCTTCGGAGATCCGAACTGCAAGGTTAAGAAGTCTGAGGCTGATACATTATAATTGCCGTCGACGTTATATGTCCGGAAACGCCGCACACCCGTCTGTGTATTATAGAGATAGCCGCGGACAAGATTGTCGACAAAAGATGAATATGAGACTTTCACCGCGTTTACAAAAGATTTTCCATAAGGAACGAAATTCCACATGAGGTTGTGGTTCATAGATAATGAACTTTTCAGGTCGGGATTGCCTTCCTGAATATTCAACGGGTCCGAATCGTTGATGACGTCCACGAGATGGAGAAGATCGGGAGCCTGCGTACCAACAGAGAAACCATAACCCAGCATGTTGTTAAATAATTGGTTGGGCGCATTCGCCGATCTGCCGAAATCATATTGGAGTACGATATTGGATGCGGTTTTGGGAAAGGTCTTCTTGACTAAATATAAACGATTCTCACGCCAATAGTCGAGACGTCGGTGTTCAAGGCCGATAGTGGGGTGTACGGAAATACGGAATCTGTCTTTTTCTCTTTGTTTCGTCCAGCTATACGATACTGTAAGATTATGGATATTGGTCTGAGTGGTCGACTTATAGGAGTTGGTCGGATCAAGAGCGGATTGATAGCCGTCGGGAAGCACACCGAAGATGCCCATATCTTCAAGACGTTCTAGCGCGTACATATACGAATCTTTTGCCTTATCTGAAAATGCGTAGTTATAGGCGACTTTCAGGAATGTACTTTTCATTGGGCGGGCATAAGTGATTGCCGCCGTCCAATCCTTGTTGTAGTTGGGCGATTGGTCGGTGTATTGGCGTCGACGCTCCGCCGGATTGGGGTCGCTGCCGTAATTGATCTGATAGTCGTCCCAACTGCGGTGTTTTGATCCTACATAGTTGAATCCCATAGACAGGTTGACCGTCTCACTAGAATGCGGAAGTCTGATAAGAGCTGACGGCTTGACATTTACACTGCCCGAACGGAGAGAACCTTCCCTGACGGTCAGGGCTCGGTTGACCACAGCTTTCAACTCTTCGGTCGAGCCGTCGGAGTATATGGCCTCAAGAGCCTGTCGTGAGATGTCGGAGTAGTCGCTGTTGAATGCGCCCGAAAGCGAATTACCGAAATTATCGTTTTTTGCATAATCACCTGACCAATCCAGAGCTAAGCGTAGGCTCTGTCGGGGGGTGACGGCTCCCGAATGTCGGGTGCTGAATGAAAACGCTGACGACTTAGCGTCTGAAAACGAGCGTTCGTATGTGTCGCCGCTGTTCAGAAACTGGATCGACGATTTCGAAGTCGCTTGATCAGTCGAACTGCCCGATAGATTCAGTGATCCGTTAGCTTCGACTTTTCGGTCGGCCGACTGATGATTATAGCTTATGCCTACTCCGCGGTGCGATTTTCGGCCCGACGGCATCATGTCCGGTGTCCAACTGTCGTATTGACCGGGTGTGCGGTTATCGTTGAGATTATTTGACGTACCCGTTAGGATGACGGCTGTCGTCGTAGAAAACCACGACGCGAACGCTCGGCCAAGATAGCGGTCGGCCGTACCGTAGCCTGCTTGAAAATTAAGCAACCAGCCGCTGCTGTAGTCCTTCTTCAGCTTGACGTCCATCGTCAGATGGGTCGGCGCCATGCTGTCATGGATAAGTTTTTCTTCTTTGGTGTGACCTTTATAGACTTCTATAGTCTTGACGGTGTACGATGGTAAGTTATCGAGCAGCAGCGTATGGTCGCCCTTGAAAAAATCCTTACCGTTGAGCAGCAGCGATTCGACAAACTCGCCGTTGACGGTGATGCGCCCGTTTTCATCTATTTTTGTGCCGGGGAGCTGAGAGATCAGAGCGTCGAGCATCGACCCTTCGGCGAGCTCAAACGCATCGGCATTATAGACGATTGTGTCCCCTTTATTGTAAAACTTGACTTTCGAAGCCGTGACTGTCACGTCCTTGAGCTTACGGACCTTACTGAGGTAGATAAAAGGCATTTGGCGGGAATGCTCATTTTTGCCGAAAGGCTCTATCGTCCATGTTATCGTCTGAGTCTGGTAACCGGGCGCGCCGGCGTCGAATACAATTATTGAATCATTGCGATTGGCCGGTATTGATAAATCGGCTGATCTCACGGCATTTACACCATTCCAACGGTATGACTCCGACCTGATTGTGTCGAGAGGATTGCCGTCGGCATCATATGGCACGATAAAAGCGTCAGCGACATCGCGGTTGAACGTTGCCTCCTTGAGCGTAGTGTTAAGGCGTACTGCATCCTTAGAGGATTTCTCTTTAGCCGGAGCATTGATTGAGCCCCGGCTCACTGTTCCCGACCATACGACCTGTGCCTCACCCGAAACGCCCGCAGCGACAATAAGAAGAAATGCCACAAAGATTTTTTTCATAATGGTATATATTTAAGGTAAGGCGGCGAGTGTCAACCGCTAACAATTAGAATTCGCTGAAAATCTTGGGCTTGATTACGATGCCGGCGCGGATCTGGTTGTGGAATTTGTTGTAGTCGAGCAAGCCTTCGCCGTAGCCGTTGTAATACTGCACGAAGAAATATTGGTTGTCGCGCTTGAGGAAGCGATAGGCGAGTTCGACCACGGTATTGTAGTTGAAAAAGTTACCTAAACGTTTGGTCAGCATTACGCTGCAGGTGAAGCGCTGGTTGGGCGTCGACGCCTGTATGCCGCACTGATAGATGCCGCAGTAATGAAGGATGTCCTTGTTGTTCATGCCGTCGACAATCGGTATCCACGCCTTGCCGTGGACGGTCAGACATTTGTCTACCAGAATGTTGCCGGCGACGGATATTTTATTCCATGAGCGCGACTGTATGCTGTCGCGGCCGTTTGATTCGTGCTCGAGGATGAAGGTGACCTTACCGATATAGCGGTTTTTCACATATAGGGGCTTGGTGAGGCCGATACCGGGGTTGAAATTGAGATCGGTCATCGGCATCGAATTCTCGAGAACATTCCAGAAACACTTTTGCGTATAGAACAGGTAGAGATAGGTGCCCCAAGGCAAGACAGATCGAGTAAGTCGCTGAGCGATAGAGATCTGAAATTTTATGTTGGTGTTGGTCTTGTCAGCGTGACGCAGCGACGGACCGAAAATAAAATAATTGTCCTTATAGATTCCGAAATACGGCTGGTTGTCGAGGTCAAACTTGATGCTGTCCGCATCGAGAGGTTTCCCTTCGAGATTGAGAATCTGACCGTTGGCCGAAAAACCGCACCCTACGATCAGGGCAAGTAAGATGGTGATGAATGAATGTCGCATCGCGTTGCAGATTGGTTATATGCGCAAAGGTAGCAATTATCACTCAATATTTTGAAAAGATTTGTTAACTTTGTCAAATCATGAATTTAACTTTACGACATAAAATACTCAGGCTGCTGTCTGCCCTGATATGCGCCTCGGCAATGTGGGCCTGTGGCGACAGCGAAACCTTCACCATCGAGGGAACGGTCGACGGAAACGCTACTCTCAACCTTCGCTTCATCTATCTCAACAACGGTACGCTCGTCAGAGGATTGACGGCCGCGCGCGACGGCAAATTCGAGTACAAAGGCGTGGCGACCGTGCCGACCATCGTCGACATTCTCGACAACGATTACCGCCTGCTCGGCCGCGTCTATACCGTCAACGGCGAGCATATCACATGCCAGCTCACCCGCAACGCTCCCAATGCGATCAAGGTTTCGGGCAGCGGCATCAGTGAGCGGTGGGCGTCGTTCCTCAATGCTAACGCCGAGGCTCTGAGCGGCAAAGATGCTAACGCCGTGATCGAGCGTTATGTAGCCTCGAATCCATCTGATCTTGTGTCTACTCTGCTGATGGTGACGTCTTACGATGCATCGACCGACGCTCTGCGCGCTGACTCCGTTATGAGCATGATCGACACTGAGCAGCGACCTGCTGTGCTGGTAGGAACTTTCAACGCCCTGCTCCAGCGCCTCGTCGCAGTCAACGATACCGTCGCTCCGATCAGCGCCCTGAATATGCGCGATTCGATCGTTGAATTTGATCCGGCGGCACGACGATGGTCGCTGATCGTCCTTTCTGACGATGGCTCGGGACGGTCGGACTCGATAGTCGACGCCCTGCGCCGCCTCAACCGCAAATCGCTGCGTCCGAGGCTTCAGATTGCCGATATTTCGCTCGACCGCGACACTGCCGCGTGGCATAATTCAGTGCGCCCCGACTCGGCGTCATGGACGCGCCTTTGGGTGGCCGGATCGCTTGCGTCGCCGGGAATAGACCGCCTCGGTGCGAGCCGCCTCCCCTACTTCATCGTCACGGATTCGACGGGGCGACGACTCTTCAGCTCCCCGTCGGTCAGCAAGGCTGAAGCCTTCATTGACAGCCTCGACAATAAAAAGTAAACCGCCAATAAGCCCTATATGCTCATCAAAACCTTCGGTGCTGCCGTTCAAGGCATTGACGCCATCACGATAACAGTTGAAGTAGCCGTCACGCGCGGCTTCAGCTACTCGATTGTCGGCTTGCCCGATACGGCCATCAAGGAGAGCAACGAGCGCGTCCGGTCAGCCATGCGCGAGTCAGGCTTCGAATTTCCCCGCCGCAGCGTCGTCGTTAACCTCGCTCCGGCTGATGTGCGCAAAGAGGGCTCGGCCTACGATCTGCCGATTGCCATCGGCATCCTTACCGCATCCGAAGAGATCAATGTCACCGAGCCGCTCGACCGCTACATGATGATGGGCGAGTTGTCGCTCGACGGCACTATCTTACCTATCCGCGGCGTGCTCCCTATGGCTATCGAAGCCCGTCGCATGGGTTTCAAAGGCATGATCGTCCCCAAGGCTAATGCCACCGAGGCTGCCGTCGTCAACGATATCGACGTCTACGGCGCCGATAATCTCCGCGATGTCATCGACTTTGTCAGCGGGCGCTTGACCCTCGAGCCGACCGTAGTCAATACCCGCGAGGAGTTTGCGGCCGCCCGTCAAATCTTCGACTTCGATTTCTCTGAAGTCAAGGGTCAGGAGAACGTCAAGCGCGCCTTTGAAGTGGCCTGTGCCGGAGGTCACAATATTCTGCTTGTCGGGCCTCCGGGAGCGGGTAAGTCAATGATGGCCAAGCGCCTGCCGTCGATCATGCCTCCCCTGACCCTCCGCGAGGCTCTCGAAACGACCAAGATTCACTCCGTGGCCGGCAAGTTGCGACGCGGGTCGCGGTTGATGTCTCACCGCCCCTACCGCTCGCCTCACCACACCATCTCGCCCGTGGCTCTCGTCGGAGGCGGAGCTTCGCCGATGCCCGGCGAAATTTCGTTGGCGCACAACGGAATACTGTTTCTCGACGAATTTCCTGAATTTTCCCGTCAGGTACTTGAGGTGATGCGTCAGCCCCTCGAAGACCGCCATATTTCAGTGGCGCGTGCGCGCTATTCAATCGACTATCCGGCTTCATTTATGCTCGTGGCATCGATGAACCCGTGCCCCTGCGGCTACTACAATCATCCGACGAAAGAATGCACCTGCGCGCCCGGGCAAGTGGCAAAATACCTTAACCGTATCTCCGGGCCGCTGCTCGACCGCATCGACATACAGATCGAGATACTGCCCGTGCCGTTCCAGCGCCTGTCGTCCGACGAAGCGGCTGAATCGTCCGACGCTATCCGTCAGCGTGTTGTCCGTGCGCGAGCCGTTCAGGAACAGCGCTTTGCCGGCGAGCCCGAAATCAACTGCAACGCTCAGATGAATTCACGCCTGATAAAGCAGTGGTGCCGTCTCGACGACGCCACCCTGAGCATCCTCGAGCAAGCCATGACCAAATTCGACATGAGTGCCCGCGCCTACGACCGCATCCTCAAAGTAGCCCGCACCATCGCCGACCTCGACGGCTCCGACTCCATCACCCCCGCCCACATGCGCGAAGCCGTCTCCTATCGCAACCTCGACCGCTCCTCCTGGGGAAAAGCCTTCTAACCCACACCTATTATAACCCGAATACCGAACTATCCCGCGCTCAATGCGTCGCCATGAACTCACTCGCGGAAACCATCGCCGAGCTATAAAATTTTTGTATATACGAGGTAGGGGATGAACCTTTGACAGCCTGTCATTTGTTTATGTTTAAGATAGGCTTTTATACAATAATTCATCATGCGATTATGAAACTTAGTGATCTGAAGGATTGGAAGGATAGTCTGGAGGGGTATTTTG
>CAZULD010000131.1:0-6258 GCA_964621135.1 uncultured Bacteroides sp. | reverse complement strand
AGTCGACAAAGCCCATGTTGAGCATCTCGTCGGCCTCGTCGAGCACCACGGTGTGGACGTCTTCGAGCTTGACCACGCCGCGCTTGATAAGGTCAATGAGTCGGCCCGGAGTGGCCACGATGATCTGAACGCCTTCCTTGAGCGAACGGATCTGGCTCTCGATGCTCGAGCCGCCGTAGACAGGCAGCACACGCAGGTCGGGGGTGTATTTTGAGAAGTCGGCGAGGTCGCTGGCTATCTGGAGACAGAGTTCGCGCGTCGGGGCGAGAATCAGTGCCTGAGGTTTGCGGATTTTGGAGTCTATACGCTGGATCACGGGCAGACCGAACGCTGCGGTCTTGCCTGTGCCCGTCTGGGCGAGTGCCACAAGGTCGTGATCCTCCGCGAGCAACACGGGGATCACCTTTTCCTGAACGGGCATCGGATTCTCAAAGCCCAGTTCAGCTATAGCCTGCAGGAGGTCGTCACGAACCCCCAATTCTTGAAATGTCATGTTTTATGTAAGTTTTTAGTTAGTGTTTCAGTTTATTATGATAACAAAATTTGGATGCAAATAGTTAAATCGGCCGCCACTTATCTTGTCTGTCAACGCTGAAACACCCGTCGCATTCAGTTTATAAGTACAAAAATATACATTTTATCTCAAAGGTCGGGCAAAATATCGTAACTTTGTAGCTCAAACCACAACAACACCATTAACGATATGCATCGAATCGCACGTTTCGCAGCCGGTCTGCTGACCGCAGCAATATGTATCATAGCTTCAAGTTCACAAGCCGACGCACAGATCGTCAAGGGCGAGAAATCTTTAGGCCCCAAGATCGGCTATGCGTCCAAGAATAAGTCGGCTGTCGCCGGGCTGGTATTCCAGTACGCTTTCAGCGAGCATTTCCGCCTCGCTCCTGAACTGGGTTACATCTTCCGTCACGACAACCTCGATGCATTCCAGTTTGACATCAACGCCCACATGCCCTTCAGCTTCACCGGCGAGAAGGTGGCGTTCTATCCCCTCGCGGGTCTCAACTATTCGTCGTGGAGCCACCATTTCGACCGCAGCGAGCTGCTCGAGACCGACGATGTGTCGACGCGCACCAGCCGCTTCGGCCTCAACCTCGGTGCGGGCTTCGACCTGCGTTGCACCAAGACGCTCAAGCTCACCCTCGAAGCCAAATACACCCTGATGAAAGGTTACTCCAACACTGCGATCACCGCAGGTATCAGCTACGTGTTCTGACGATGGCAAGAACTGTTATCCTCGGCATTGAGTCGTCGTGCGACGACACATCGGCTGCCGTCATCGCCGACGGTCTGCTGCTCAGCAACGTCATAGCCTCGCAGAGCGTCCACGAGGAGTTCGGAGGCGTCGTTCCCGAGCTTGCCTCACGCGCACATCAGCAAAACATAGTCCCCGTGGTCGACACCGCTATCAAGCGTGCGGGACTCACAAAGCACGATCTGTCGGCCATCGCCTTCACCCGCGGCCCGGGCTTGCTCGGATCGCTGCTCGTCGGCACCAGCTTCGCCAAGGGGCTCTCGCTCGGACTACGCATACCGATCGTCGACGTCAACCACCTCCACGGCCATGTGCTCTCTCACTTCGTGCGCGAGCAGCCCGACGACGAGGTGCCTCAGTATCCCTTTATCTGCCTGCTCATCTCGGGCGGCAACTCACAGATCATCCTCGTGCGCAACTACAACGACATGGAGGTGCTCGGACAGACTATCGACGACGCTGCCGGCGAGGCCTTCGACAAGTGCGCCAAGGTGATGGGCCTGCCCTATCCCGGCGGCCCGCATATCGACCGTCTGGCAGCCGAAGGCGACCCGAAGCGCTTCAGATTCGCCAAGCCCCACATCCCCGGACTCGACTACTCGTTCAGCGGGCTGAAGACATCGTTCCTCTACACGCTGCGCGACGCCGTTGCCGCCGATCCCGACTTCGTAGCCAACAACATGGCCGATCTCGCCGCATCGCTGCAGGCAACCATCATCGACATCCTCATCGACAAGCTCGCCAAGGCCGTCAAGGCGACAGGCGTCAAGACCGTAGCCATCGGCGGAGGTGTGTCGGCCAACTCGGGCGTCAGAGAGGCCGTCGCCGAATTCTGCCGCCGACGCGGACTGAAAGCATTCATCCCCAAACGCGCGTTCACCACCGACAACGCCGCCATGGTCGCCATCGCAGGCTACTACAAATATCTCGACGGCCAATTCTGCCGCTACGACGAAACTCCCTATGCACGCGTAACCCTATGAAACTCTCTATCATCGTCATCGGCGACGAGATCCTCATCGGACAAGTCACCGACACCAATTCAGGCTTTATTTCGCGCATTCTCGGCGACATGGGCTGGCAGACTCAGCGTGTGCTGACCGTCGGCGACAAGCCCGACGACATCCGCGCGGCAGTCGAACTCTGTATGGCCGACAGCGACCTCGTAATCACCACCGGTGGTCTCGGCCCGACAAAGGACGACATCACCAAGGGGGTGCTCCTCAAGATATTCGGCGGACGGATGGTCTGGAACCGCGAGGTGTCGGAGAACATCCACCGCATCTTCCGCGAGCGCTGCCTCGACCTCAACCGCCTCACCGAGGCTCAGGCCATAGTGCCCGACTCGTGCCGAGTGATTCAGAACAAGTTCGGCACGGCGCCGATAATGTGGTTCGAGGACAAGAACCGCCATGTGCTGATCGCCATGCCCGGTGTGCCCTTCGAGACCGAAGGCATGATCAAGACCGGCGTCCTCAACGCTATCCGCCATCACTTTACGGCCAACGGCTACATCTCTCACCGCAGCGTGATAGTGACCGGCATAACCGAGTCGGCCCTCGCCGAGCACCTCGAAGAATTCGAGAACTCGCTCCCCGACAGCCTCCACCTCGCCTATCTGCCCGCGCCGGGGCTGATACGTCTGCGCCTCGACGTGACTACAGGCGACCAAGCGACGGCCGAGATGCTCCTCGGCGATGCCTACCATCGTCTCTGTAAGGAGGCGGGCGACTATGTCATCTATCGCGGCGACGCCACGGCTGCCGAGATCGCCCTTGACGCCCTCCGCAAGCGCGGCTATCACATGGCTTCAGCCGAGAGTTGCACCGGCGGCTACATCGCCCACTCTATCACCCGCCACCCAGGGTGCTCCGACGTCTACTACGGCACGGTCGTCAGCTATGCCAACAGTGTCAAATGCAACGTCCTCGGCGTCTACCCCAAGATACTCGAGCAATGCGGCGCAGTCAGCAGCCCTGTGGTCGCGGCCATGTCGAGAGGCGTAGCGCGACTGATGGGCGTCGAATGTGCCGTGGCGACCTCAGGCATCGCCGGCCCCAACGGAGCCCTGCCCGACAAGCCCGTCGGCACGGTATGGATGGCCGTCACCACGCCTAAAGGCACCGAGACCTTCATCCGCTACTACAACGGCTCGCGTCAGCGCATCATCGAACAGGCCACCAACGAAGTCCTCCTCGCACTCGCCCGCCGCCTCTACGGCCACAGCATAGAGTAAAGAAATTTCATTAACATTTGCATTTTTATTGCGCCACGGATTTGAGCTGCAAACAGCTTGCACTCAGATCTGTGAGTCGCTGTATTCGTACTTATTCAAATGTTAAATTACAACATTTTCAATCGCGATTGCATTTTGTATTGTATTTTTACTTAACTTTGCAGCGTAACAACAATAAAGCGATTAATGATTATGTCTGAAAATTGTATTGTACACCGCATCCGATCCCCTGCCGACTGACATGTCTGTTTTCCGTTTTCCTGTTTTCCTTGTTTTCCACCCGTTGTTCCGGAAAACAGGAAAACGGAAAACAAGGGAAAACAAAACTCTCCTCCGAGACACATTCTCCCCCCTTCATCAGCAGTCTGAATAGTAGTTATTATTATAATTATTATAGGGGGAGTATTATAAAAATTACACATAGTCTAATTTATATCACAACTCTTTTAATCAACAACTTACACATTTTTTCAAACTATGAATAACTTATCTGACCAGGCAGCAACGATCAATACGGCTGCCGCAAACAACCAAGCTGTAACCGAGTATCGAATGTTCCGCACCATGGCGGCTAACGACTGGATCCTGCAGGCTCTCGAGAGACCCGATCCTGTACCGCTATGGCTTAATCTATGGTACGAAGGCGAGGTAGCCTGTCTGTTCGCCGATACGAACGTCGGCAAGAGTATTTATGCAATTCAGATTGCAAAAGAGATTGCACAGAAGCAAACCGTGCTATACTTCGACTTCGAGATGAGCGACAAGCAGTTTCAGATGCGCTACACCGACGATGAAACAGGCATGCCTCACTGCTTCGACATGCGCTTTCACCGCGTTGAATTCTCGCGTATCGGATGCTTCAAGCTCGACGTGCCGACGATCATACGTCAGATCGAGTATGAAGTCGAGGCTCACGACTGTCGGGTGATAATCCTCGACAACATATCGTGGATCTGCAATAACGCTGAGAGCGGAGATGCGGCGGGTGAGCTGATGCAGTTGCTCATCGACATGAAGCGTCGCAAGAAACTCTCGATACTCGTGCTGGCTCACACTCCCAAGCGTGCTATGTATTCACCGCTGACTCAGAATTCGCTTGCAGGCTCGAAGCGCATCGCAAACTTCCTCGACTCGATGTTTGCCATCGGCATCTCTCGTCTCAACCCTGCCTCCGGACGCTACATCAAGCAGATCAAGACCCGCAGCAGCGAACTTCTTTACGGCGAGGAGAATGTCATCACCGGCGAGCTGATCAAGGACGGCGATTTCATCGAGATCCGCCATACGGGTTACGCTGACGAGAGGGATCTCACAGATGTGTCAGCCGAGGAGGCCGCCAATGTTGACTCGACAGTGCGCTCCGAAATTGAAACCCGACTGAAAGAGGGGATGAAATATCGCAACATCGCCAGCGAACTCGGTGTCAGCACTAAGACAGTCTGTAAAATCAGCAAAGAGCTGAAACGAGCCTAAGCCGTTTTCCTTGTTTTCCTGTTTTCCTTGTTTTCCTGTTTTCCTTGTTTTCCATCCACCTGCATCGGAAAACAGGAAAACGGAAAACAACAATCATCAACCTTACACAATATATATATCGACTACAACAATGACACGCAAACAATCATCCTACAGATACTCGCTGGGGCGACGCACAGCAGTCTGTCCCGCCTGCCACCGACGCACGTTCAAACCCTATGTCGACCATGCCACAGGGCGCGAGATCGGCAGCGAAGTAGGCCGCTGCAACCGGGAGTACAAATGCGCCTACCATCTGACACCGCGCCAATATTTCTCGGATCATCCCTCGGTCGAGCGGAGAGACACGGAGACGTGGCAGCCACCGGAACCCGCACCGCCGAGCTTCATCGACATGACGGTCTGCGACCGCGGACTGAGACAGTTTTCGTCTGACCGCCTCTATCGCTTCCTCGAGCGACACTTCGGCACAGAGGCCACCCGCGCAGCATTCACGCGCTACGAAGTCGGCACGGCGGCTTACGGCGGATCGTCGACCGTGTTCTGGCTCATAGACCGCGACAACCGTGTGCGCAGCGGCAAGGTGATGACCTACGACGAGCTGACGGGACGGCGCATCCGAAAGAGCGACGGTCGCGGACAGATAGTGTATGCTCACACTCTGCTGGGGCTTAAAGACTTCAACTATGTCGGCTGCATGTTCGGCGAGCACCTTGCGACGGCTTTCACCGACCGACGGGTGGTGTTGGTCGAGAGCGAAAAGACGGCGCTGATACTGGAGTGCTGCCAGTGTGCGGCGGGACGGAGCGACTATGTGTTCGTCGCCACCGGAGGAGTATCGGGTCTGAGCCTGCGCCCCGAGATGATGGACGATCCCAACTACCGCCTGCACTTCATCCGCGGACGGCGGGTGATCTTGCTGCCCGACGCCGACATGGTAGGCCGCTGGCAACAGGAGTCAATGAAACTGCTGCCCTACGCCCGCTCGGTCAAGGTAGTCGACGTGCGGCGCGAACCCTTCTCACTCACCGGCAGTGAAGACATCGGCGACTACGCCCTGCGCCTCTTGGCCCGATCTGGCCTCTCAGCCATCCGCCTCGCCGGCTAAGCACCCACCCAAAGACCGACTTAGCGCAGAGAGAAAGCCCTTTTGCCATAAGCCGCAGAGCGGCCAATGAGGCGGCAGCGTATATCTTCCTCGGGTTGCGCACAGCTAACGCCGTGCTGACCCGAGGCTATCATTCAATAGCCGCTAAACGCGGCTACATTGCGGCTA
>CAZULD010000130.1:1377-6352 GCA_964621135.1 uncultured Bacteroides sp. | reverse complement strand
CGATAATAATTTCTGTATTCTCCACTGGTCACATTGGCTACCCAGTCTTTATTGTCGAGATACCAATCTACTGTGTTTGTCAGTCCTTCTTCGAATTGCAATGTAGGTTCCCACCCCAATTCATTCCTTAATTTAGAGGCATCTATAGCATATCGCTGATCGTGACCTGCGCGATCTGTAATATGGTTTATCAACTTCAAACTGTGACCGTCAGGATTGCCAATCTTACGATCTACGATTTTTATCAGCAGACGGATGAGATCAATGTTTCTCCACTCGTTGCAGCCACCGATGTTATATGTTTGCCCTACTCTTCCTTTATTGAAAATCAGGTCAATAGCGCGAGCATGATCTTCGACGTAGAGCCAATCACGGACATTGTTACCTTCGCCATAAACCGGAAGAGATTTCCCTTCACATATATTATTTATAAACAGCGGGATGAGCTTTTCAGGGAACTGATATGGCCCATAATTATTTGAACAATTACTAATAACTGTGGGCATACCATAGGTGTCGTGATACGCTCTCACGAAATGATCGGAAGATGCTTTTGAGGCCGAATAAGGCGAATGTGGTGAGTAAGCTGTTGATTCCGCAAATAAACTGTCTCCATAAGGCGCGGAGTCAGCAGCGGGATTTAATTTTAGCGAGCCGTAGACTTCGTCGGTGGAAATATGGTAAAAACGTTTACTCTCAAATCCTTCAGGAAGCGATTGCCAATATAGGCGTGCCGCTTCGAGCAGGGAAATTGTCCCCATTATATTGGTCCGTGCAAAGGTGAAAGGATCTTTTATAGAGCGGTCAACATGGCTTTCTGCAGCGAGATGGATAATCCCGTCTACTGAATATTCTTCAATGATCTCAGACATCCTGTCGAAATCGCAGATATCGGCTTTGATAAATACATAATTAGGTTGGTCTGCTATATCGCTCAAATTATTTAAATTACCGGCATAAGTGAGTTTATCCACATTGATGATACGGAAATCAGGATGAGTTGTTATGAATAGTCTCACCACATGACTCCCGATGAAGCCGGCGCCACCGGTAATAATGATATTGCGTTTGAAATCAGTCATGACTATTATGCTTTAGTCGATTAATGCAAGCACGGAGAGAATCAACCCAATATGGAATCTCGATGTCAAATGTCGACATTATCTTTGACTTATCAAGAACCGAATAGGTAGGTCGCTTTACAGCAGAATGCCATTCGCTTGAGTTACAAGGGGAGATCTTACATGCTGTATTACCGGCCAATTCAGCGGTCATGGTGGCGAGATCAAACCATGAGCAGACGCCGAGATTTGTAAAATTATAGAAGCCCTCTTTGCCGGGATATTTGCGCCAGTTTATTATATGTACTATAGTTTCCGCCAGATCACGGGCATAGGTTGGAGAGCCGATCTGATCATATACTACTTTCAGCGACTCCCGTTCTCCGGTAAGGCGGAGCATAGTTTTGACAAAGTTGTGGCCGTACTCGGAGTACAGCCATGCGGTGCGGAAAATAATCGACTTACATCCGGAGTCAATGATAGCCTGTTCACCGGCTAACTTAGTACGCCCATATGCACCTACAGGAGCCGCCAGAGCGTTCTCCGAGATAGGAAGATTCCCGTTCCCGTCGAAAATATAATCTGTTGAGATGTGGATCAGAGTAACACCATAGGTCTTGACGGCATTAGCCAGGTAGCCTACTGCAAGAGCGTTGATGGTCATTGCGATATCTTCTTGACTCTCTGCTCGCTCTACATCTGTGAAGGCCGCACAATTTATGATAACGTCAAAGTTATTGACTTTCAACATAAGCTCGACAGCCTCTTTGTCGCAAATATCAAAATCATCGACATCTGTAAATATATATTCGTCGGGCGAATCTGCTGATGCATCTTTTATGCATCGGCCTAATTGCCCACCGGCACCTGTGACTAAGATTCTCATTTAATTCACTATTAAATCAGATTATAAGACAAATTTACTGCTTTTTGAGGTCAATAGCAAAAGAAAAGTCGGTCGGAATCTAAAAAATTCCAACCGACTATGTAAGGCCCACACCAAAGGATGCGATGAAACTCCGATATGACAGGATTTGAGTGCTCGTCGTCCTTTGTAATCCGCCTGGCATTAAAGCAGCTCTCCATAAAGGAGAACTTGGGGCCCGCCATTGGCCGACTAAGCTTGTCTCGGTATTTCATTATAATTTGAAGAGTTTCCCAATCAACTTTGATGTGGAATTTCTTTCGGCTCTCTCGCCTTTGTTTATATAACGCAAATTTAATACAACAAGTTTGGTTTTGCAAGAAAAAGACCAATTTTGTACCATAAGAATCTTGCATAAACAAACGCGGGTCACTCGGCGTTTTTATAAGTAAGGAATAATCAATAAATTTGTAGAAAAAATATAATTACCCGGACACATTATGTATATAGCCTCATCTAAAAGAAAAGAGAATATTGCCGAATATCTTCTGTATATGTGGCAGATCGAAGATATTATCAGAGCAAATGATTTTGATATTGATAAGATCAAACAGACTGTAATTGATCCTCAAACTCAACTCGATGAAACTCAAAAAAAACAATTGACCGAGTGGTATGAATCACTTATCGATATGATGCGGAGAGAAGATGTCACTAAGCAGGGCCATTTACAGTTGAATAAAAATGTGCTGATACAGCTTGTTGAGTTGCATTCGGCGTTACTGAAAGATCCACGTTTCGCTGAATATACAAAAAAATTCTACGAAGCCTTGCCTTATATCGTAGAACTGCGTGGAAAGGCGGGGGAAGATAGAAAAGGTGAGATCGAGACGTGCTTCAATGCTCTGTATGGTATGCTGATGCTTCGACTTAAAAAGCGCGAAGTGAGTACGGAAACAATGGACGCGATTAATAAGATTTCGTCTTTTATCGCCCTACTCTCTCATTACTTTCATCTTGATGAGAAAGAAGAGCTTTTCAAGGATGACAAAGAATAATGTGATAATAACTAACAGATAATTATAATATGCTTAAGACAGTAGAACAAACTTTGCTCGACCGACGTAGTATCCGTCGTTATGAGCGAGAACCCATAGCTCCCGAAGATCTCGATTTTATCAGACAGGCGATAAGAAACACGCCTACAAGTTACAATGGCCAGCAATTTTCTGTGATAGAAGTAAGCGATCAGGAACTTAAAGAAAAGTTGTCGGAACTTGTCAAACAAAAGCAACTAAAGACTTGTGCAAGAGCCTTTATGTTCTTGAGTGACTTCAATAAAATTGCGGTAGCAGCAAAAGCCAAGGGCCTAAATAATCCCGGTTTTGAGAATACAGCAGATGGCCTAATCGTTGGTACGGTTGATGCGGCTCTTGCGATGATGAGTGGAATTGTCGCCGCTGAATCGCGCGGACTCGGTTGCTGTCCTATAGGATATGCTCGAACAGTCGATCCGTCGGCAATTTCTGAATTGCTTAAATTACCTAAAGGCGTATATCTCGTATGTGCGCTCGCAGTGGGCGTTCCTCGCGAAATCCCTGATCTAAAGCCAAAGCAACCTGACGATCTGGTATTCTTTAACAATACTTATGGCACGGAGAACATGGAGGAAAAACTTCTTGCCTACGATGAAGCGTTCACAGAGTATCACCGTACCCGTGCCGGCAACACATCCGATAAGGACTGGGTGAGTGAAATTCTCGGCTACTATGAAGAAGGCATGAAATACAATATGCTTGCCGCACTTCGTAAACGTGGTTATGGCATGGAGTCATAAACTCGCTATAAGAAATCAAAAAAACGATTATTTGACGCTATATTAAGGTATTTTTATTATTTTTGCAGGCAGTCGGTTACATACAGGCTATGTGACCGGCTGTCTGTGTATTAATATCCATGTCCAAAATTGTGTTTTCATCGCATCAGACATATCCCAAAAGTCTCTCGGCTCTCTTTTATGGCGGAACGTTATTCGTTTCCATCTTATTCGGCATACTATGTGTATTAACTCCGCCCGGAGCGGATGATCTGTTGTTTTTAGACGGGACCATTCCGTCGACAGATTTCTTCGAAATGTGGGATAAACTGGTTGGGGCATGTAAACTGCGGTGGACAACGGAAACAGGACGTCTGGGTGTCTTTATGAGTCTCGGATTTCTTTATCTTCTTCCCAAATGGGCATTCGGGATCCTTCTGAGCTTTAGTATCTACACTCTTATCCGCTATAGCTGTAAGATGGCTAATCTCGCGCAGGGATCCATATTATCTTGGCTTATGTTGTGTGCCATTGTGTTTGGAGCCCCCTGGTACGATTTTATGTTTCTCGTATCATATTCGATGAACTATGTCGTAGGTGGTGCTATAACAGTTGCTGCGGCTTATTTTTTTCTCCATATAGAAAAATATAATGGTTTAGCACTAATCGGTATTTTTTTGCTGATGTTTGGCGCAGGCTGGATTCATGAGGGCTATAGTGCTCCTTTCGGAATTGCAGCAACGATCTGGATAATACGGTTACGCAGATTCAGTTGGAAAACAATTGTGGCATGGTTGTTTTTAGGAGTAGGCGCCGGGATAATTGCGCTCTCTCCTACCCTTTGGCAACGAGCCGGCGGGGAATCGCTTATTCTTAAGTTCCCTATTACTGAGGCAGTAATGCAACTTGGTCCGTCTTTGTTTTTTGTGCTAATATTTGTTATTATTTCCGTTGTAGCATTTCACCACAAACGGATTCGCAAACGCACCATTCAGAAAGATCAATGGCTTTTCTTTGCAATCTATATTGCTGCCAGTATGATTGTTCTTACATGTTTTTATTGTGGCCCACGTACGGGGTTCCCGACAATTATATTTTCCATTATCGGGAGTGCCTATCTGTTGAGCCTATTTATAGATACCCCTGATCGTATCGGGCTGACAATTTGTACCGGAATAATAATTATTCTTTTAGTAATTGCACATCTTATTTATGCGTGCATGGCGGAATATA
>CAZULD010000130.1:0-1277 GCA_964621135.1 uncultured Bacteroides sp. | reverse complement strand
ACTCGTTATCGTGTCGATGATTTTAGTGATGAAAGCGGTAAAAGTTACAAACTGATTGTTCCACATGCTAAGATACTCGACAGGACAATCCATGTGTCTGATGTCGAATTCTAAAATTAGAACGGCTGCCTCAAATGAAGCAGCCGTTCTAATTTTAGAAGTTTAGTATGTGTTTAGCAAACACCTTCGCCCATCATAGCATCGGCAACTTTCATGAAGCCCGCGATATTGGCACCCTTCATGTAGTTGATATAACCGTCAGGTTCTGTGCCATAGTCAACACATTGCTGATGAATGTCACGCATGATTGTGTGGAGTTTATCATCTACCTCTTCGGCACTCCACTGGAGGTGCATTGCGTTCTGGCTCATTTCGAGACCTGAAGTGGCTACACCACCAGCATTAACAGCCTTACCGGGCGCATAAGTCACACGGCTTTCGATGATGGTGTCAATAGCCTCGGGAGTACAGCCCATGTTGGACACTTCTGCCACAAGGATAACGCCGTTGTTGACGAGTTGACGAGCATCGTTACCGTCGAGTTCGTTCTGAGTAGCGCAAGGAAGGGCGATATCAACCTTTTGTTCCCAAGGCTTACGACCGGGGAAGAAGGTACACCCTTTGAATTTATCGGCATACGGAGCGACAACGTCGTTGCCCGATGCGCGAAGTTCAAGCATATAGTCGATCTTTTCAGCATCGAGACCTGCGGGATCATATATATAACCATCAGGACCGGAAATTGTAACGACCTTTGCACCAAGTTCGGTCGCTTTCAGAGCTGCGCCCCAAGCAACATTTCCGAATCCTGAGATAGCGATAGTCTTACCCTTGATGTCAAGGCCCTTTGTAGCCAGAACACTCTGAACAAAGTAGAGAGCACCAAAACCGGTTGCCTCAGGACGAATACGGCTACCACCGAAAGATAGTCCTTTACCGGTGAACGTTCCGTCATGCTTATTGACAAGGCGTTTGTACATACCATACATATAGCCAACTTCGCGGCCACCTACGCCGATATCACCGGCCGGTACGTCACGATCGGGGCCAAGGTTTTTCCAAAGTCCGAGCATAAAGGCCTGGCAGAAACGCATGATTTCGCGATCGCTTTTACCTCGAGGCGAGAAGTCACTACCACCTTTAGCTCCACCCATCGGAAGTGTGGTAAGAGCATTTTTGAAAGTCTGTTCGAAACCGAGGAATTTGAGAATTGAAAGGTTGACCGAAGCGTGGAAACGGATACCGCCTTTGTACGGGCCAATGGCATTGTTGAACTG
>CAZULD010000129.1:0-6357 GCA_964621135.1 uncultured Bacteroides sp. | reverse complement strand
TGGCCTAAGAGTGGACGCGGCGTAGTGTAGACAGGTTCGAATGCATAGCCTTCAGCCTCGAAGCCGGGGAGATATTTTTCAGCATCCTGTTGACCGATCAGCAGAAATCCGTTCTGCGGACGCTGCGTATAAAAACTTGCCATACGGTCGCCTATATAAAAATTGACTTCGAAATAGTGCACGGGGTCTCCTGCGGCAAACTCGCCGTGTTCGATAAACTCATAGATCCGGCCTTCCGATGCGGGAGCCGCACGATCGATCTCTGCCGCGATATCTTTCACCGATTTGACATTGAGCACTGCAGGCTGATATGCCCCGGCCATTGACACATAAATTGCCATAATAATTGCCGAAATCACAGGCACTACAGTCTTAGCGTCGGACTTTACGCGGTATTTCCACCACCATAATAGCGACGCTACAGGCGACACAATGATCCACACCCAAGTCCAGAAACCGCTAAGCGAACAGATAGCGTGCAGCATCGCTACATTCTGCACCGCATGACGTCCGTGACCAAAGACTGAATCCGGAACAAAACCCATTTTAACCACCAACAGGCATAGCGGGAGCAGTAATCCGATGACGGCCAGAATGTCGCCGAACGCTTTAATAATCTGAATTTTTCGACGCGCTACATACATCAGCATCTCTGCTACAAAAAAAGCCGTGAACGGATACATCGGCATCAGATAGACGCTGCGCTTGCTCTGCGGGATGCAGTAGAACACGAAAATAGCTATAGCAGCAACCGCCGAAAGCAGATTGACTGCCGACATCGTGCGACACATTTTGAAAAACTCACGCAACGAATTCGCTGCCCGGCTACATTTCAGACTTCGCCAAGGCACACCGAAAATCGCCATAATGACAGCAAGCGTCCATGGCACAAAGCCGCCTACGAGAGTCACAATATTGTAAGGCCACGGATTGACACACGAATCATAACTCATCGTGTTAGTCATTCGGCCGAAATTCTCTTCCATTACAAGAGCAAGAAATGCCTCGCCACCTTGCTGATACGCAGCGACATACCAGCATAGAGGCAAAATCATCGACAGCAACGCCCACGCTGTGAGTGAGAAGAATGCCCTGAAGAAATTTACGCCTCGGAGCAGAAGAAATATACCTGCGACAAGACACGGAATGATTGTTCCTACCGGACCTTTGGTCAGTGTCCCAAGACTCATCAGCAGGATCGCCAGCCATGGCACACCTTTCAGCCCGCGTTCATACCATCTGTAAAGCAGATATATAGCCCCCACAGTCAAAGCCGTTAAAACCATATCGACACGGCAGTTTGCTCCTGCACGGTGGAGTTCAAACGTTGTGAACGTAATCAGCGCAGTCGCCGCACCGATAGCCTGACCCTTGCGGCGTCCGAAAAACACGAAAGTCCATACAGTCATGATTATCAACGCGATCGCCGACGGCAGACGCGATGTAAATTCGTTGACAACGCCGCCGTTGAGCAGCGACAGCGCAGCTATGCACCAGTGGAAGAAGGGCGGTTTATATGGCATCTCTCCACCATTGTTGGTCGGCAGAATCCAGTTGCCGCTGTCGAGTATCGAATAGGCCACTACCGCCTCACGCGGCTCTCCTTTTGTATTGAAGTCTGCCAGACCAAGAAACGGCAGCATAACTATCGCGCATATTATCAGCATTATCCATGCCGACCGATCGATTTTCAGATTAGTTATCATAGACTTATCGAGTTTTGCGGCAAAGTTACAATAAAATTAGCGTTTTAGCGTTTTATGTAAGTACAAATTATGATTCCTATGAAGCATTTCCTCTATTATATAATTTCGATCTTTGCCGTTGCAGTTTCACTGACGGCTTGTATTGACGACAGTTTCACTGACTCGCCGGCTGATCAGCCTCGCTTTTCTGTCGACACTCTTTCGATGGGCGTAGTATTCACAGAACAGATGACTGTGACCCATCGTTTCACCGTGACCAACCCTGCATCCAAATCGTTGTCTATCGGGCGCATAGGTCTTTCGGGCGACGACGCGCAGTATTTTCGCCTGAACGTCGACGGATTCAGCGGTCGCGAATTTTCCAATGTCGAGGTCCGCGGTAAAGATTCGATCTTCGTCTTTGTCGAAGCCACTTTGCCTCCGTCGCAGGCTGACCTCCCCGTTGAGATCAGAGCGTACGTTGACTTTACCACTAACGGAGTCACCCGCAGCGTGGTACTCTCTGCTCTCGGGCAAGACGTAATCCAGCTTCGAGGGGAAGTAATCACTTCTGATACAACCCTTGACTCGCCCCGTCCCTATCAGATCTTCGACTCGCTTGTAGTTGCTCCCGGCGCTACGCTGACCATCAGTCCCGGCACACGGATGCTCTTCCACGACGGAGCGTATATGGCTGTTGACGGTCGCCTACTCAGTCTCGGCACGGTCGACCACCCTGTCACCTTTGCCGGCGACCGCACGGGCAACGTTGTAGCCGACATATCATTCGACCTCATGTCGCGCCAGTGGGACGGCCTTTATTTCAGCGCCGGCTCTAAAGACAACCACATGGAACACACCATAATAAAAAACACGGTCAATGGTGTTGTAATCGACGGAGATTCAGCTCCCGACGGCGAGACAACCCTGTCGCTGCTCAACTGCCGTCTGCGTAACTCAGGAGCGACCGCGCTCGCCGCTATACACGCCGACATCACAGCCGACGGATGCGAATTTGCCGAAGCTGCCGGAGGTCTTGTATATCTCCACGGTGGCAACCACGCGTTCAGCCAATGCACCTTTGCTAATTACTATCTCTTCGCTGCCGTGTCAGGCCCGGCTATAGCCTTCAGCCATATCGACGGTAAAAGCGATGATCTCTCGGACCACCCTTACGGTAAGGCATTTATCGACAATAGTATAATTTACGGACTCGGCGCTGACCTCTCCCACGGCGATCTGGCCGGCACTGAAATATATCTGCGCCGCTGCCTGCTCAAGAGCAAAGGCAACGACGATGATAATTTCCTCGAATGTATCTGGGGAGAAGATCCACTCTATTACACTGTCCGCAACGAATATATCTTCGACTATCGCCTCAAGGACGATTCGCCGGCCATTGCCGCCGGAGATCGGGCGCTCACATCGCCGCGCGCTGCTGTCGACGGCTATGGTCTTAGCCGCGGATCTGAACCTGATCTCGGAGCTTATGTGTTCTCGCCGTCAGAGTCTGCCGATTGACCTGACGAAGGCTGGGGTACGACAGCGCGGTCAATCACATACTCCTGATAATAAGCGAGGAGCAGCGTCGTCAGCGGCAGAGCGATAATCATACCTATCAGCCCGAGCAGTGTGCCCCACACCGACAGAGAGAAAAGGATTATGGCCGGATTCAAGCCCAGAGCCTTACCCATGATTTTAGGGGTCAGGATGTAATCGCAAATACACTGACTCACGAAATAAACCAACAGACACTGACCGAACACGGGCCAGAAATCGGCTTGTCCGCCCATCGAATAGATCAGACATACCAACGCGACAGGTATCAATGTGATATACTGGAAATAAGGTATCATGTAAAGTACACCGACCAATATACCGAGTACGATCGACATCGGTATGCCTACGATCGAAAAACCTATACAATAGAACACCATGGCAAATAATGATATCAAAGCCTGACCGCGGAAGTAATGGTTCATATTTGTTTTGATATCGTCTTCGATGCGGTAAGCGATCTTACGGTACTTCGGCGGAACGAGCTGACGGAAACCATTCATTATCTGCTGATAATCAAGAAGGATAAAGATTACATATACAAATGTCAGCAACCATTGAACCGTGCGCATCAGAAAATCGATCGACATAGTCAACACAGTCGTACTCTTATCAAGAATGGTCTGAATATCGTCCGAATTTAGCATGCTCTTTAAATTTTCCGACGACAGGAAGCGGTCAACAAAGTTATGAACCTGCTCGGGCATATAAGGCACAGCCGCATGGTCGGGCGAATAATCCTTGATCAGATTTTTCATCTGTTCGATTTCGTTGATTATCGAAGGCACACAGAAATAACATATCACACCTACGACCACAAGCACTTCAAAGAGCGTCATAAATGTTGCTATCGCCCTACCCTTCAGGTGATTTATTCGTCGATTGAATTCTACGATAGGATCAAGCAAATATGCTATCAGGCAGGCCAGACAGAAAGGCAGGAGCACATACTCCAGCACACCGATAAGCCAAATGACGCCGCAGAGCACGGCAACACCAAGTATCAGACGCACAAAGCGGTCGAAAGTAAACGGACGTGATGACATAATGGATGAATGTTTTAATCTGCAAAATTATAACGACTGTGATTCGTTGATTGTTCGGCCTGTTACACCGATTCCGAACAGAGCGAAATCATAAAGCACCGGATCTTCGGGATTGAAGCGTCTCAGTTGCCCGGTCAGTTGCTCAACGGCTTGACGATCATTTGCCTTGCGGTCAAGCAATCCGAGCTGTCGGGAGACATTTCCGACATGGACATCAAGGGGAATATATAATTGCGACGGTTTGAGCACCTTCCAGACTCCCATATCGACAATCCCGTCGTCTCTAACCAACCACCGCAGCGCCATATTGAAACGTTTCAGCGCCGACTTATCGAGACCGAGAGGCAGACAGCGGCAATCGTTTTCACCTCCGTTGGCCGCGGCAAGTTCGTGATTTATAGCGTCAGCAAGCTGCCATGACGCGCATTGATCCGGATCCGTAATCGCTTTTGCTGCAAAATCTTCCAATGATTCATAGCGAGTATAGATAGAGTGCAGCCCGCGCAGATAGTGGCGCAAATTTTTTGCGAAAAAAGTTCGGTGAATGTTGCCGTCAGGCAAATCTTCATAACCTTGATCCATTACATATTTATACGGCTGATCATCCATCAGCGCGAGCATTTTATCGACATTGCGGCATATCATCGACCGCTTGCCCCACGCGACCGTCGATGCCAACAGGGCGGCAATCTCTATGTCGCGCTTTTCGCTGAAACGGCGTGGAAATTGCACGGGATCTTCGGCTATAAAATCAGGATTATTGATTCTATTAGCTTCGTAATCAAGCAGCTCCTTCAGATCTTTATCGGTCATATATAATTGTTTTGCGGTTGTGACAAATTAAAAAAGCGTCCTTGCTGTACTAAAGCAAAGACGCTGTCGATTTCATTAGGGTGCCTTAGGGGCCTCGAACCCTTGACCTTCGGAACCACAATCCGACGCTCTAACCAACTGAGCTAAAGGCACCATTTTTCGCTTAAAGCACTGCAAAGTTAAGGCTATTTTTTCAAACCTGCAATACATCTCCCTATTTTTTCATTATAAAAATCTTCTACCCGCACATAACACTCTTGCATTCAAGCATTTCATATTTATTCCTTAAAAATTCCGCCATGAAAATCAGTAGCGACTCTAATATTTGCCTAAGCGCCACATTATCATGCCACTTTGCATTTTGTTGAAATTTTTATTGCAAAATATTTGCACATATTCAATTTTAGAAATAACTTTGCAGCAGTATTAATTCTCAAAACAATTCAACATTATGAAAAACCAACTTATTTCTGCGGCAAAATTTGTCGATTCTCTAAAAAATTGCGTCTACTTGTTCAAGAAACTCTGGAAACAAGGCGAAACCTTTCTGGTACACGCACCGCGCACGGTCGATAAAACCGATTTCGTTCTCGACATCGCGTCGAAACTCGACCGGGATATAGTCTATATCAATGCCGATCGCGATCTGGCCTCTAACAGCAATAAACTTGGCTCAATCAGACGGTTGGCCGTTTTCACGCCTGCTTTCAGTGAAACGGATGACGAAAAGACCGATTTCGCAGACATTGTCATACGCAGTATCGAAAAAATAGTTGCAACGACAGCCAACCGCGTATTCATTATTGACTCGGTTACCCGTATAGCGGCTCTCTCGTTCGGTCGTAATGCATCGGCAGCCTATGTCATGAAACGCCTTGTCAACCTGCAGATGCGTCTGCACATTTCGCTGCTCGTTATCGCTCACGATTCGACCAAAGCGACTGACCGTGCGCTGCTGAATCTGGCCGATTCTGAGTATGATCTGACTCCACAACCGGAGGAAAAACCGCAAAAGTCCAACGTGGATAAAACTCCTGCTAAACCTACCACGACCGCATCTTCTAACCAATCTCGCTCTCGACTCTCACCCTTCCTCACTGATGAAGAAGCCCGCTTTTTCCCTCATGAACCCCTCGACAAAGCGCCCTATGAGCCCTGTATATTCCAATAATAACGTCGGCCTCACCACTCTCCACCCAAAAGTTTGCTTATAATTTCGGCTAAATTAGTATATTTGCACTGCGTAAAAATTCGCA
>CAZULD010000128.1:0-6411 GCA_964621135.1 uncultured Bacteroides sp. | reverse complement strand
AGCCTACTTACGGTCCTGCTCCTACACTGGGCGGCAACAACGAAGAGATCCTGAAGTCACTCGGTTACACCGACGACCAGATCGCATCGTTCGCCAAGAACGGTACAACCGAACCGCTCGCCAACGGCCAGATGTAATCAGACTCTGACGTAAGAAAATATAACTCACAATGAGGTGACTTGTGGAGAACGCCCCACGGCTCATTCCCCCCAAGCCACCTCTTTGATTTCAATAAAAAACATAACTCCCCATTAAACACATTATATTATGTCAACCACAACAACTCCCGCAGCCGGGACTGCTCCAAAATTTCCGGAACAGGTAACCGGTATGTACATATTAGCGCAATCGCTCAAACGTCTTGGTCTGATGGACGTCTACGGTCTTGTAGGTATCCCTGTGACCGAGGCAGCATACGCCATGCAGAAGATCGGCATGAACTACTACGGCTTCCGTTTCGAACAGCAGGCCGGTATGGCAGCCGCAACTCACGGCTATCTTACAAAACAGCCTGGTGTGCTGCTCACAGTGTCGTCACTCGGATTTCTCAACGGTCTGACCGCAACGACCAACGCCACGGTCAACTGCTATCCTATGATCCAGATCTCGGGCGCTTCGGACCCGACAATGGTAGATATGGACATGGGAACATACGAACAGCTTGACCAGTTTAACACCGCCAAGCCTCTCGTCAAAGCAGCTTTCCGTTGCTCACACGCAAAAGACATACCTTCAGCCGTAGCACGCGCTTACCGCGCCGCAGTCAGCGGCCGTCCCGGCGGCGTGTATATCGACATGACCACTCCGGCGCTCGCCGAGATCATGGATGCGTCTGAAGCAGAAAAACTGTTCTACGAACCTGTCGACATCGCTTCGCCCGTCGCACCGACACAGAGCTCGGTCGACCGCGCAGTAGAAATCCTCACCTCAGCCAAGCGCCCCGCCATACTGTTAGGTAAAGGCGCTGCTTACGCTCAGGTCGACGACAAGATCAAAGAACTCATCGAAACATACAAGATTCCTTATCTGGCTATGTCAATGGCCAAGGGTCTGATGCCCGACAACGGCGAGTACAGCGCATTGAGCTGCCGCTCGACCATCATGGAGCAGGCCGATGTGGTAATGGTCATCGGCGCGCGTATCAACTGGATGCTCGAATTCGGCCGCGGAAAATGGAATCCCGCAATGAAATTCATCCAGCTCGATGTAGAGCCGACCGAAATCGACCGAAATGTGCCTATCGCCGCACCTGTAGTCGGTGATATGGGCGAATCGCTCGATATGATTCTCGCCGGCCTTAAAGGCAAGACAATGCAGGCCGACCCGCAGTGGCTCGCCTCACTTCAGGCCGAATCGAAGGTGAAGAACGCCAAGTTCCAGACCCGTCTGGCCGATGCAGCCAAAGTGTCGCCCATGAATCACTGGAGCGCACTGTCAGTAGTGAAACCCGTTCTGGAATCAAATCCTGACGTGATCCTTATCAACGAAGGAGCGAACACACTCGACGATACACGAGACTCTGTCGATATGTCGTTGCCCCGCCACCGTGTCGACTGCGCAACATGGTCGATCATGGGTATGGGTATGGGCTCGGCCATCGGCGCCGCAGTCGCAACAGGCAAGAAGGTCGTGGCCGTCGAAGGCGACTCGGCATTCGGCTTCTCAGGCATGGACTTCGCAACAGCATGTCGCTACAAACTCCCTGTAACCGTAGTCGTATTCAACAACGGCGGTATCTACAACGGTATCGGCGAGAATCCTTCAGGAGGCGAAGCTCCCGCACCTACGACCCTCGACATCAACGCACAGTACAACAAGATAGGCGAAGCCTTCGGTGCGGACAACTACCGCGTCGACAACATCGCCGACCTCAAGACAGCCCTCGAGAGCGCCATCGCATCAGGCAAACCCTGTCTGATCGACGTACAGCTTGCCGCTGACGCCGGCAAGGAAAGCGGCCACATCGGCTATCTTAATCCTACTCCGCTTATTCAGTATACCGTCTAAACCGGAAGGAGACATCACTTAATATATATGGATTATTAACTACAAAAAACATCCGTTATGAATCTATCACATGTCATACTTTATGCCATCGTCCCGATTATCGTGGTGATGCTCGCCGGTTACATATCCGGAAAGAAGGGTGCCTTCACCGGTAACGACGCGAAAAAATTCAACAAAGTGGTGCTTGACTTCGCCCTCCCTGCAGCCTTGTTCGTATCGATCGTTCAGGCTTCGCGCGAGGATCTTGTCAAGGATATCCGCCTCACGGTGGTTTCGGCAATCGGCATCATGGCCTGCTTTATGCTGGTCTACTTCGTGTTCAGAATGTTCAAGAAGAACACCGGTGCCGACGCCGCAGTCAGCGCGCTTATCAGCGGTTCGCCTACGATCGGCTTCCTCGGATTTGCCGTGCTTGAGCCTATCTTCGGCACATCGCCTTCAGTAGCGCTCGTAGTGGCAATCGTCGGAATCGTCGTAAACGCAATCGGTATACCTGTCGGTCTTTCACTGATGAACGCTTCGCTCGAGAAGCAGAATCCTGGATCGACCAAGAAGCAAAGCGCATGGCAACCGGTGCTTCATGCTCTGGCACAGCCTGTAGCATGGGCTCCTATCCTTGCAGTCATCTGGGTTGTAGCCGGAATTCCCTGGCCGAAAGAACTCAGCCCGTCGTTTGACCTTATCGCCAAAGCAAATGCCTCGATGGCCGTATTCTCGGCAGGTATCACTTTGTCAGCCATTAAATTCACAATCAACTGGCAGGCCGTGCTCGGCTCGATCATGAAGATGATCGTTATGCCTGCAGTGGTGCTGATCCTCGGTCTTCTTTTCCACATGGATCCGCTCAACCTCAAGATGCTTGTCGTAGCAGCAGCTCTGCCGCCGGCATTCTCAGGCATTATCATCGCCGACGAATACGATACTTATGTAGCAACAGGTACATCGTCGCTGACACTGTCAGTCATCCTGTTCATCGGCTTCTGCCCGTTGTGGATCTGGCTCACCGATATGGCTATCCATATGTTCTAAATACGATATAAGTGCTCATGAATGGACGTGCTGAACGTCCGATTAATCCGATGTCCGGTCAAACAAATTTGTCTGACCGGACATTATTTATATATGTGTGATGTTTTTTATGTAAATTTGCCGTCATGAAAAAAACAATATTGTTCTTTACCGCTCTTGTTGCCGTGACAGCGGGAACATATGCTACGGAGACCTATCCGGATCCGCGCGAGATAGTCATGCTGCAGGCGATGCGACTGTATGATATCCATGATTATGCAGCATCGGTGACTTACGAAGTGCTTCTTCCGTCGGCCGACGAACCTGTAACATACCGACTGAAAGTGGCCTCGACACCGAATGCCACCGACACGATCGGACACGGAAACTACCTGATCGAATGGTCGCTCGACCACGATGGCAAGAAGTCAGAGGGTTTCACGGCATACTTCGACGGCAATTTTTTCCGCTACAAAGACTACCGGCTACAGGAGTATCATGCGGCCGAAGACATGGAGCCATTCGCTCCCGGCGGGGACATCGCGAAAGGGATTCAGCAACAGACCCAGTTTGCCGACGTGCTGCCTCCGCACATGACCATGGCGCTGGGGGAAATGCTTAATGACAGCAGTTATACCGTAACGGTCACGCCTGACGAAGCGAAGCAACTTATCATAATAGACGGAGTCCGCACAATCAACGGCTCTGAGGCGATGCGCGCGCAATATCAGTTTGACCGCGACCTGCTGCCCGTTAAATATGAAATCACTACCAATCCGGGGGGCATGGGCGAGCATGTCGTAACGGCAGTGTATGATTACAGCGACGATGATATGCTGAGCGCACCTGACTCGGAAGCCGAACTCGCCGAACGCTACAGCGAGATCTTCAACAAATACCGTGAGCGCGATTTCACGATCGACAATCTTCCCGGGCGCCCCCTTCCGGCATTTTCAGCCACTACGCCGACTCGCGAACGATATCGCCACACGAAAAATTCAGGATTCGCAGCTCCGACGGTCATCGCACTCCTTGATTCCGGCAACGAAAAGACGGCAGACATAATCAGCCAACTGCGAGCCGGCGTAGACTCAGCCGCGACGAGAACCGACCTTATCATGGCATTCGGCGGAAATGACGCCGAGGAGATAGAAAAAGTATCGGATAGCCTGCGTCCGGGCGAATTTGTGCTGATGAGCGCCCGCGGGCTGATACGCGACTGCGGAGCGACGGTGTTACCCGTGGTGATGGTCTGTGACCGCGACGGCATTGTGAAAGATTTGATCATCGGCGACAACAATGCGATAGCTGACTTTGTTATAAAGGAAACGGCGGATTTAGCCGACTGAACAAGAAATTATAACAAAGTAAAAAACAGATATGGAAACAATATTTTTCAACGGTACGGCCGTCAAGACTTACGGCACAGTGCCCGTAGCTGGCGAGAAAGCCCCCGAGTTCAAACTCACAGACAAAAATCTCAAAGAGATCACCGAAAAAGACTTCGAAGGCAAGAAAATCGTGCTGAACGTATTCCCGAGCCTTGACACGGCAGTGTGTGCGGCTTCGGTCCGCCGTTTCAATCAGGAAGCAGCCAAGTTCAAAGACACTGTAGTGCTCTGTGTCTCTATGGACCTCCCCTTTGCGATGACCCGTTTCTGCACGGCAGAAGGCATCGACGGTGTGATCCCCGCATCAGCGTTCCGTTCGCCTGATTTCGGCAAGCAGTACGGCCTCACGATGGTCGACGGCCCTCTCGCCGGACTTTTAGCCCGCGCAGTGCTCATTCTCGACGAAAAGCGCAACGTGATCTACTCTGATCTGGTCAGCGAAATCACCAACGAGCCTGACTACGACGGAGCAATCTACGTTCTGACAAAAGATTAAAACAACGCTCCAAACCACATCATAACCAAATATTCAACTATAATCTAATCCGGATGCAGGGGAAAAGCATGACTTTTTTTCGCATCCGGATTCTTTTTTCCGATCAAAGCGTATCTCAACATTTTAAACGCCATCCATCATGAAACGTTTAGCGAACATAGCAGCCGCAGTGCTGCTGCCGCTCATGGCTTCAGCCGCCCGGCCGATCACAATGCCGGATCAGACTCTGTCATACAAGGCCGACTATCACTACGGCTTCATTAAAATCACGGCCGGCACGATCTCAATAGATCTTTCGCTCGACGGCGACAACTTCACCGGTACGCTCAACGGCCAGAGTGTGCCTATCGGCGGCCATGTATATGCGATCAGCGATACACTTTGCTCATCGATGACTCCGACGCAGTCACTGAGCCGCGAAACGGTAACATACGCCAACGGATGGTATGCGAAGCCCGATATAGGATGCAACGCATCGGTCGATTTCGCTAATCCTGCGCTATTCAAAAACACTATGGGCGCAGGCACTCTCGACGCATCTGACGAAACGATGGAGGCTATTTCAATATCGACCGACATGCTGGCGATGTTCTATTACTTCCGCCAGATTGATTTCGCCGATATGACGCCGGGGCAAAACGTGTGTCTCACCATTGCCCTGCCGGGGGGCGGATCGCAGAGCCTCAACATCACTTACGACGGGATCGGATCTTACGAAGGATCGGACACATATAAGGCGACGTTCAACTTCAGCTACGGAGGCGAAACGACGGACTATCCGATAACGGCCCACGTCGACCCTCTGACTCGCCTGCCGCTCATGCTCGCGGCCGATCTTAAGATAGGCCATATCGAGCTGAGACTCACCGACGATACATTTTGACGTTATTACCCGGCAATGTCAACAAATATTTGCCGGAATGAATTATTTTGCGTAATTTTGAGGCATAAACGCCGCAACAAGCGGCATTATGCCACTACGAACACATAGATATCATATTATATAATAAACCAATAGACTAATCATCTCAAAGAAAATGAACGTCAAAGGATTTATCGAAGACCTTAAGGGTCGCTTCCCCAACGAACCGGAATACCTGCAGGCAGTAGAAGAAGTTGTAACATCAATCGCCGACGTGTACGACAAAGTGCCTACATTCGAACGTTATAACCTGCTCGAACGCCTCTGCATCCCCGACCGAATCTACACATTCCGCGTATCGTGGGTTGACGACCACGGCAAAGTGAGAAACAACATGGGCTACCGCGTTCAGCACAACAACGCCATCGGCCCGTACAAGGGCGGCATCCGCTTCCACTCGTCGGTCAACCTCTCGATCCTTAAATTCCTCGCGTTCGAACAGACCTTCAAAAACTCGCTCACCACGCTCGCCATGGGCGGCGCGAAAGGCGGCAGCGACTTCTCGCCCCGCGGCAAAAGCGACATGGAAGTGATGCGCTTCTGTCAGGCTTTCGTCAATGAGCTCTACCGCCACATCGGTCCTGACA
>CAZULD010000127.1:0-6422 GCA_964621135.1 uncultured Bacteroides sp. | reverse complement strand
AGAAAGTCAGCGAAGGCAAGGGTGACTTCGGTTACAATGCCCGCACCGACACTTATGAAAACCTGCTCGCCGCAGGTGTGATCGACCCTGCGAAGGTTACCCGTGTAGCTCTTGAAAACGCAGCTTCGATCGCCGGTATGTTCCTCACCACTGAGTGTGTGATCGCCGACAAAAAAGAAGAAAACGCAGCTCCCGCAATGCCCGCAGGCGGTATGGGAGGCATGGGCGGCATGATGTAATCTCTGCCCTTTAGCAAGATACGACAAGAGGCCTGGAGTTTTGAACTCCGGGCCTCTTCATTTATATAAAAACTGAAAACTTTTTAATATGGGATCTTATCTTCTTTCTCGGCCCACTTTCTGAAAGCCTGCTGAGCTGCATCGCGCATAAAGTGTTCACACTTTATTGACCGCTGATCATAGTCCAGATCAAGCTGATCGTAAATAAATGAGTCGTCGAAATCAATCGCCTTCGCATCGTCTTTGGTATTACCGTAGCACAATCTTTTTATTCCGGCCCAGTAAATCGCACTGAGACACATCGGACACGGTTCGCACGAACTGTAGATCGTACAACCGTCGAGCTGATATGTCTGAAGATGCTGACAGGCGTTCCTTATCGCCGACACTTCGGCATGAGCCGTCGGATCATTATTTGCAACCACACGGTTGACTCCGGTAGCGACGACTTCGCCGTCACGGACAATTACGGCTCCGAACGGGCCGCCGCCTTCATCTACATTTTTGACCGAAAGATCGATCGCCATCTGCATGAATTCTCCGTCCTCCCGATCAAAGTGCTTTTGCTCGGCGAGTTCTTTCGGAGAGATCTGTTTTTTATCTGTCATAATATATTTGTCAATATAAGTTAGGGGAATCTATATGAATAACACCGCAACGCTACCGTTCGGTTTAGCCTGATAAAAAATTCCGATTAATCCGCCGGATATTTGGAGCGGTGATTTTTTTTGCTTTTCTTTGTCGGTCGAAATTCAAAAACGTTATGAAAACCGAACTGATCCTTATCAACATCTCGGGATTCGACCGTCCCGGTGTTACATCAGCCCTGACTGAAATCCTGTCGCGCTATGACGCGCAGGTTCTTGACATCGGTCAGGCCGACATTCATCATACACTCTCCCTCGGCATTCTGTTCAAAACATCATCAAAGGTCTCCGGCGACCTGATGAAGGACCTGTTATTCAAGGCATACGAGCTCAACGTTCAGATCCGCTTCAATCCCATCACTACCGATGCTTACGAAGAATGGGTATCCATGCAAGGCAAAAACCGATGGATTATCACCATACTCGGACGCCGGCTGAGCGCACGCCATATAGCACTTGTCACTCACGAGATTGCCCGTCAGGAACTCAACATCGACAGCATTCGCCGTCTTACCGGCCGTATGCCCCTCGAAGAGGATAAAGAGCCGCTCTCGAAACAATGTATCGAATTTTCCGTGCGCGGCAATCCGACCGACACTGCCGAGTTGCAAAGTCATTTCATGGCAATCTCGGCCAAAGAGGGTTTCGATATCTCCCTACAGGAGGATAATGTCTACCGCCGCTGCCGCCGTCTGGTTTGCTTCGACATGGACTCTACTCTGATAGAAACCGAGGTGATCGACGAGCTTGCCATGCGGGCCGGTGTCGGTGATAAAGTTAAAGCCATAACCGAGCGTGCGATGCGCGGCGAGATAGATTTCCGTGAGAGTTTCACCGAGCGCGTCGCCCTGCTCAAGGGGCTCGATGAAAGCGTCATGCGTGAGATCGCCGAAAATCTTCCTATTACCGAAGGAGTCGCCCGGCTCATGCACGTCTTGAAACGTACGGGCTACAAGACGGCCATCCTCTCCGGCGGCTTCACATATTTCGGCAACTATCTCAAGCAGCTCTACGGATTTGACTATATCTATGCCAACGAACTCGAGATCGTCGACGGAAAACTGACCGGCCGCTATGTCGGTGACATTGTCGACGGTAAGCGCAAAGCCGAGCTGTTAAGAATCATTGCTCAGGTCGAGAATATCGACATCAAGCAGACTATCGCCGTCGGCGACGGAGCCAACGACCTTCCCATGCTCGCTACTGCCGGCCTCGGCATAGCCTTCCACGCCAAACCGAAAGTAAAACAGAACGCTTCTCAGTCGCTGTCGTCTATCGGTCTCGACGGTGTACTTTACTTCCTCGGATTCAAAGATTCATTCATTACCGACAGCGTCGATAAAACCATCTGACCACTTCAAGCGTTAGACATATTATACAGTTCAACTATTTATTCACCACATTGAGAGATTCCGTCTCGAACGGAGAAATGGACAACGATGTCGCGCTATCTATCTATTCTCATTCTCTTTCTCTCCTCCCTCACTGTCGGCCGAGCCCAATCGACCGACAGCATCAGTGTGAAACCCCATCAGTCGGTCGGCCTCGTCCTCAGCGGCGGCGGAGCAAAAGGCATCGCTCACATAGGCGTGATCAAGGCACTCGAAGAAAACGGTATTCCGATCGACTATGTAGCCGGAACATCTATGGGTTCGATTGTCGGCGGTCTTTATGCCTGCGGCTACGCCACCGAGGAAATGATGGATCTGATTTTGTCTCAATCGTTCAGCTACTGGTCGACCGGCACGATTGATCCTAATCTGAGTTTCTATCTCAACCGCGGACGTCAGACACCGGCAATGGCATCTATTTCGATAGGCGACACTGTGGCATCGAAAGTTCCCCAGAGTCTGATATCACCCTTGCCTATGAACTTCGCTTTCATGGAACTTTTCTCGCCTTACACCGCTCAGATCGGTGGATCGTTCGACAACCTGATGGTCCCCTACCGCTGCGTAGCGTCCGACGTTGCTGCCAAGCGCAAGAAAGTTCTCTCTTCCGGCTCGGTCGGGGATGCTATCAGGGCATCAATGAGTTTTCCGGCCGTATTCCAGCCTACCGAAGTCGACGGAGCGCTCCTCTATGACGGTGGCATCTACGACAATTTCCCCGTCGATGTGATGCGAAGCGTATTTGCCCCCTCGATCATGATTGGTGTCGACGTTTCTACCGAAGAAACCGGTCCGCAAACTTCTATCATCGACCAGCTCAGTAATCTCATCATTCAGAACAACGATTATAATCTCCCCGCAGACGAAGGCATCAAGCTGCGTCTTGACCTCAACGAGTTCGGGCTCCTCGACTTTCCGCAGGCCCGCAAGATATACAAGATCGGCTATGACAACACCATAGCGATGATCGACTCGATAAAGTCGCGTATCTATGCCCGCACAGATTCGACTACGCGCGACCTTCGCCGCGATGTGTTCAAATCACAGACTCCATATCTGCGCTTCGGCAATGTATCCGTCACTGGCGGCTCCCCGAAACAGAATGAATTCATCGACTATCTGTTCCGCCGTCGTTTCCGTCATGACTCTCTGTCTCTCGACGATGCCCGTCAGGCCTACTATATTGCCCTGTCGACCGGCAAACTCCGCGATTTGACCGTACAGGCTCATCAAGTAGATTCGACCGGACTCTTTGATCTTGACCTGAAAGCCTCGGTCAAGAATGACTTCCGCGCATCGTTCGGCGGCTACCTTACGTCGTCAAACAACAGCTACATTTTCCTTTCGGCCGGCTACTCAACCCTTAGTTTCAACTCTCTGGGAGCAGAACTTAGCGCGTGGTTGGGCCAAAGCGACATGGCCGCTATGCTCAACGGTCACATCTATCTGCCTACGGCTGCAGCATCGCGCATATCGGTAATGGCTGTCGCATCGCGTCGAAAATTCTACGATGACGACTATATGTTCTACGAAACCCGTGTGCCGAGTTTCATTATCGGACATCAATATTTCGGACGCCTCAGTTGGTCGACCGAAGCCGGCTATCTCGGTAAAGTCGACATAGGCGCGGGCTACGGAAGTCTGAATGATTCATACTACCGCAGCATCACATCACGCGAATTCACCTTCGGACGTTACCGGTCACTTCACAAACTCGCACAAATCTATGCGACATACGAATCCAGTACGCTCGACGAAGTCAACTTCCCCACGAGCGGACGCCACTACCGCATAACGGCTATGGGAGTCACCGGCACTCATTCGCTCCGTGATCCCGGCAGCGAAACAATCGACCGTTCAAAACCCAAATGGCTGCAGTTGGAATCAGTGACCCGCAACTATCTGACGATCGGACGCCGTTGGTCACTCGGCATCGAAAGCGACATCATGCTGTCGACCCGCAAATTATACAACAGCTATAACGCCTCAATAATCAGTGCGCCGTCATACACGCCCACTCCGGCGGCGGACAACGCATTCAATCCCGCGTTCAGAGCCAACAGTTTCATCGCTGCCGCCGTAGCTCCTATCTATCGCTATAACGACAATCTATCGGCCAGAATATTATGCTCGGGCTTCATGCCGCTAAGAAAGATACTCGAGCATGCCGACGGATCGGCGTCTTACGGCAACTGGTTCTCCCACCCCGTGTTCTACGGTGAGGCCGACATATCATATAAATTTCCATTCGCCACCCTCACGGCTTACGCAAATTATTCGTCCGAACCGGCAAGAAACTGGAACGTCGGACTCGCCTTCGGAGTTTACCTCCACGCCCCGAGTTTCCTCCGCTGATTTTTACTAAAACATTATATAACACTCTCGCGGCTACGCATTTGCTCTATCAGCAAGCGTAGCCGCGATGACTTATTATATCGGACAATCATAGATCTGAATCTGAACAATAAAACGAGTTTCGATGTTTATAAATCAAATGCACTTATAAACGTATACAAAATTTTATTACTAACTAACATGGACAAGACTATTACCAAAGCCCAAATCAAGGCGGCTGTAGAAGAAGCCTATGCCGAATGTAAGGATATCACAGGCGGCCACAACGCCGATTACATCCCGTTCCTTGCAAATATCGACCCGAATCTTTTCGGTCTTAGTGTGACACTGCTCGACGGCACTGTTATCAGCGTCGGCGATACCGCATACAAATTCGGCATCGAATCAGTGTCAAAAGTTCTCACCGCCATCCTCGTCCTCAAGCAGAAGGGCGCTGACGCAGTTCTCAAACAGATCGGTGCAGACGCAACAGGTCTGCCTTTCAACTCGATCTTCGCTATCCTTCTCGAAAATGATCACCCCTCGACACCGCTTGTCAACGCAGGCGCTATCACAGCATGCTCGATGGTCGAACCTCAGGGTGACTCATGGGGCAAATGGGAAGCTATCATCAACAATATCGCTGCCCTTTGCGGCTCTGAAGCTCAAGTACTCGACGAGCTCTACAAGTCTGAGTCCGATACAAACTTCAACAACCGTGCTATCGCATGGCTGCTCAAGAATTACAACCGCATCTATGACGATGTGCCTATGAGCCTCGACCTCTATACCCGCCAGTGCTCGGTAGGCATCACCGCCGAACAGCTTGCGATCTGCGCAGGCACTATCGCCAACGGCGGTAAGAACCCTGTGACCGGCGAACAGGTATTCGACGCCGAGCTCGCTCCTAAAATCACAACTCTTATCTCATCTGTCGGCTTCTATCAGAACACCGGCGACTGGCTCTACACCTCAGGTATTCCTGCAAAGAGCGGCGTAGGCGGCGGTGTGCTCGGCGTAATGCCCGGCGTAATGGGTATCGCTGCATTCGCTCCCCCATTGGATGTCGCAGGCAACTCGGTTAAAGCTCAGGCTGCCGTGAAGGCCGTTATGAAGAAACTCGGTCTGGGTGTGTTCAACGGTGATCGTGTGACCGTAACAGAATAAGTACAATCAACTAAAATATTAAACTCTTTAAAACATTTCAACTATGCAAGTCAAAACTGGTAAAGGTACCATCTCTATGATGGTCGTACTTGCGATTTGGTCACTTTCTCTTGCCGTTGACCTTCCAGGTCTGGCCGTGACCCCGATCGAGGGAAGCTTGCGCTCAATTTTCCACGATGCAACCGACTTCAAGATTCAGCTGCTGACGGTGCTTCCCAACTTAGTAATCATCCCGTTCGTGCTTCTTTCGGGTAAACTTTCCGAAAGCCGCCACAAAGTTGCGGTAATCGCAGCAGGCACAATTCTCTATCTTGTTGCCGGAGCGTGGTCAATCTTCTGTAACTCTCTGACAGGCCTTATCTGGCTTAGCTGTCTTCTCGGCGCAGGTTGCGGTCTTATCCTCCCGTTCTCGACCGGTCTTATCGCCGACGTATTCACCGGCAAGTACCGTATGAAACAGATGGGTATCATCTCGGCTATCGGCAACATCGCCCTCGTGCTCGCAACATTTGCCGTAGGCTTCCTCGTAGCCGGCGAACTCGAACACACATGGCACCGTGCATTCTTCGTTTACCTTATCCCGGTACTTTCTCTCGTATTGATCCCCTTCCTCAACAAGATTCCTAAATCTGACTATCAGTCTG
>CAZULD010000126.1:0-6459 GCA_964621135.1 uncultured Bacteroides sp. | reverse complement strand
GCCTCGCAGCACTCGCACCTGAAACGAGCGCGTCTACCATTCCGCCACCTGGGCCCGGAGTGTTTATTTCGATGCAAAGTTAGTCGTTTTTTTTGATTTCCACCACAAGTCTCCGCGTTTTTTGCTATTTTTGTGCAATTTTTAATCTTTAATTTTATTATAAAGCTACATAAAATCAATGTCAATCACAATCGAAGACAAGCCGATCGGTTTCTGCAGCGATCACGCAGGCTACGAGCTTAAGGCTCTTCTTGAAGGCTATATCGAGGCTAACGGCCACATTTTTATAGATTTCGGCACTAACAGCGCCGATAGTTGCGACTATCCCGATTTCGCACACCCTTGTGCCGAAGCCGTGGAGAAAGGCGAAGTCTATCCCGCTATAGCTATCTGTGGATCAGGCAACGGCATCGGTATGACACTCAACAAGCATCAGGGTGTCCGCGCCGCTCTATGCTGGGATGTGGAACTCGCCCGTCTGGCCCGCGCCCACAACGACGCCAACGTCCTCGTGCTTCCGGCACGCTTCATATCTCCGGAACTGGCAACCCGAATCGTCGACACCTTCCTCAACACTCCTTTCGAGGGCGGACGCCATCAGGCACGTATCGACAAGATTCCCGCTGCGAAGTAAGACGCACTCCGTAGAGACTCCCTTGGCGGGCCTTCGGGCCTCGTTTTTGGCGGAATAAGCAATTATTTCGCCCTTTGGCTTTGAATGCTGACAAAAAAATCTTATCTTTGTGCGCTAATTTCGAGCCAATCAACACGAATATAAACCAAACTCTTTATAACAATCAATGGCAACCTTAGAAAAAATCAGAAGCAAATCAGTGATGCTCTTCGTGATCATCATCGTAGCTTTGCTTGCATTTATCCTTGGAGACTTCCTAACTTCAGGCCGCACCTACTTCGGCTCAGGCACAACTATCGCCGAAGCTAAAGGCAAGAAAGTCGACCTGACTCTCTATCAGCAGCAGCTCGAACGTGCTAACGAACAGGCTCGTAACTATAACCAGAATGTCGACAACGACGAGCTCGCACAGAACGTTATTCAAGGCCTCCTCGGTCAGGAACTTCTCAAACAGGAATTCGAAGAACTCGGTCTCCGTGTTTCTGACAACGAGATTTCTGAAGCTATGACAGGCGTGATGCCTCATCCCGCTGCACAGCAGTTTATCTACACTCTTTCTCAGAACCTCGGTTTTGACCGCATCGACGGCAAGGGTGTGCTCGACGCTATCAAGAATCCCGCCAAGTACAACCTTCCCCCCGAAAGTTCAAACCAGCTCGCAGCTCTCTGGGCCCAGACTGAAAAGGATGTTGAGGACGCTATCCTCCAGCAGAAATTCTATGGTCTCGTACAGGGCCTTTACACAGCCAACGAGCTCGACGCCCGCAGCACTTATGATGATAACGCCGCAACCCGCCACATCGCTTACGCAACCAAGGGTTACAACACTCTTTCGTCTGAAGAAGCAAAGGTTGACGATAACGATATCAAGGCTGCTTGGGAAAACGACAAGAACGCCTATCGTCTCGACGAAGAGACTCGCCTCGTAGATTATATATATGTAGTGATCGAGCCCTCGAGCGACGACCGTCTCGCCGGTCAGCAGGCTGTTGAGGATGCCATCGTTGCCCTCAACGCTACTGAAGGCCTCGCTGCCATCGATGCTGACAGCCGATTTGTAGCCAACCGCGAGAATACTACCGCCTCTCGCATCAACAACAAGCGACTCCGCGACTTCCTTGCCGAAGCCGAGAACGGTCAGGCTGAAATCATCAGCAGCACACGCGATTCTTATCAGATCGCAAAACGTTTCGGCACAACTGAAGAAGTTGACTCGATCAACGTTTCAGTTCTCGCTCTCCGCAATCCCGCCGACGCTGACAGCATCGTCGACGCTCTCAAAGGCGGCGCAGCATGGGCCGACTTTGTTGCAGGCGCTGACACTCAGGGTCAGGACAGCATGTGGGTTTCACTCGTAACAACTAACATCGACAGCCGTCTCCGCGACGCATGGCTCGGCGCTGCTGTCGGCACTCCGACTGTCCTCAACGACACTGTTCAAGGTCAGCCCGTAGCACAGGTCTTCAAAGTTAACCGCCGTCAGGCTCCCGTGACTGTCTACGATTTTGCAGTGATCAACTACACAGTCGATCCCTCGGCTGCCACACTGGAGAAACTCAACAACGACCTCCGCACATTCCTCTCTGCTAACTCAAGCGGCGACGACTTCTCGGCCAACGCAGCCGAAGCCGGTTACTCAGTGCTCCCTGCCAACGTTACCAACTCATCGGCTCACATCGCCAATGTTTCTGACAGCCGTCCCGCAGTCAAGTGGGTTATGAACGCCAAGAAGGGCCAGGTTTCTCCCGTTATCGGCGATGCCAAGCAGTCTTACCTCATGGCTATCGCAGTTAAAGACATCTACAACGACTTCATGCCCTGGAACGCTCCTGCTATCCGCGCCGAACTTGAACGCAAGGCTACGGCAACCAAAGCAGGCGACGCTCTCGTAGCTCAGTTTGCCGGTAAAGCGAACGATGTCGCTTCTTACGCTCAGCTCTTCGGAGGCGAAGTGAGCGAAGGTGATGTAATCTTCGTTTCTCCCCGCGTCGCTACAATCGGTATCCGTGAAAGCGCTCTTCAGGGTGCTATCGCCGGTGCTCCCGAAGGTAAGGTCGTAGGTCCCGTCGCTGCCAACAACGCGATTGTTGTATTCGAAGTCAAGAACGTTTCTGACGAAAGCCGTCCTTACACCTTCGACGAATACGCTCAGCGTTTCAACCGCACAATGGGCCTCGGAACAGCCGATCCCTTCAAGATGCTTCTTGGTAACAACAAGGTGAAAAACCATTCACTCAACTTCATCCAGGGCATCGAATAATTCCTGATAACTCTGACATCACAATCGGCGCCGGGGTCAGCTCAATCTGCTCCGGCGCCGAGTTTTATGACTCTTCAGACCAACGACGCAATGCCACGACTCTATCTTTTCCCTGTCCCGATGGGCGACACTCCGGTCACCGACGTTCTGCCTGCCCATAACATCAGGTTGATCACCACGGTCCGCCACTTCGTCGTCGAGAATATCCGCTCGGCGCGTCGCTTTCTCAAGTCCTGCGACCGCTCCATTGACATCGACAGCCTGTCGTTTGTCGAGCTCAACGAGCATACGGCGCCAACCGAGGTCGAGGCAATGCTCGCCCCTCTTCGTCAGGGTTTCGATGTCGGTGTGATCAGTGAGGCAGGCTGTCCCGCCGTTGCCGATCCCGGTTCAGATCTCGTAGCTCTCGCTCAGCGTCATGGCTTCGAAGTAGTGCCCCTCGTCGGCCCGTCGAGCATCATCATGTCACTGATGGCTTCAGGCTTCAACGGCCAGTCATTTGCATTTTGCGGCTATCTTCCGATTGACGACTCACGTCGCGCCGCGGCTCTCAAAGAGATGGAGCGCCGCATCCGTCGCGAACGCCAGACCCAGATATTCATTGAAACGCCTTATCGCAACCGTCGTCTGATCGAAGACCTTTGCCGCCGTCTGCCCGGCGATATGCTTCTCTGTGTAGCTTCAGACATCAGTGGCCCGCGCCAGTCCATCATCACCCGCTCACTCGACGCTTGGAAAAAAGCACAATACAACTACGATAAAATTCCCACAATCTTCCTCCTCTTCTCCTGAAACAATCCCGCTATGCCCGAACCCAAACGCAACCGACGCCTGTCACGCCAGCTCGACGATCTCCCCGGACTCTTCGACTATGTCGACATCTCCCGTGATGACATAGCCGGATCAATTATTGCCGAACTGACCACACCTGCCGCCAAGGACAGCGATCCCGAGATCTCTGACATTGACTTAGGAAGCCTCTCTGCGCGTCGAGCTCTGCGTTTCATTTCATTTGGCAGCGGTAGCAGCGGCAACTGCGCCTACATCGGCACAGACTCGGCCGGACTTCTCATCGATGCGGGCGTCGACAGCAAATTCGTCGTAGACTCGTTGCTCCATAACGGCATAGACATGTCGTCCGTCAAAGGTATAATTCTTACCCATGACCATGGTGATCATGTCAAATATGCTTACTCCTTCCTCCGCGCCAACCGCCATTTCAAACTCTTCTGCACACCAAAGACTCTCAACGGCTTGCTACGCCGCCACAATATCTCGCGTCGCATCAAAGATTATCATTCGCCCATCTTCAAAGAGTTCACTTTCGAAGCAGCCGGCCTAACGATCACTCCTTTTGAAGTGTCCCATGACGGCACCGATAACGTCGGTTACTCCATAACCGGGGCCGGTGTCAACTTCGTGATCGTTACCGATACCGGACGAATCACCGAGCGTGCCGACTATTATATCCGTTCGGCCAATGCTCTGATGATTGAGGCAAATTATGATGCCGAGATGTTGCGTCGTGGATCATATCCCGAGCATCTTAAGGCTCGCATCGCCTCTGAACTCGGACATCTTGACAACGCCGTGACGGCCGACTATCTCGCCGGGGTTGCCGGCCCCGCTTTGTCCCATATCTTCCTTTGTCATCTGAGCCATGACAATAACTGTCCTGAGATAGCCCTCGAAACAGTTTCCGCTGCGCTTATCCGCGCCGGTCACACTCTCAGTCAGTCACCCCTCGGTCCGGGTATTCACCTAAGCGCTCTTCCCCGCTTCACTACGTCGCCCCTCTTTATCCTCACAGCCGAATAGGCTCGAGGCCTCAGCGCATATGCGTTACTCCGAGAGTCAGCACACTGATTGAACGGGGTTTTGAGTCTGCGCAGATCGCGTTGACACAATCCAATATCGTTGATCCGGTAGTGATGATGTCATCTACGATGACTACTGCCAAACCGTCCAGTTCCTCGGCGTGTTTCACTCCGAAGCTGCCTTCGACGTTGCGGTAGCGTTCCACGCCTGTGCGGTGAGTCTGCGTAGAGTGTCGCTTAATGGCTATAAGATTGTCGCCGACATCACATCCGAGTCGCGAAGCCAGCCCTCGTGCAATTTCCTCGCTCTGATTATATCCTCGTCTAAGGCGTTTATCGCGGTGCAGCGGCACGGGTAGCATCACGTCCCATCGTCCGCCAAAGCCTGCCGTCACCAGTTCCGCACCATACATTTCGCCAAGACGTTTGGCTGTTGCCGGTCTGTCGCCGTACTTTGCCTCGTAAATCAGCTTTGCGTAGTCGCTGTCTTTATAATAGTAGAACCATCCTGCCGCAATGTCGATCTCATGTGTGCCGCCGATGCGATGATGGAGAGTGTTGAATTCAATACTGTCGAGATGAGTCCGTGGCAGCATAGCAAGACATGCCGGACACATCAGCGACTCGCCCGGACCCAGGCTGCAACCGCAAACACGGCACACACGCGGGAAAACTACGTCGAGCGAGGCTGAGACAATATGTCTGATCAGTGGCAGGATCATTACGTATATATGAATCTGAACGCGAAATTACAAAAATCGGGCGTATGCCGGACCTAAAATTTGCATAAATTCGCCCTAATCAATAACTTTGCAGCCATATTGAACTAAACCACACCATCCGATTATGAAAAAAATATCTTTTGCTGCACTTGCAGCCGCAATGCTGACGCTGGCAGCCTGCTCATCCAAAGTCAACAATCAGACCGATACCGCTTCAGCGACCGAGACGGCTGACTCCGTTCCCACTGTCTATTATATCAAGGACATAACCCCCCAAAGTATTGTCAAAGTCTATGAAGCTCTCGGACGCAAAGCCGAAGGCAACAAGGTAGGTATCAAAATTTCAACCGGAGAGTCGAATAAATCGAATCATCTCGACACTGCTCTCATTGCTGATTTTGTCCGTCTCGTCAATGGCACATTTATTGAGTGCAACACTGCTTATGCCGGTAACCGTAATGCGACTGAGGCTCATCTCAAAGCTGCCAAAGAGCACGGCTTCACTGATCTTGCGGGGGTTGACATCATGGACGCCGAAGGCCAGATCGAGATTCCTGTTGTCGGAGGTAAACATCTTACCAAAGACATCGTTGGTAAAAACTTTGCCGATTATGACTTCATCGTCGTTCTCTCGCATTTCAAAGGCCACCAGATGGGCGGCTTCGGAGGCGCGCTCAAAAATATCTCGATCGGTATCGCATCTTCAGCAGGCAAAGCCTATATCCACACTGCCGGTAAGACTGAGAACGTAGACTCTCTCTGGGCTAACCTTCCCGAGCAGCAGGACTTTATAGAGTCGATGGCTGAAGCAGCCAAGGCAGTGATTGACTACAGCGGTGACCACATCCTCTACATCAACGTTGCCAACCGCCTCTCTGTCGATTGCGACTGTAACGGCGATCCCGCAGCTCCCAAGATGGCCGATCTCGGCGTACTCGCATCGCTCGATCCTGTTGCGCTCGACCGCGCATGCGTCGATCTCGTTTTCAACTCAGATGATCCCGGCAAGGCTGATCTTGTAGAGCG
>CAZULD010000125.1:4845-6504 GCA_964621135.1 uncultured Bacteroides sp. | reverse complement strand
GGCGTAATCGGCTCAGCAGTAGCCGCCGGCGTACTGCTAGGCTTCCTCGCATAACAGTCCGATGAAAATAATTTAAAAATATTAAAACCCCGCTCAAACTTTTTTTGATGAGCGGGGTTTTAATTTTAAGAACGGTTTGACTTCGACAAGAGCTATTCTCTCTTTCATCATGTTTTTCTGCCGATGAGATCCGTAGACCACCTCCACGCCCCATCAGGCTCAATAATTATTAATGACAGAGTAAAAGATAGAGTAATTAAGAGTAATGATCACAAAACAAGTTATCGAAACCCTCTACAAGAAGTATCGCAAGCTCCCCAAGAGCCCGGATTGTCTTGATTTCGCGCTTCTATTCGATGATATCGCTACACATCACGATATTTCAGTAGATATGGACACTGACAGTCTTGTCATCCGCAGTCTTGGTGAGAATTCGCCGTTTTCAAAAATTCCTCTCTCTCGCATTCACGCTATCGTACCATTTGAGGAGTGGATAGCCATAGTGCTTCACTCGTCGATAATTTTCCTGAACCGCACATCGCCTAAGGTTTCGGTTCATATCCAACCTCCTCGTCTATCATTGATGGACAGACTCAAGATGCCATTTACAAAAGAATAAGTACAACCTATATGAAATGCGACGGTGGGCTTGAAATCAAGCTCACCGTCATTTTGTCTATAAAGGCCTATGTTATTTCTTCGGCTGAATGTTGAGGCGATACTGAACGGTAACTATAAAGTATCGGGGTAGGGAATTGGTATAGCTGACGGTTCGGCCGGTCGCAGTTACGTTGTAGTGGACGTTGGATAGATTGTGGAGCAGGTCAAATCCGTCTGCGGCGAATAGCCAGTGATTGTTTCCGCGCGGGACGTAGCTCAGGCGCAAGTTCCAGACTGCATCTGTAGTGTCAAGTTCGCGGACTCCATATCCTACGCGTTTATAGAACGATATGTCGGAACTGATCCCGAAGCCGGCAGGAAGTGTGAAGATGCCGCTTACTCCGTATTTGTAATGCTGAGCATTTATAGTGTTGAAGTCAGAGCTTTCGGATGTAGTGTGTCGGTGGGTTACTGAGCCGAAGACCGTAAGAGTTTGCTTGGCTATCGCGTAATTTAAGCGGAGATCTTCACTGATAGACGTGTTGCGGACCTGAGCTTTTGTCGGGGACTCTGCGTTGATACCTATCATGTCGGTGTAGTTGTAAAGACTCCAGTTTGTCGATGACGACAGGCTGAATCTTTTTGCTGCTCCAAACTCCCAGTTGAAGTAGTCTGACACTGATGTATTGTAGTTCCCGCTTACATTATATGTACGATAGCGGCGGACACCGGTTTGTGTGTTATAGATATAACCACGCACAAGGTCGTTGGACACAGATGTGAAATTTAAACTTAATTTATTGGTAATCGGTTTGCCGTATGGTACGAATCCCCATTCCAGATAATGACTCTGCGTCAGGGAATTTTTGAGATCCGGATTGCCCTCCTGTATATTCAGAGGATCTGAATCGTTGATGACATCGACAAGATGAAGAAGTTCCGGTTCCTCAGTGTTAAGGATGAAACGATAATTGAGCGTATTGTTAAAATAGTTGGGAGAAGCATTTTCTGATTTACCGAAGGAGTAAAGAAACCATGCCGTGCTGAAAGTACGCGGGA
>CAZULD010000125.1:2065-4745 GCA_964621135.1 uncultured Bacteroides sp. | reverse complement strand
TTTTCTGATTTACCGAAGGAGTAAAGAAACCATGCCGTGCTGAAAGTACGCGGGATAATAAATGATGTACGTTTTACAAGGTATGAGCGGTTCTCGCGCCAGTAGTCCAAGCGATGGTGATCAACTCCGGCAGAGGGCATCAAGTAGAAACGGAAGGCGTCATTATCGCGGTTTTTATACCATTGGTATGTCAGGCTCAGCACATGACTGTTGGTTTGAGTTGTCGATGTATATGAATTCGAAGGGTCAAGAGTTGAGGCATAGTCTTCCGGCAGAACACCGAATGCGCCCATGTCCTCGAGGCGATCAAGAGCATACATATATGAATCCTTAGCTTTGTCGGCAAAAGTATATTCATAGTTGAGGTTAAAGACTGCGCTCTTCATTGGACGGCTATAACCGACTCTGGCATTCCATTCTTTCCGATAATTGGGTGATTCGTCTGTATATTGGCGTCGACGTTCAGCCGGAGTGGAATTTGCGCCGTAATTGATCAGATAGTCGTCCCAACTGCGGTGTTTCGATCCAACATAGGTGAAGCCGGTAATTAAAAAGATTCTTTCATTAGAATTAGGAATGCGTAACGCCACCGAGGGACGGACAGTGACACTACCGGAATGGAGTGAACCTTCGTTGAGTTTTTTTGCGCGGTTGACCACGGCTTTAAGTTCTTCTACCGAACCATTGGAATATATTGCGTCCAGAGCTTGGCGCGTGATGTCGGAATAATCGCTGTTGAATGCGCCGGAAAGTGAGTTCCCGAAGTTATCGCTCTTGGAATAATCTCCGACGAGGCTTAGATAAAAACGATGCTGTTGCTTTGTTGTGATGCCTCCGCTATGCCCTGTAGTGAATGAAAAGTGTGATGACTTTGTATCGGAAAAACGACGTTCATAGGTGTCGCCAGTGCTGAGAAACTGAGTGCTCGATGTCGACGTAGAGTAATCCCTGCTGCTTCCGGCTAACTGAAAAGAGCCGCTTGCCTCGACTTTCCGGTCGATCGACTCATGGTTATAACTAATGCCGACCTCGCGGTGAGACTGAGTGCCTGATGGCATGCTCTCGGGTGTCCAACTGTCGTTTTTACCAGGCGTGCGATTGTCGTTGAGGTTATTGGTAAGACCCGTGATTATTACACCGGTTGTTGGCGAGAACCACGATGCGAATGCACGGGCAAGATAACGGTCGGATGTACCGTACCCGCCCTGTAGATTGAGAAGCCAGCCATTGCTGTATTCTTTCTTCAACTTGACGTCCATAGTCAGATGACGAGGAGCTGACTGGTCAAAATTTTGCTTCTCTTCTTTGGTATGCCCTTTATAAACTTCAACTGACTTTACAGTGTATGCCGGGATATTCTCGAGCAGCAGAGAGTGGTCGTCCTTAAAGAAGTCCTTGCCATTTAGCAGAAGTTCTTCGACAAACTCTCCGTTGACGGTGATACGTCCGTTCTCGTCAATCTGAGCTCCGGGGAGCTGGGATATAAGAGCGTCGAGCATCGATCCTTCAGCGAGTTGAAAAGCATCGGCATCGTAAACAATCGTGTCTCCTTTATTGTAGAATTTAACTTTGGAAGCCGTGACGGTGACGTCTTTGAGTTCGTGGACTTTCGAGAGGAATATCAGAGGCATTTCGCGAGTATATTCACGCTTGCCGAACGGTTCGATAGTCCATGTTACGGTTTGGGTTTGGTAACCCGGAGCTCCTGCCTCAAATACAACAAGAGTATCGGTTCGCTTGATCGGTATCGTGACTGAAGATGTGGGTATTACTTCCGAACCGTGCCAGTGAAAACCTTTTGCTTTTATCGTGTCGAGGGAATTCCCGTTTGAATCGTAGGGAATAATAAAGCCTCCCGTGATGTCGCGTTTGAAGGCCCCCTCTTTTATAGTGGTATGAAGTCGAACTTCATCCTTGGAGGGTTCTTTTTGTGAAGATTTCTTTGTGGAGCCGGCGCTAACCACTATTTGTGCATTAGCAGCAACAGTAGTAGCGAAGATGAGCAGAAATGTGATGATGACTTTGCGCATGGTATATCTTTATTAAGTCAGTTATGTGTCGCAAAGATAATAAATTCATTGTAATGTTTTGAGGTAAATTACCCCCCCCATTTATTAACACAAGTTAACATTATAATGACTGCCAAGTTGTGATAAATATGACTGAATTTAAGACAAAAGAGGTTGAATCCGGAATTATGGATTCAACCTCTCGATAGGGTTATACTTTACTGTAATGGATCAAAGATGTTTTCTTACTTCGGCTGCAAGTTTGGTAGGATCTTCTACACGCGAATGAAGCACACCGTCGCGACCAATAACGTAAGTTAGCGGAAGTACGCTGACGTTATAACTGATCATCGCAGTAGCTCCGTCTTCGGGTGCGTTCCAAACTGTAATCCATGGAAGATTTACCGCAGACTGTTTCCATTCGGCTTCGTCTGTGTCAAAGGCGAGCTGGAAAATTTCGAGGCCTGAATCGTGATACTGCTTGTAGAGGTCAGCCAGTATGACGTTGTATGCAGGTGAATTGTCGAGTTCGTAATTTGTGAAGCTGAGCAGGACTACATTACCTTTTGATGCTACATCGTACAGCGAATGGCTCACACCGCGGTTGTCATAAGCCTTAATGTCGGCTGAGAGTCCTGATTCCTGGAGATCAAACTCAGTAGCGGTCTGAA
>CAZULD010000125.1:0-1965 GCA_964621135.1 uncultured Bacteroides sp. | reverse complement strand
TTAATGTCGGCTGAGAGTCCTGATTCCTGGAGATCAAACTCAGTAGCGGTCTGAAGGCGTTCGGGATCGGCGGCAATTTTTGCTGAAAGATAGAGATTGCGCAGATAAGTTGTACGGGGATCGTTAGGTAAGGCAATGTCGAAGGCCTGAGCTGCTGCGCCGATGACCTTAATGTCACTGCGTGATGACGGATCAAACAGGGGGCGGTCGGCAATGCGCTTATTAATGATGTAGTAAGCGGCGATAGGTTCTCCGGATGTAAGCACGATATTGGTGAGCTGGCGCTTGAGCAGTGAGTCTGTTGCGGCAGCTTGTTCACCGTTGCGGGCTATTGCGTCGGCGATAAGAGAATCGATTTCGGCAAAACGAAGAGCTGCTTGTGTACCGCTAAGAGTATAGTTGCTCCCAAATGACGCTGCGTCCGTTGAGATGGTAACTGCACTGACAGAGTCTACGGGGAAGTAGATAGTCTGACCGTCGAACGACAGGCGATATACTTCGGGGAACGTTGCAGGAGCGGCTGCTTCGTAGGAGAAATGACCGTCCGAAGCGATCGTGAGAGAGTCAACTGTGTACCAGTTATTGTTGTTAAAGGCCTGCAGGGCTACTTTACGGTCAGCGGCTCCGGTGACCGTTCCTGAAACCGACCAGCCTTTGGGTCCGGAACAAGACGACAGCGTGGCGATCGAAAGGGCAACCGAGCCAATTATTAGTGATTTGCAGTTCATGACTGAATTATATAGATATTGACAGACTTTTAATCTCAAAACTGAGCGGCAATGGAATCGGCGATCTGCTGCATACGTTCGGGTGCGAGCTGAAGTTTAGAGCCGAAGAAGTTCATGTCGCTTTCTTTGTTAATGGGTATAAGGTGGATATGGGCATGAGGTACTTCAAGACCCATGACAGCCACGCCTACACGTTTGCATGGCATAGCCTTTTTGATAGCTTTGGCAACGCGCCGGGCAAAGAGTTGTAGGCCGACATATTCATCTTCTGAGAGGTCGAAAATATAATCTTCCTCGCGCTTAGGAATTACAAGGACATGACCTTCAGCAACCGGATTGATGTCGAGGAAGGCAAAGAAGCGGTCGTCTTCAGCGACCTTGTATGATGGGATTTCGCCGGCAGCAATTTTTGAGAATATCGAGGCCATGATAGAATCAGAATGAGATTTCGACAATTTCGAATTTCATAAGTCCGGAGGGAACACGGATTTCTACTATTTCGCCAAGTTTATGGCCCAGCAGACCCTGAGCGATCGGAGTCGACGACGCGATCTTCTTAGCCTTAAGGTCAGCTTCTGAGTCGGCAACAATAGTGTATTCCATCACCGCACCGTTAGCAGTGTTTTTAATCTTTACTTTATTAAGTATCTGTACTTCGTCGGTGTTAAGTTTGCTTTCATCGATGATACGGGCCTGAGCAACGAGGTCTTTAAGCTGGGCTATTTTCATTTCGAGCATACCCTGAGCCTCCTTGGCTGCATCGTATTCAGCATTCTCGGAGAGGTCACCTTTGTCGCGGGCTTCGGCGATAGCACGAGATATTTCGGGTCGCTTAACAGATTCGAGATAAGCGATTTCTTCCATTTTCTTTTTATAACCTTCTTTGGTCATGTAAGTTATAGCCATAAGAATGATAGATTTGGGTTAAGATTCTTGTTATTTGATTAATGCGTGGAGAGTAAAAAATAAAGAAACCCGACCACTTTCGTGCGAGTCCCCTTTTAGAGATTACTTGAAATAATATTTGTATGCAAAGGTAGGGACTTTTTGTTTGCAGCCGCTCTTAATAGTGTTAATAATCTATAAAATAAAATTACTATGTTCTTAAACATATAATAAGGCGGATCAAAATTCTACAATTTTAATCCGCCTTCCGGGTAAAATGAGGTGTATCAGGATTTTATTTTATGACAACTTTGTCTACCTTATTTCCTGCACGGACAACATAGACACCTGC
>CAZULD010000124.1:2790-6600 GCA_964621135.1 uncultured Bacteroides sp. | reverse complement strand
TGGTCAGCTACAAACACCCCATGACTGCCCCACAGACAGAAAAATTCAAAGAATATCTCCAGGCCCGCCTCAACAAAAAATCCATAACCATCGTCAACTCCGAGCTCAAATAGTTGTATATATAATGTATATTGTATATCTTTGTAATCAAATTAAAAATACAAGTATATGGCAACGGCAGTCAATATCAAGCGAAAAAATATAGATCTTCCCATAGATACCCTGCAGAAACTCTCAATTATGGCGGTAGCGCAGGGTAAAAGTCTTAAAAATTATATTGAGACCCTCCTCATTACCAAAGCCAATTCAATTGCGGTGGAAGTTAGCGAGAATCCTTCTCCATCAGGCGATAAATGGTTTGATGATCCTGAAAACATTGGATCCGTCAGACGGGGCATTCAAGAAATGGAAGCCGGCAAGGGCAAAGTCTATTCGATGGAAGATATCAGAGACCTGCTGGGAGTATGATCTACGAACTCATTCTTATGCCGGAAGCCGAGCGACATCTGATCGAATGGAAAAAGTCCGGACAAAAGAAAACACTGAATAAAATAGCAGATCTGTTTGAAGAACTTCGCTTACATCCTCAAACCGGTACCGGTCAGGTAGAACAACTCAGAGGCAATTTATCAGGATTGTGGAGTAGACGCATCGATAAAGGTAACAGACTTATCTATTCGATTGACGACAATAGAGTTATAGTAAGTGTGTTGTCTGCTAAGGGTCACTATTGATCAGTGTTTATTGCGGGGGTGATGGGTGAGGATCTGGTCGCGGAGGTGTGATTTGTCGAGGTGGAGATATAGTTCGGTAGTGGCGATGCTTTCATGGCCGAGCATCTGCTGGATGGCGCGAAGATTTGCTCCGCCTTCGAGGAGATGGGTTGCGAATGAATGGCGCAAGGTGTGGGGCGAGATTGTCTTGCGTACGCCTGCTGCAGCCGCAAGATCACGGACAATATAAAAGATCATCACGCGCGTGAGCCTGCGCCCGCGTCGGTTAAGAAACAATATACTTTCCTCGCCTCGCTTTATCGGCAGATCACATCGATAATCCAGCCACAATTTTATTTCCTCTATGGCCGACGGCGACATAGGCACCAACCGCTGCTTGTCGCCCTTGCCGATAACTATCATGAAGCTCTCCTCGAAGTTTATATTGTCGATTTTCAGTTCGCACAGCTCGCTGACACGCAGTCCGCACCCATAAAGAGTCTCGATGATCGCCCGGTTGCGCTGGCCTTCGGCTTTATTCATGTCTATACATGCTATCATGTCGTCGATCTCCTCGACGGTCAGAATGTCGGGCAAGCGGCGTCCGAGCCGCGGACTCTCGAGCAGAAGAGTGGGGTTAACCTCGATATAATTTTCGATCATCAGATAGCGGTAGAGCGACTTGATGCCCGAAATAATCCTTGCCTGGGAGCGCGGCGATATGCCGAGCTGGTGAAGATCTATGATAAAACCTTGAAGGCACTCGAGATCCGCGTCGTACAATGTCCGGCCCGCGTCTGTCAGCCATTCGTTAAGACGGTCGGCATCGGCCAAATAATTGACGCGCGTATTGGGCGACAATCCGCGTTCAAGTGTCAGGAAAGCCATATAGTGAGCCTGCAGGGCAGGGTAGTCAGGAAGATTACGCGCGGCCATCTCAGATACTGCCCTCCTCGACGGCGTAAGCTATACGTTCGATGATCGCGTCATCGCGGTTCTTCTCAGGATGAAACTCACCTTTGAGGCTGACGCCGAAGAGTTTGCCGAAGCCCTGCCAGAACGTTGCACGGAACGATCCGAGGAAGGCCTTCACAATCTCGTAGCTCGTCTGGTGAGTCTCGCGTTGCACGAGTTTGATCAGCACCTTGGCCTGACCTTTTGAGAAGCGCTTCAACACGGGTTTATACTGATCGAAGAGCGCCTTTTCCATTTCCTTGAGATATTTTTCGCGCTCTTTCTGCGTCGGGAAAGTCTCGATGTACTCGTAGGTCTCGACCAGAGTCTCGGCGATGAGTTTGGCATAGGGCAGGGTGAGTTTCACGTCGCGGACCGTGCGCCAGTAGAAATCCTCTTCCTTTTTATTTTTGAATTTCCACTCCTTGAACACCGTGATGCCGCGCAGATTGTAGACCGGCACGGTGTCGCCCTCCTCGTCGACCTTCCACGACACAGACTGGATGTATCTCTTTCGGGCCGAACCGGGATTGTCGAGGGTGCGCTGAGCCAAAGCCGACAGAGGAAACGCCACCGACAGAATCAACAATAATATGCGCGAGTGTAACTTCATAATTGAGACCTACAAAGTTATAACAAATTTCGATAGATGTTGATTTTGTCAGAGATAATAAAAGCCGGATCTTCTGGAGACCCGGCTTTTAAGTTATGCGTTGTCTGAAATAATCAGACGGTGAGGATTTCTTTTTCCTTGGCTGCGAAGATATCGTCGATCTGCTTTAGATACTTGTCGTGAAGCTTCTGCACAGAATTTTCGGCGTCTTTCTCAACGTCCTCGGGCATGCCCTGCTTAATGGCTTTCTTGAGGCCGTCGATAGCATCGCGGCGGGCATTGCGCACAGAAACCTTTGCCTGCTCGGCCTCGGCCTTCGATTGCTTGACGAGTGCCTTACGGCGATCTTCGGTCAGCGGCGGAATGGTGAGACGGATCACTTCACCGTTGTTTTCAGGAGTGATGCCGAGCTCAGAGTTGATGATCGCTTTCTCGATTTCCTTGAACATGGCTTTTTCCCAAGGAGTGATGGCAATGGTTCGCGCGTCGGGAACAGAAACGTTTGCAACATTCGACACGGGCACGAGGCTGCCGTAATACTCGACACGAATACCGTCGATGAGTTTCGAACTTGCCTTGCCGGCACGGATGTGAGAGAGGCTGTCGTCGAGATAAGCTACGGCGAGTTCCATTTTTTCTTCTGCCGGAGCGAGATAAGTCTTAACGTCGGTCATAATGGGGTAGGTATTTATGAGATTTATATTAATAGACAAGGGTACCGATATTTTCGCCGGCTATGACTTTGGAGAGGTTGCCGAGGTGGTCCATGTCGAAGACCACGATGGGCATTTTGTTCTCCTTGCAGAGAGCCGTGGCGGTGAGGTCCATCACCTTGAGGCCGCGGGCAAGCACCTCGTCGTAGGTGATTTCGTCGAATTTTGTTGCCGAAGGATCTTTTTCGGGATCGGCGGTATAGACACCGTCGACGCGTGTGCCCTTGAGCATGACATCGGCCTCGACTTCGATCGCACGGAGAGCCGAACCTGTATCGGTGGTGAAGAACGGATTACCGGTGCCGCATGAGATGATGGCCACTTCGCCGCGTTCGAGAGCCTCGATTGCGCGCCATTTGCTATACTGCTCGCCGATAGGGAACATATTGATCGCCGTGAGCACCTTCGCAGTCACGCCTGCCGCTTCGAGAGCCGAGCTGAGGGCGAGCGAGTTGATCACTGTTGCGAGCATACCCATCTGGTCGCCCTTGACGCGGTCGAAACCTTTAGCCGCGCCCTGCAGGCCGCGGAAGATATTGCCGCCGCCGATGACGATGGCAACCTGTACGCCGCCGTCGACGATTTCCTTGATCTGGTCGGCATATTCGCCAAGACGCTTTGTATCTATGCCGTAGCCCTGTGAGCCCATCAGCGACTCACCGCTGAGTTTGAGAAGAACTCTATGATATTTGGTTCGCATTGTGTTGATTGTTTTATCGTTGGTTATAATGCACAAAAATAGTCAAAATATGTGAGATAGGGCGAGTTTTTGCCGGAATTTATGATAAGTCGCGAATTTGTTTGTAATTTTGCGTAA
>CAZULD010000124.1:0-2690 GCA_964621135.1 uncultured Bacteroides sp. | reverse complement strand
CATAACAGTCTATTGCGCTTCGAGCGTAAATATTGACCGACGGTATTTCGAGGTCGCCACCCGGCTGGGAACGGAGATGGCCCAACGGGGCATTACGCTCGTAACAGGTGCCGGATCGATGGGTCTGATGGGCGCAGTGAACGATGCGGCCATTGCCGCCGGGGGACAGACGATAGGCGTCATACCGCAGTTTATGGTCGACCGGGGCTGGAATCACACGGGACTCAACCGTCTGGAGATCACCGACGGCATGCACACCCGCAAGGAGATGATGGCTGCGCTGAGTTGCGCGGCGATTGCGCTGCCCGGAGGCATCGGAACGTTCGAGGAGCTGCTCGAGATCATCACATGGCGTCAGCTCGGTCTTTATGAAGGCAATGTAGTGATACTCAACGTCGACGCTTACTATGACAATCTGTTGGCGATGCTCGAAACGGCCATAGACCGCCATTTCATGAATCCGGATCATCGCCGTCTGTGGGCCGTGGCTAACGATGTCGACGAGGCTATCGACCTTGCCCTCCAGCCATCCGAAAATAAATTTTCAGCTAAATTCTGATGGATTTTTTCGCTCCTGACACTCTGACCCCACTGCCCGACATCGAGTTCAGCTCGGCGACTGTCGAGCCGTCGGTAGAACCGTGGCATAACGGTTTGGACGGAGCGGCGCGTCAAGGGTCGGCGATAGGCAACTCGGGGATCCTCACCATGATCGTGGTGCTCTTTGTCGTCATGGCTCTGAATTTCAAGGAGTGCAGGAAACTGTTCAAACGTTTCTACGACGAGCTGATCAACAGCCGCCGGCGTCCTAACGCTTTCGACGAACACAGCAATCACGAGACGCGACTGACTGTGCTGACGGTCATTAATTTTATATTCTATAGCGGATTGATACTCTGCGGCTTCCATGCTCAGATAAATGACAGCACCGAATTGATGGCCGACGATCTGAGCCTGCAACTGCTCTGCATCGCGATCAGCGCAGGCTATTATCTCTTCGAAGTGTGTGCCTACGGTCTGCTCGGCTACACGTTTGCGGGCAGTGACGGCGGCCGCCGATGGCTGCGTGCGCTCAACGCGTCGCTGTCACTTGCCGGGCTCGGAATAATGATCCCGGCGCTTGTGATGCTCTTCTATCCCGGGTCGACCGCAGTAGCGCTGATAATAGCCGCGACGGTCTATCTGACGGCAAGAGTGATGTTTATAATCAAGGGGTTTAGTATTTTTTATAACAATATATTTTCGTTGGTCTATTTTATTTTGTACCTTTGCACGCTGGAAATCATACCGGTAATTTTTGTATTGAGACTCGCCTTACTTATTTGAATAAGCAAGGTGAATTTTTTACGAACAAAGCAAGTCAAAGTGAAGATAAACAAAATTTTAGTATCGCAACCCCAACCCTCGTCGGAAAAATCTCCCTACTACGAAATAGCAAATAAGTATGGCGTAGAGATTGTGTTCCGTCCGTTTATCAAAGTCGAAGGTCTGAGTGCCAAGGAATTCAGACAGCAGAAGGTTTCGATATCCGATCATACGGCCATCATTTTTACAGCCAAGACGGCCATCGATCACTTCTTCCGTCTCTGCGAAGAGATGCGCGTCAGCATACCTGATACTATGAAGTATTTCTGCACCAGCGAATCAATCGCCAACTATCTGCAGAAATATATCATCTACCGCAAACGCAAGATTTTTGCAGCCAAGACCGGCAAGATCGCCGATCTGATCCCCTATATGCTCAAGCATAAGAACGAGAAGTTTCTCATGGCGGTTTCCGACGTCAACAACGGCACGGAAGCAGCTCTGCTTGACAGCAACAATCTGAAATACACCCGCGCGGCAATGTATCGCACCGTCAGCAACGATTTCGGCAAGGACGAAGCGTTTGACTACGATATGCTCGTATTCTTCAGCCCGCAGGGTATCGAGTCGCTGCTCAAGAACTTCCCCGACTTCAATCAGGGCGACATCAAGATAGCCACATTCGGTGTCACCACGGCTCAGGCTGTCAAAGATGCCGGCCTGCGTCTCGACATCAGCGCTCCGTCGCCCGAATCGCCCTCGATGACCGGCGCTCTTGACCTCTACCTGTCCAAAACTAACCCGGTGGTCGAAGCTGAACATGAAGCTGAACCCGAATCCGGAGAATAGTGAAGCGCTACGGCTTAAATAAATACGACAAACTTTGCAGTACATCGGCGATTGACCGACTTTTCAGTCACATAAAGTCCGATGACGATTCGAACCGATCTGTCATGGCTTATCCTCTCAGGGCCGTGTGGCGAACTAACGCCGACCGCACACAGGGATCAGCCGTGCAGTTTCTTATATCCGTTCCCAAGAAGCGTCTGCGCCACGCCGTAGACCGCGTCACTATGCGGCGCCGCATACGCGAAGCCTATCGCCTGAACCGCCACCAGTTGACCGATGAGCTGACCGACCGTGTAGACCTCGCTTTTATTTATGTGGCCGACGGTCTGAAAGACTACGCATCGGTCGAGCGGGCCGTGTGCAAAATTTTACGCAAGATCAAAGATGAAAAAAGCGTTGAGATCAGCGGCAGTGTGGCTGATTAGCCTGCCGATTTACTTCTATCGGGGCGCTATCTCACCTTTGTTTCCTCCATCATGCAGATTCACCCCGACGTGCAGCCAGTATGCGCTCGAAGCTCTGCGCCGCCACGGGCC
>CAZULD010000123.1:0-6722 GCA_964621135.1 uncultured Bacteroides sp. | reverse complement strand
AAGGCTGGTGGTGCTATGCGTGCCGTACTCGAAAGCGTCGGTATCACCGACGTCCTTGCCAAATCAAAGGGATCGTCTAACCCCCACAACCTTGTAAAGGCCACTATCGCCGCTCTCGACGAAATGCGCTCACCCGCTACAGTCGCTCAGAACCGCGGTATCTCTGTCGAACAGGTATTCAAAGGCTAAACCCTAAAAACAACGACATTACAATGGCTAAGATTAAAATCACCCAGATAAAGAGCCGCATCAATGCGCCCGCTGTGCAGAAACGCACTCTCGACGCGCTCGGCCTCAAGAAAATGAATCACTCGGTGGTAAAAGAAGACACCCCCTCTGTGATCGGAATGGTTAACAAAGTTCGTCATTTGGTACAAGTGACCAACGCTTAATAAATCACATACAACTATGGACTTAAGTAATTTACAGCCTGCCGTAGGATCCGTAAAACGCAAAACCCGTATTGGTCGCGGTCCCGGTTCCGGTAAAGGCGGCACATCGACCCGCGGTCACAAAGGTGCCAAATCACGTTCTGGTTACTCACGCAAGATCGGTTTCGAAGGCGGTCAGATGCCCCTTCAGCGCCGTCTCCCCAAATTCGGTTTCAAGAACATCAACCGCGTTGAATATAAAGCAATCAATCTTGATCTCATCGACGCTCTCGCTGAAGCTAAGAACCTTCAGAAGATCGGTCTCGAAGAGCTCCGTGCTGCTGGTTACATCAACAACAAGCAGCTCGTCAAGATCCTTGCTAACGGTGCGGTGAAGCGTGCCCTTGCAGTTGAGGCTAACGCCTTCTCTGCAGCAGCACAGGCAGCAATCGAAGCCGCAGGCGGTTCAATCAATAAAATCTGATTATAATGGGTCTCGTTCAAACATTCAGAAATATCTGGACGATCGAAGAGCTCCGTAAACGCATCCTCGTGACACTCCTGTTGGTACTCGTGTACCGACTGGGGTGCTACGTTGTGTTGCCCGGCATATCACCTTCTGAAATCGACGCACTTGCCAATTTCACAAACAAGAGCGGCCTTATGCAGATCCTCGATATGTTCTCAGGCGGTGCATTCTCTCAGGCTTCGATCTTCGCCCTCGGTATCATGCCTTACATCACTGCTTCAATCGTGATTCAGTTGTGTGGCATGATCCTTCCCTCATTCCAGAAAATGCAGCGCGAAGGAGAGAGCGGACGCCAGAAACTTAATCAGTACACGCGTTACCTTACAGTATTAATCCTTATCCTCCAGGCTCCCGCATATCTCGTCAATCTGCAGATGCAGGTCAATGGCGCAGCTAATGCCCACGTTATGAGTATGGGACTCTGGACTTACATTTACCTCACCATCATTCTCGCCGCAGGCTCAATGTTCATCATGTGGCTCGGCGAACGTATCACAGACCGCGGCATCGGCAATGGTATCTCGTTCATCATCCTCGTAGGTATCATCGCCCGTCTCCCGGGAGCCCTCTTCTATGAATTCACAAGCCGTCTTCCGGGTACAACCGGCAGCCAGGGCGGTCTCGTGATGTTCATCGTTGAGATCATCCTCCTCTTCGCCGTGACTGTAGGTGCGGTACTTCTGGTACAGGGCACACGTAAAGTGCCCGTGCAGTATGCCAAGCGCATCGTCGGCAATCGTCAGTACGGAGGCGCTCGCCAGTACATCCCCTTGAAGGTTAATGCCGCAGGCGTAATGCCTATCATCTTCGCCCAGGCGATCATGTTCATCCCCGTCTCGCTCGCAGGTTTCCGCGGCGCAGACAGTGGCTTCCTCGGTGCGTTCACCGACATCAACGGCTTCTGGTACAACTTCGTCTTCTTCATCCTCATCGTAGCGTTCACCTACTTCTACACCGCCATCACAGTGCGTCCCACCGATATGGCTGAGAACCTCAAGCGCAACAACGGATTCATCCCCGGCGTAAAGCCCGGCAAGAAGACAGCCGAGTACCTCGACGCCATCATGTCGCGCATCACTCTGCCCGGCTCTATCTTCCTCGGTGTCGTAGCAATCCTCCCTGCCTTCGCGCGTTTCTTTGGCATCAGCCAGAACTTCGCGCAGTTCTTCGGAGGCACATCGCTGCTCATCCTCGTCGGTGTCGTCCTCGACACTCTCCAGCAGGTTGAGTCGCATCTGATGATGCACCACTACGACGGCCTCATGAAAGACGGCAAGATCAAAGGACGTACAACCGGTCAGGCATACTAAATCAAGCAAGCTACATTATTAAGTAATGATCTATCTTAAAACACCGGAAGAAATCGAACTCGTGCGCCAGGCCTCAATACTGGTCAGCCGCACACTCGGCGAAGTAGCCCGTTGGATAGCTCCCGGCGTGACGACACTCAAGCTCGATACCATTGCTCGCGAATTCATTCGCGACAATGGTGGTCGGCCTGCATGTCTCGGATATGAAGGTTTCCCCGGAACCCTCTGCATTGAGGTCAACGAAACCGTAGTCCATGGTTTCCCTTCAAACTATACACTGCGCGAAGGCGACATCATCGGCATCGACACCGTTGTCGAAAAAGACGGCTTCATGGGTGATACCTGCTACACCTTCCCTGTCGGCGAAATTGATCCCAAAGTCATGGATCTTTGCCGCACGACAAAAGAATCACTCTATGTCGGCATCGAAGCCTGCCGTCCCGGCAAGCGCATCGGCGACATCGCCAACGCCGTCCAGACCTACTGCGAGCATCGCGGTTATTCCGTAGTTCGCGAAATGTGCGGCCACGGCATCGGACGTTCCATGCACGAATCGCCCGAAGTCCCCAATTACGGTCGCCGCGGCATAGGCCCGGTCATCCGCAACGGCATGTGTCTTTGCATCGAACCCATGATCAACATGGGCAGCCGTAATATCGTCATCGAGCGCGACGGCTGGACCTGTCGCACCAAAGACCGCAAGCCCTCGGCTCACTACGAGCACACGCTCGCCGTCATCAACGACAGCGTCGAGATACTGACAACATTTGATTACGTCGAAGAAGCACTCAAAGATAGATTTATATAAACCGATAATATGGCAAAACAAGCAGCAATCGAACAGGACGGCACAATCGTCGAGGCTCTGTCAAACGCAATGTTCCGCGTCGAACTCGAGAACGGCCACGAAATCACAGCCCACATCTCAGGCAAGATGCGCATGCACTACATCAAGATCCTCCCCGGCGACAAAGTGCGCGTAGAGATGTCGCCCTACGACCTCTCTAAAGGCCGAATCGCATTCCGCTACAAATAAACGAAACAATCCTAACTACTAAAAGATATGAAAGTCAGAGCTTCAATCAAAAAACGTACCCCCGACAGCAAAATCGTGCGTCGCAAGGGCCGTCTCTACGTGATTAACAAGAAAAACCCCAAGTACAAACAGCGTCAAGGATAATTTTTATTATTTTTGCAGAAAAAATAATACGTAATTTATGGCAGTAAGAATCGTGGGAGTTGACCTCCCCCAAAACAAAAGAGGTGAAATCGCCTTGACTTATATCTTCGGCATCGGTCGCAGCGCAGCCAAATCAATCCTCGAGAAGGCAGCCGTTGACGTAAACATCAAAGTCAAAGACTGGACCGACGAACAGGCTGCGAAAGTGCGCGAAGTCATCGGCTCCGATTACAAAGTCGAAGGTGATCTCCGCAGCGAAATCCAGCTTAACATCAAACGTCTTATGGACATCGGCTGCTACCGTGGCATCCGTCACCGTAACGGTCTTCCCGTGCGCGGACAGTCGACCAAGAACAACGCCCGCACCCGCAAGGGCCGCAAGAAAACCGTTGCTAACAAGAAGAAAGCTACTAAATAATAATAAACTATGGCAAAAAAGACAGTCGCAGCAAAGAAGAGAAACGTCAAAGTTACTGCTGAAGGTCAACTTCACGTTCACTCATCTTTCAACAACATTATCGTGTGCTTAGCCAACAGCGAAGGTCAGGTGATCTCCTGGTCGTCGGCTGGTAAGATGGGCTTCCGCGGATCAAAGAAAAATACTCCCTACGCAGCCCAGATGGCAGCTCAGGATTGCGCCAAGACCGCATTCGACCTCGGCCTCCGCAAAGTGAAGGCTTATGTCAAAGGTCCCGGTAACGGTCGCGAATCAGCTATCCGTACAATCCACGGTGCAGGTATCGAAGTTGTCGAGATCATCGACGTTACTCCGCTTCCTCACAACGGTTGCCGTCCTCCCAAAAGAAGAAGAGTTTAATTATCAGTCAACTCTGCTTTCGACTTTTAGTAAATACATAACCTTAGAAACAAACCGGACAGATAAAGCGGCCTGACGGCCGTCAACGCAGAGGTCAAACGTGAATAGACCATAATTTTATCACCTCTCTATGGTCGCGGCTGCACTAAAAGGCCTCACAAAGCGTTAAACTAATGTCCAATCAACTAACTGAATTAAACTAAAATGGCAAGATACACAGGTCCCAAGACCAAAATCGCCCGTAAATTCGGCGAACCCATTTTCGGCGCAGACAAAGTGCTCCAGCGCCGCAACTTCCCCCCGGGCCAGCATGGTGCCAACCGTCGTCGCAAGACTTCAGAATACGGCGTACAGCTCCGTGAGAAGCAGAAAGCTAAGTACACTTACGGTGTGCTCGAGCGTCAGTTCCGCAATCTTTTCGAGAAAGCATCGAGCCTCAAAGGTATTACCGGTGAGATCCTCCTCCAGCTTCTCGAATCGCGTCTCGACAACGTAGTCTTCCGTCTCGGTATCGCTCCCACCCGTGCAGCAGCCCGTCAGCTTGTGCTCCACCGTCACATCACCGTTAACGGCGACGTTGTCAACATCGCTTCTTATCAGGTGAAGCCCGGCGACGTTGTAGGCGTACGCGAGAAATCAAAATCTCTCGAAGTTATCGCCGACGCTCTCGCTGGTTTCAATCACAGCAAATATCCCTGGATCGAATGGGACGAATCGCTCAAGGCAGGCAAGCTCCTCCACGTTCCCGCCCGCGAAGACATCCCTGAAAACATCAAAGAGCAGCTCATCGTCGAGTTGTACTCTAAGTAATAACTTCTAAAAACAATCAGATCCATGGCTATTTTAGCATTCCAGAAACCTGACAAGGTCCTCATGTTGGAAGCCGACAATTTCTTCGGCAAATTTGAGTTCAAACCTTTGGAACCCGGCTATGGCATCACTGTAGGCAACGCTCTCCGTCGCGTCCTCCTCTCGTCTCTCGAAGGATACGCGATCGCATCTATCAAGATCGACGGCGTTAAGCACGAATTTGATACCATCCCCGGCGTTAAAGAAGATGTGACAAACATCATCCTTAACCTCAAGAAGGTTGATCTCAAACAGATCGTCGAAGACACCGACTTCGAAAAAGTGACCATCAACGTGTCAGGCACTCAGGAGTTCACAGCCGGTGACATTGGCAAAGCCCTCAGCGGATTCGAAGTTACGAACCCCGAGCTTGTCATCTGTCATTTGGATCCGGGCGCAAGTTTCACAATCGTACTGACAATCAACAAGGGTCGCGGCTGGGTTCCCGCAGAGGAAAACCAGACTCCCAACGACGAAGTAGACGTTATCGCTATCGACTCGACCTACACCCCCATCAAGAACGTCAAGTACACCGTTGAAAACTTCCGCGTCGACCAGAAGACCGACTACGACAAGCTCACCCTCGAGATCACAACCAACGGTTCGATTCTCCCCAAAGACGCGCTCAAGGAAGCTGCTAAAATCCTCATCTATCACTTCATGCTCTTCTCTGACGAAAAGATCACTCTCGAAGCTACAGAGACTGATTCAAACGAAGAGTTTGACGAAGAAGTGCTCAAGATGCGCCAGCTCCTCAAATCGAAGCTCGTTGACATGAACCTCTCGGTTCGTGCACTCAACTGCCTCAAGAGCGCCGAGGTCGAAACCCTCGCCGAACTCGTCGTCTTCAACAAGACCGACCTGCTCAAATTCCGCAACTTCGGCAAGAAGTCGCTCACCGAACTCGAGGAACTTCTCACCAGCCTCAACCTGTCATTCGGCATGGACATTTCAAAGTATAAATTAGATAAAGACTGATAAACGATGAGACACAATAAAAAATTCAACCACCTTAGCCGCACCAAAGCTCACCGCGATGCGTTGCTCGCTAACATGACCATCTCGCTTATCCTCCACAAGCGTATCAACACAACGCTTGCCAAGGCTAAAGCCCTCCGTGTCTATGCCGAGCCCCTCATCAACCGCGCTAAGAACGACAATATGTCAAACCGTCGCCTTGTTTTCAGCTATCTCCAGAACAAAGAGGCCGTTAAGATCCTCTTCGGTGAGATCGCAGAAAAGATCGCTAATCGTCCCGGCGGTTACACCCGTATCCTCAAGACCGGCAACCGTCTCGGTGACAACGCCAAGACTTGCTTCATCGAGCTCGTTGACTACAACGAAAACATGCTCAAGGACAAGAAGGAAACAAAGGCCAAGACAACTCGCCGCTCTCGCAAGAAAGCAACTGCTCCCGCAGCCGAAAATCCTGTAGAAGCAGCCGCAGAGCAGGCTCCCGAACTCCCCGCAGCAGAATAATCTGCTGTCGAAGTTCGCGATACATACAGACGGTGCGCCTCATTTTTGAGGCGCACCGTCCTATTTTTAAGACTTTCGGGGGCGAAGGGTTGGTGTATTGGTAAAAAGTATGTACTTTTGTGGCAAACTAATGTCACATGTCTCAGGTAAAGCCTAAAAAAGCCCTCGGTCAGCACTTCCTGACAGA
>CAZULD010000122.1:0-6731 GCA_964621135.1 uncultured Bacteroides sp. | reverse complement strand
CACATTGACTTTCCCGGGGCCGGGGGCTACAATAGAGACAGCATACTGTGGAAGCCACTATTTTGTCGCCAGGAAAGGACAGGCTATGAAAATCAGGCAGATGATCGACGAGATGAACCAGGGCGCTTCCTGGATGAATCCCAACGAGACCCGCGACATCATCCTCTGCGGAAGCGACGACCGGGAGGTTGGGAAGGTGGGGGTCTGCTGGGTGGCTACCAACAAGGCCATCGACCAGGCCATTGAGAGAGGGATCACCTTTATCATCAGCCACGAAAACCCCTTCTACCACATGACCACCTCCCCCAAGCGGCCGGCGCTGCTCAGCGCCGAGCGGAAGATGGCCCGGCTCATGGACCACGGCATCACCCTGTACCGCTGCCATGACCTGTGGGATATGTACCCGGGATACGGGGTGGCCGATGTGTGGGCTAAGCGGCTGGGCTATGACTTCCGGCGGAACCTCCCCTCCTACACCCAGCACGCCACCATTGAAAAGACCACCGTGCGGGCTCTGGCCGTCCATGTGGCGGAGAGCCTGAAGAGCGACGGGGAGAACGGGGTGTATATCTTCGGTAACCCGGACAAGGAGGTCACCGAGCTGGGCATGGGCACCGGGGCGGCCACCGACATCTTCAAGATGCTGGAGATGGGGCCCTGTGACGCCTGTATCGTGGCCGACGACGGCATCTCCAACTTCTATCAGGCCCAGTACGCCCTGGACAACGACCTGCCCCTCATCGTGGTGAACCACTCCTGCTGCGAGATCGCCGGGATCCGGAGCCTGACCCGTTTTCTGCGGGAGAAATTCCCCCAGCTGGATATCTCCGATCTGGAGGAGGGCTACCAGGTGACCCACATCGCCCTGTAAGGGCGGTACTCCCCATTTTTTCAAAAAAGCACGCCGCGGGGCCCATGGGCTTCCGCGGCGTGTTTTCTTTTTATTTGGCGGCCTGGGCGTTCTTCCGAAGAAGCTCGTAGTCCCGGAGGAAGTTTTTCATGTCCTCCTCCCCCGCAAAGAGGCGGTAGGGGATCAGGATGGCCCCCTTGTCGTAGAAAAAGGCGAATTGGCTGCCCAGGGGCAGCATCCCGGCCACCTTTTTCCAGGGTAGAGTCTTCTTTTTCCTGTCCTCCTGGTACTCGATGCCGGCGTCGGTGAAGTGGTAGCTGACCTCCCGGAAGCTCTGGAACTGCATTTTGGGCAGGAACTTTACGGTGATCTTATGGTGGAGATACCGTTTCCACACCGCCTTGGCCCCATACAGCACCCACATGACCGCCAGGGCCAGCATACTGGCAAGAAACATCCAGTTGTTCAGCCGCAGGACCAGGGTGCCCGTCACCAGCACAGCGGGGACGCTGGTGATGAGAAACCAGCGGTAGCCCCGCATGGACTTGGAGGTGTTGAGCTGCCAGCTCAGGTACTCCACATACTCTTCCTTCTCCAGCGCAAAGCAAAATGTTTTGTCCATAGCTATCCTTCCACCATTCCCATTCCACGGCAATAGCACTGTACCACCCGGAAGTTTTCGTCGGTCACGGTCACATCGGCATCCTTGCCCTCCTGGATGCTCCCCTTCCGGTCATCCACCCCCAGCATCCTGGCGGGGGCCAGGGTGGCGGCGTGGATGGCCTGGACGTAGGAGGCGCCTCCGTACTGGATCAGATTTCGGATCCCCTCGTTGATTCGCAGGGAGGAGCTGCACAGGGCACCGCTGTCTGTGCGGAACTGGCCCTGCCCGTCGATGTGGATGCCGGCGGGCAGAGGCCCACCGTAGCCCTTCAGGGGGCTTGCGTCGCTGACCAGGACCAGATGGTTCTCGTCCTTGGCCCGGCACAGCATCTGTACCGCGGGCCAACTCACATGGTGACCGTCTCCGATAAGCTCAGTATACACCTCATTCATGGTAAAGGCAACGCCCAAAAGAGACGGCTCCCGGTGATGGAGCTGCTTCATGCCGTTATAGGCGTGGGTGATGGCGTCCGCCCCCAGCTCAACGGCCCGGCGGGCCGTCTCGTAGGGGGCCGCGCTGTGCCCCAGGCTCACCCGGACTCCCTGAGAGAGGGCGTACCGCAGCACCTGGAAGTCCTGGTCCAGCTCCACGGCCAGGATCATCCGCCTGAGCTGACCTCCGGCGGCCTCCAGATAGCGTTTGAGCTGCTCCACGCTGGGCTTGGCGATGAGTGTCTCGTCGTGGGCGCCCTTACAGGCGGGGTTGATAAAGTTCCCCTCCATATAGATGCCCAGCACCTCGGCCCCCTCCCCCTTCCCCACCGTCTGGGACAGGCGGCGGAAGGTGGCAAGGTTGTCCGCCTCGCTCTCGGTGGCGGTGGTGGCCATGAAGGCGGTGACCCCCTCCTTGGGGATCTCCCGCTGCCATTTGGCCATGTCCGCCCCATCGGCCACAGAGGAGTCCACCCCCATGTGGCCGTGGGTGTGGGCGTCGATGAAGCCGGGGAGAAGGTACAGCTCCCCGTAGTCCACATCGGGGGACTGGGCCCCGTATTCCTCCACCCTGGTGATCTTGCCCTCCTGAATATGCACCTGGCCCGGACGGAAGGCGTCCCGCAGCCAGACCTTTTTGCTTTGAAGGATCATAAGGTTCCTCCTATAAAAGGGGGGCTGTCTCAGACAGCCCCCCTTTTCGGTTTCCTTACCAGCTTACTGGTTATGGAACTTCTTGTTGCACTTGACGAACCGCTCGGTGATCAGGTGGGGCCGGGTGACCGCAGAGCCGATACAGACCATGTCCGCACCCGCCTCCAGCACCTCCTCCAGGTCGTGAAGCTCCCAGATACGGCCCTCGGCGTTCACCGGGAGGTCCACCCGCTTCTTGATCTCCCGGATCAGCTCCACATTGGGCCGGTCGGTGGCCCCCTCGCAGGAGTTTCGGGTGTAGCCCGCCAGGGTGGTGGAGATGATGTCCACGCAGCCCGTAGCCGCTACCTTCTCCGCCTCCTCCAGGGTGGCAAGGTCCGCCATGATGGGAACGTCGGGATAGGCCTCCTTGAGCCGGTGAAGCAGAGCCTCCAGCTCCTCAAAGGGACGGATGGGACGGATGGTGCAGTCCAGCGCCACCACGTCACAGCCCGCCTCGATGATCTCCTTGGCCGACTCAAAGGTTGGCGTGATAAAGATCTCATCCTTGGGGTCGCCGTCGCCGAATTTCTTATTGATGCCGATGATGGGCAGGGAGCAGGCCGACTTGATGGCCTTGATGTCCTGGCTCCAGCAGGCCCGGAGGCCGGTGGCGCCGCCCATCTCCGCGCACAGGGCCAGAGCCTTCATATACTCCGGGCCGTAGAGCGGGGTATCCTCGTAAGCCTGGCAGGAAATGACCAGGCCGTGGAGCAATTTTTCTACCGTCTTATGCATGGTATGCCTTCCTTACACCGTCAGGATCGTGGTGAAGTAGCCGGCCACCGCGATGATGAGGAACAGGAGCATGACCTTGTTGACCGTCCACTTTTTCTTGACCATCAGCACATAGGTGATGAAGGACATGATCAGTACGGACAGGTTGGGCAGCAGGGAGTTGAGAATGTCGGCAATGTTGATGGACAAATCGCCGCTGGTGTAGACAAGGCCGATGTTCACGTGGGTGTAGGACGCGGTAACAGCGCCCACCACGATAAGTCCTACCGTCTCTGCCGCTTTTGTGATCTTGTCCTTCAAGCCTCCGGCAAGCACCAGCTCAGCCGCGTTGGCACCGGTCTTAACGCCGTAGGTGAACAAGAACTTGGTCAGGGGGATCATGATGCCCAGGAACACCACGACATAGAACAGGGGGCCAAGGATCTCGCCGTTCTGGCACAGGCCAAGGGCGATACTCAGCAGAATGGGGCACAGGGTGCCGGGAAGCAGGGAGTCGCCGATGCCGGCGAAGGGTCCCATGAGGGCGGTCTTGATGGAGTTGACAAACTCGGGCTGGACCTCGCCGCCCTGAGCCATCTCATACTCCATACCCAGGACAATGCCGGGAACGAGGCAGCCCAGGAAGGGCTCGGTGTTGAAGAAGATGGAGTGACGCTCCAGCATCTCCTTCTGGGCCTGGGGATCGCCGGGATACAGCTCCTCGCGGACGTCGGCCAGCATCTTGACGATGGCCGGGCCCTCCATACGTTCAAAGTTCTGGACGGACAGGTTCCAGAACATCCAGTCCCAATACGCTTTGTTTATCGCTTTTTTGCTTAAAGTCTTCTTCTCTGCCATGTTATTACGCCTCCTTTACCGACATCTGGTACTTCATATAGGCAACCACCAGAGCCATAATCACGATGGGGATCATACCCAGGTTCATAACGGAAACCAGAGCAAAGCCGAACACAAAGTAGATCAGGTCCAGATCCTTCTTCACCAGGGTCCGCATCAGCAGCATGAAGCCCACCAGCGGGAGCATGTTGGCAAAGATCTGGAGAATGTCGGTGAGCCACACGGGCATCATGTCTACCAGAGTGGCCACCAGGTCGGCGCCAAAGTAGTTGATGATAAGGATGGGGAAGAAGCGCAGGGCAATGTTGGTGATCTGGCCCACCACGGGGATCTTGGCGGCCTTGTCCAGCTCGCCGGCTTCGATATAGGCGTCCTGCTTATGTACGAAGAACAGGTTGATGGCGCACAGGCCGTACACGGCGAACACGCCCAGGGTGGACAGAGGCACAGCCAGAGCCAGGGCGAACTCCCGGCCGGCGCCGGCCGCCATGGCCAGAGGAATGCCGATCCAGGAGGCGAAGTTCACGTCGGCAGGCATTGCGCCGCCGGGGGTGACCAGGCCGATGTACAGCATCTGGATGGCGGCGCCCATGAGGATACCGGTCTGCACGTCACCCATGATGATGCCGATGACCATGCCGGAAACCAGGGGACGGCCCAAGGTGTACCAGCCGCCCAGACCGCCGATCAGTACGGGGGAATAGATGGAACTCATCCAGCCAAACAAGGCCAGCAACAAGGCTTGTAAGATACTCATAACGTCCTCCTTTTAAAATTTGTCTTTGACTTGATCCCACTCCACCAGAGCCTGCTCCGGGACCTGGCGGAAGTAGACGTGAGCGCCCATGCTCACAGCCTCCTTCACGGCCTCGGCCTCCTGGGGGATCAGGTTGATGGCGGGGGTGATGGAGGTGGAGCCCTTCCGGTTGGTCATGGGGCCCACGTTCAGCTCCTTGGGAAGATCCTCCATCTGCTTTAGGAGCTCCACATAGACCTCAGGACTCTTCATCAGCACCAGCGTCCGCACGTCATTGCCCAGGGCCCGACGGATCTCGGGAACGGCGTCGGTGACTGTGAACACATCCGCCTTCATAGTGGAGGGCACCGCCGACTTGAATACGGTCTTGAGCACCGGATTGGTGGCGGTAAAGTTATCCACCACGATGATCTCCTGGATGTCATAGACCTTCACGATCACGGTCATGCACTGTCCATGGATCAGGCGGTCGTCACAACGAACCAAAGTAACCATAGAATTCCTCCTCCTTCATACTTCAAAGATTTAGCCGAACATTTCCTTCATTTTGACTACCCGCATATTGCCCCTGGCGCTCTCCAGAGCGCCCTGGAGCCATGTGTCGTAGTCATCGCCGGCGTCCCGCTCCGTAACCAGATGCAGGAGCATGGGAAGATTCACCTCCGTGATCACACTGGCGTCGGTCTCTGCCAGCGCGACGGCGGCAGCGTTAAAGGGGGTCGCGCCAAACATGTCCACGCAGACCACGAACTTTTCTCCCGCCGCGGTGTACTTCTCCACAACCGCCTTGATCCGCTCACTGAGAGCTAAAACGTCCTCGCCTTCCCGGAAGCAGACAAAATCGAAATTCTCCTGCTCCCCCACGATCATCTCGACCGCATTGTGTATCCCTTCCGCAAAGGTGGAATGGGTACATACGATCACACCTACCATCAAGTTTCCTCCCTTCTGCCTCAATTTTCCTCTCTCGTTACCCTCTATAAATGGTTACACTCACAGATGGCAAATCAAGTATACCACAAATTATCTGAAATGTAAAGAGAATATCCTTAAGCTTTTGTGCATTTCACCCTAAAATCTTCTATATTATCGTAAAAAAGGATTTTTTTGGAAGAAAGTAGATTCTTTAACAAATTAAAAATACATTTTTTGCGGACAGGGCGGCACAGATAAAACACCGCCGTCCAAAGTGTATCTTCGGACGGCGGCGCTCCCTATATGGTATGAATTATGTCAACCTATTTCCCCGGTGAGATACCGCCAGGCGTACTCGGCGTGGAGGGCGGCGGCGATGGGCAGGGCCCTCTCGTCCATGTCCACATGGCCGTTGTGGAGGGGGTACTGGGTGTGGGGGTCGTCGCTGCGGGTGCCCACATAGGCGTAGCAGCCGGGGACGGTGAGGAGGAATTCGGCAAAGTCGTCCCCCCCCAGGGAGATGGGGCGGTCTGTGACGAGAGCCCCGGGGCCGAAAAGGTCGGTGACCACCTCCCCCACCTCCCTGCAGCCCAACTCCGGGTTTACCAGGGGGGTGGCGAAGTCGGTCCACTCCACCGTGGCCTCCCCGCCGTAGAGCCGGGCGGTCTGGGCGCAGAGGGCGCCCAGCCAGTCCTGGGCGTTCTTCCGGGTCTCGGGGGTCATGGCCCGGACGGTGCCCTCCAAAAGGGCGGTCTCGGCCACAATGTTGTAGGCGGTGCCCGCCGTCAGCTTGCCCACCCCGATGACCAGCGGGTCTATGGGGGAGACCCGGCGGGTGACCAGGGC
>CAZULD010000121.1:4797-6735 GCA_964621135.1 uncultured Bacteroides sp. | reverse complement strand
TTGGCTTTGTTTGCTTCAAGTATGGTGGGGAAAGCAGCCATGATACCAGCCTGCAATTGTGGTGTGTAGGCCTTACTCACCTGGGAGGGCAGGTAATTCCTCATAAGGGACATCGCGAACGGACTCACGTCTCTCGAGGAATCTTCTGTCTGCCTCTTCGAGATCTGCGAGGATATAAGCTCGTTGACGATCGCTGTCAGAGATTGCGGTTCCGACACCTCCCCGTCCTTCCTGCGACGTATTAACTCGTCCATCTGTTTTTGCTAATTTTGAGCGGTTTCTAATTTCTGAAATGATATTGTTATATTGGCTGTCAATGTTCGTAACTGAGAAGTTATCTCTGAGCCACGCTTTTTCAATTGAGGAAAGAAACTGTTTCAGTGCTCCGAGAACAGAATCATCGTCAATTGGTAATGGAGTTTGCCGGTGTTCGCGACTGAAAGAAATTTTTTGAAGAAGCCTTTTCATTGCCACGGCATCCTTGGCTTCCCAATAGTAGGCACTCTCGTATTCCTGGGCGTAGAATGTTTCAAAAATTTCTCTTGCTCGTGTTACAAGTTTTGGGGGTTCTTTTTTACGAGGCTTTGACTTCTTCTTTGGCTTCGGTTCAACCTTTTCTACGGGCTTTTCTTCTCTCTTTTTGACAACCTTTTTTCGACCCTTTTTAACAACGCCGTCCGCGTCAGCGGTCGGCACTTCTACGTCAGTAGAAGTAGTCTTAATGTCTTTATTATATAATAAGGTGTCAGTGTTAACCACGTTTACACTGCTGTTAACGTCGTTTACACTACCTCCCTTTTCCTTAGGTTCGCAGTGTAAATCTCCTTTACACTCAGTGTTAACCACGTTTACACTGGAAAGAGTGTATTTTGAGGTGGCATTTCCGTTCTTACCTTCCTCAAATTGGATCAATCCGAGTGTTTCCAATTCTTTCCGAGCCTTGCAAATCGTAGGGCGAGAAACACCCATTTGCAGTTCGATTGTCTTAGTCTCTACGAAAAAGGGATTCTCCCAACGGCCAATATTACATTCCTCCACAAGCATGAAGTAGAGGTCGGCCGCATAGCTTGATATGCGACAGGTCCTACGGAGCTTGTGAAAGGCTCTGATGATATTGATGTATGACCGTGTAGAAGCCATTCTATTGCGCCAGATAACGATTTATAGTTACGACAAACTCATCAAGAGATTTGCATACTACATACTTGTTTCCGTGCTTCTCAACGGCTTTTTGCCACGTTCTCTGTTCCGGGGACTGATAACACCCTGGACGCTTCATCTCGATGTAGAGCGCGCCATATCCGTGGCGTGGAATGGCAAGACATAGGTCTGCCACACCTTTGACAATTCCTTCTCTTTTGATACGGCGACCTTGGCCCCCAAGACGAATACCCTCGTTGGCGATGTGAAAGAGCATACCGTCTTCCCATAGCTGGCGATGCTGCATTTGGAACCACCGAATACAAGACTGCTGTATCTGGCTTTCCGACGGACCCTCTGACGGATCTCTCGGCGGTCTTTTAACTGTCTTGGGGTCTCGGCCTTCTTTGATGGCTTGTAAGACCAATCTATTATATGAGTCTGCTCGTGATGCCATGTTATTTCTATTTTGAGATTATATTGGGAGTGCCGTAATACGCAACCTGCAAGTCCAAGGCTCTGGCTAATTTCTCTAAAGAGGAAAGGCTGATTGGCCTTTGCTTCCGGAGGAACGAACTAATGACAGATGGATTTACGCCACTTATTTCTGATAATTCTTTTCTTTGTATGGCACGTTTCTCCATCTTTACAAGAATGGCGCGCCGTATATTGTCCGGTCCATACTCTCCTGTGCTCTTCTCAGTTTCCCCGAGAGTCAAACCAAGCGCACTGAAGATATTTACCAGAACTTTGAATGGGATTGTCCGGAGGCCGCACAAGAAGTTACTCAGGTGTTGC
>CAZULD010000121.1:0-4697 GCA_964621135.1 uncultured Bacteroides sp. | reverse complement strand
GAGTCCGGGCCCAACAAATCGCTCCAGTATCTTTTACGTTCCTGCCAATACCCTTTTCGGGAATCGAGGACAGAATAAGGGGGAGCTATGTATCGCTCAGTTAAGTTGCTATTCTTCTCCATCTTAGAAATAGGTATTGGTTAATTGTTTTGATTCATTGTCAGCATATCCCTGTATTACATATTCACCGGGCTTTCTTTCGATTAGCTGAAGATCCTCTACTTTGCCGAACCTCTTAATATTGCCGCATAGGTCGACAATCCACCCGGCTTCCTTATCAGGATGTGGACGAATTGCACGGCCGAGTATTTGGTAATACATCGCGAGTGACATTGTGGGCCGCGCCATGACTACTGTATCGAGCTCCGGATAATCGAAGCCGGTAGTTAGCACTCCTACGTTGGCGAGTATCTTAATTTTCCCTGCCTTGAAGTCATTGAGTATCTGCTCACGTTCTTTCTTCTTGGTTGATCCACTTATCATGGCACAACCGGGGATTTTCTTGCAAAGTGCTTCACTTTCTTCAAGAAACTTGGTGAATACAAGTATCCCTTTTCGTGGTATTCCACTTTTGGGTTTCTGGAGCCTCTGGATGATGTTCACAAGGTGATCCTGCAAGTTCACACGTTGGTATTCACTGAACAGACTTTTTTCGTCAAAGTCCATACCTGTCGAATTCCTGACAAGACCTTCCTGTGGAAGTATCGTCATATCATAGTAGTTCAACTTTGAGAGATAACCTCTCTGCAGTAGGGTCTGAATTGGTACTTGATATATGACCCTATGGAAGACACGTGGACGTGTTCTTGTAAGGAATTTCAAGATACATTTATTCTCGGCAGTGATCTCACGGCTTTGCAGCTTATCCTCAAAGTCTGCGTTGCCGTCCTCATCTTTGGGCCGGAACACCGTTCTTCCTTCCTTATCTGTATATTGTAGAGATGCACTCAATCGATATGGAGTTGCGGTCAACCCCAATATCTTTCTCTGAGCGCAGTCGAAGAAGTCTTTATACATTCCACCTTGGGGATTGACGCCATGACACTCATCTACTATTATATATCTAAAGTGGCTGAAATCTTCCATGTGGGACTTTACACTGCCGATAGTCGCAAATGTAATCCTGCTTATCTCTTTACTATTAAAAGAAGCAGAATATATCGAGCAGTCTTCCACGCCATAGCTTTTCAACTTGGCGAAGTTTTGCTCCAATATCTCCTTGCTCGGCTGGAATACAAGGACGTTGTCGTCCAATCGATACGCGATGTCGGCAATCACAAGGGATTTACCGGCACCGGTTGGAAGCACGAGCAGGCCGTTCTCTTTGCCCTCGCTTCGGAAGAATCTAATCGCGGCATCGGATGAGGCTTGCTGATAATCTCGTAAGGTATATTTCATCGGTCTTTATAGTCTTTTATAAATGCTATGAAATCTTCACCGTCATCGGGGACAGGGAGGGTGAATCCCAAAGTGGTCGCCACGTCTCCTTCTATCTCGTGCATGAAGTGGGTGAGTTGTGCCGGCGACATCTCTGATACGCTTGGCATATCTTCCAACAGGAACTTCTTGCAATAGTAGTGGTATAGCGCAACCTTGGAATTCCCGGTTTCACGGGCCAAAAGTGAAAGCCACATAAACAAAAGTTTCCGTTGGGGCACGGAATGATGCGCACTTTGTGGCTCAATGATAATTCGGTACTTTCCTTCCGGAAGCCCGTCAATCATATCCACCAAAGAGCGGTTAATCCGTGTCCCTTCGGAAGCATTTTTTATAAGTATGGCTGTCGCTACCATTTCATGATGCCAAATTGAAAATCTTTTTATCAGTGATAAGATGCTTATTCTCCAAGAGGAAGCGTATAAGATCCTCGCATTTGGCTACAAGAATTGGCACGTCACGTTCCGGCACAAACATATACGACTCAGTAAAGGTTTCCCACCGGCCGTACTTATCGATCTCCGCTATATTGTACTCGAACATCATCGGGGGCATCCCGTTCTTCCAATAGCAGTAGGGATAAACAATGTGCTGGGCGTGGTCTTTAAACTTGCCAACCGAATATTTTCCGGTAGTCTTGATGTCATGGACTGACATCGGCATAAGCTCATCGACATATCCATAGACCTCGACATCGCCAAAGGCCGTGGGGACGATGGCGGATACGAACTGTTGCGTGAGTGCTCCTTTATAATAATCGGAGAACTCGCGTACCAATTTAATGTCGAAGTAGAATGCACGATTATTGTAGTAGGCACGAATACCTACTACCTTTCCTGCGTTGGGGTTCTGCTCATACGAAACGTCAGCCCATCGCTCGTCAGGCTCACACCCATCGACTTGACCGGTCACTCGCTCTATGACCGTCGGCTCCACAACACGTTCAAACTTGAACTTATCAGATGGTTTTCTATTCTCAATCAGACAGTCAACCAACTCATTGAATGCAGTACCTTTGTCTGCCGGTTCGCTATCGAATGGCACACGGTTAATGCGGTCAATGAGTGATTGGAACTGCTTCTGTCTGAATTCTTCGAGAGTATGGGGCGGATTTTCACTCCAACCCCAATACTTTTCGTAGATTTGGTCGCTGTTCTGATAGTCGGTGAAACCGTCAAGAAGAGTCGCGTAGAAACGGAATTTTACGTTAGGCAGCGGGCTCGGCATCAGTGTAGGTCTTCTTTTCGGAGTCGTAAACGAGTCCGAGTTCATTGACCTTGGCTCCAAAGAGCGAACGAGCCTTAGCCATTGAGCTACCTATGTGCTTGTATTCCTTGATGCGTGTAGCAAAGTCGTTGGCCGACTGTGCGTCCGTGATATTGTTCACGTCTTCTGTGATTGTTTCGATGAGTTCATCGTACTTGCGACGCTCTTCGGCTTTGACTGCCAACATTGAGAGGTACGGGTTGATGACTTTTTCAGAGATGAAGACGTTGGCCGCTATGGGCTGAGCCTTGTTGTCGAGGATTGTGGGGATCGACATGGCAGACGGCAGATTGCAGGTGTTCTTACCATCATTGCGTGATGTGGGGTCGAAAGTGATGGTGCGCGTCTGGACGCCACGCTCGGATTTCATTTCGAGATAACCCAAGAGGTCGAGTTCGGTAACGATGGAGTTGTAGGACTTTTCGCGGAGTGCCGGGATAAACACTGTTTCTTCTCCCTCTTTGCGTGTATCGCGATGTGCCACAAAGACGATGTGCTTGTTGAGGGAGGAGAGTGCGCGAGTGAACCAAGTGAACTCCTGGTTGATGCGGCCCCAGTCTTTGATCTGAGGCTGTCGAGTTCCGCAGCAGTGGAGAATGATGAAGTCCATCATCTTGCCGATGGTATCTACCACGATTGTCTGATACGGAGCGAGTTCTGCCACGTTCTGCTGGAGAAGCTGCTGGATTTCTCCCCAGTTCTCTACGGGCACGATGTCAACACCTTCGAGGTGCGCCATATTTACACGCTTGACACCGTTGTCGAAGTCGAGCAGAAGAGGTTTAGGCGCAGAGAGCGCCACTGTGGTCTTACCCATACCGGCCTGACCGTAGATCATCATTTTGACGGTAGAGGGTATGACCAATTCGTTGGATTTCTTAATGAGTCCCATTTTGAATTGATTTTGAGATATTTAATTTATTCCGCTTATGCGGTGTATCTTATTTGCATCATTTCACACGATGAACAGACACCGTGTAGTTAGCTGTGTTGCTTTTGATTGAGGCATCCCAGCCTATTCTCGCCATGTCTTTTCTGAACTTGCTGACAATAGCAGTTACTGAGCTGCATTGCTCGATGGGAAACACAGCGGTTTCTCCCGGACGGAGCTTTCTCAACGTCGGGGAGATGGGGAGTTTAGTTACCTGCTCCATTCTACCTCCTTTCTTATAGGGACGGCAGAAGCCGAGTGTGGAAAATGATTACCACACTCGGAGAATCTACGATAAATTCTAATCGTTTCTCTCATTGTTCTGCGAGTTTTGATTGTTCTCTTATTTGCATTTAAGCGAGTTATTGCGTACCTTTGTGGGGTCTTAGTAGTTTTAGTTATGCAAATATAATCATTTTCGTTAGATTGACCAAACGCAAAATAATCATATTCGCAATTTCCACTAAGATTTAACAATTTTTAATCATCTGTGCAACTGACGCAGGCGTTTATTGTACGAATGATTAGTTGAAACTATGATTATTTTAAGAAGCAAATATGAAGGATCTCGAAAATGTAAGACAGGATGCGTTCATCCCTACGACGAAGCGCATCATCAACGAGGTGTTGGCGACGGTTAACCTCACAGCACCCAAGTTTGCCGAAGCTCTCGGCATAAACTATCAGCGTATCTTTGACCTTATGAGAGGCCGAACCAAGAAGTTCAATCCTGGCATAGCCAACCTCATCTGCGAAAAATTTCCGCAAATCAACAAATCCTTTCTCTTTACCGGGGAAGGCAGTGTTCTCGTGGCCAGTGAGGAGCCGGTTACCGAGGTGGCTCCCCAAGAAGTTCACGCAGAGAACCCGACTGCCGATATGAGCTCCATTCTTCATCGCGTGATGGATATGATGGCCGAGGTGAATGAGCGTTCTGCTAAACTCAACGAATGGGAGCGACAACTCAACGAACGCGAGGCAGTCCTCAACGCCAGAGAACTTGACATCGAACAACGAGAAGATTCTCTCGGTATGCTCCAGAAAAAAACCGTTTAACATATCT
>CAZULD010000120.1:0-6760 GCA_964621135.1 uncultured Bacteroides sp. | reverse complement strand
TTGCAACAATTTTGTCGTTCGGGATTTTTCAGCTAACTTTGAATTCTGAAAACTCAATCAAGCTCAAATTATAGATGCTTACATACACTACGCAACTGAAAAAACTGGTTTTGCCAGAGTATGGCCGAAATATTCAACGCATGGTCGACCATTGCCTCACAATAGAAGATCGTGCCGAACGCACACGCTGCGCCGCCACCATAGTCAAGACTATGGAGATCCTTTTCCCGGTTCAAGGCAATGCTGATGCATACCGTCGTAAACTCTGGGATCACCTTGCGATCATGAGCGATTTTGCTCTTGACGTGGATGTTCCTTTTGAATTTATCAATAAGTCGTCATTGGACGATGTCCCTTCGCCCATACTCTATGATCAAGGCCCAATCGAACAGCGTCAATACGGACTTATGATCCAAAGGGCCATTGATACCGCCGCTCAAATGGAACCGGGCGAGGAAAAAGATGCACTTGTACTTCTCATTGCGAATCATATGAAGAAACTCATGCTCGCTCTCAATCCTGACGGAGTCGATGATGTGAAGATCTTTAAAGATCTCCATATGATGTCGCGAGGTGAGATAACCCTCTACCCGGACACAACTCAACTTCTTGAATTCAAGGTCGCCCCTGCCCCTGCAGGCAAAAAGAAAAAGAAAAAATGATCCTGCAACGTGAACTCTCTCCAATTGGTCGCACCCTCAAGCCTCACGGCATAAACGGTGAGATCTCAGCGGCCGTCGACAGTGACATCGATATCGACAATCTGCGGTGTATTGTTCTTGATATTGACGGCATCTTTGTTCCGTTCTTCCTCAGTTCGTTTCGTGCGCGCGGTAGCGAGGCTGTGCTGCTTACTATCGATGGCGTAACAAATGAAAATGAAGCAGCCTCTTTATGTGGTCTCGACATATTCGCTCTTCGCGAAGATCTTGGAGACTTAGCTGACGAGGATAGCGAAGACGGCTTCTATCTCTCTGATCTCGTCGATTTCACCCTCCTTGACGAAAACGGTGTAAAGGTCGGACGTGTCACCGGCTACGATGACTCTACCGCCAATACTCTTCTTAGAGTCGAATGCGAGAACGGAGCTAATGTCTTCGTCCCCATCGCGGATGAATTGGTTGAAGCAATTGACATTGAAAATAAAACCATTTCTATTAATCTCCCGGAAGGGTTACTCGATTTATGAAGATCTATGATGAAGATGAAGCCGTAGCCTTCATTAGAAACCATATTTCAGACAAGAGTGTCTCTGACGAAGATATTCTTGATGTTATTGACAGCATTTTCAACTATTATGATGAGAATGGCGATCTTGATTTAGACTTCGATGATGACCTTGATGATGAGCCAGAGAGTGATATTGAGGCTATTATTTCCGCTGTCAGTGTTAGCCTCTGCGACAGTAATCTATCTCCTCAGGTCATCCGTGAAATAATAGGAGCCGAATTAGACTATGAAGATTCGCTGCTTTAATATTTTTGGTTTAAAAACCTTTGCATCCGCCATTCTGATCTCATGCTTAGGGTCAATGATGAGCTATGCGGCACAGCCGGCCGAGGATCCGTTCGAACTAAACTTTGAGGATAATCTTACTACACCGGCCTTACCGTCTAAATCGGCCCAAGCTATCAAAGATAACGTCGAAAAATTGCGGACGACATTCTCGCGTTACGGATTCAACACCAAATTAGTACGCAATGGTGAAGTAATTCTTATCACAATCCCGTGCTCTGAACTTTTTGCAGCCAACGAGTCAACAGTCTCACCAACCGGACAAAAAATCCTAAACAAATTTGTTATTCCGGCTGAGTATAGAGGAAAGTATAAAGTTCTAATTGCAGTTCACTCTGATGATACCGGCGAACAAATGTATGTCGACGATTTGACTGCCGCTCGTTCTAATGCGATTGATGACATGTTAGCCGCCGGCTTCAACAACCTTGAAATTATTTCAGTGCCTTATGGTATCGGCCGCGACGAACCGATAAAACCCAACGATTCGGTGGCTAATCGGGCTGCAAACCGTAGAGTTGAAATCTATATAGTTCCATTACTCTAACTTATTACTTAACTAAGGTAAACTTGTCGGCGATTATTCGTAACTTTGCAAAAAAGTTACCCGACTATGGCCGACACTTCCCTATTGACTCGACTTGACGGTATCGAAGCCCGCTTCGAAGAAATCAGCACACTCATCACCGATCCCACCGTGATTGCAGACATGAAGCGCTATGTCCGTCTCACCAAAGAATATAAAGATCTCGAAAAACTCACCAAAGCGACCCGATCTTATCGCGATCTGCTCGGAAACATTGATGAAGCCCATGAGCTTCTTGCGTCTGAAACCGATCCGGAAATGCGCGAGATGGCTAAGGAGCAACTTGATGCTGCAAATGATCAGCTCCCTCGTCTCGAGGAGGAAATCAAACTGCTGCTGATCCCCGCCGATCCCGAAGACAGCAAAAATGCAATTCTTGAGATTCGAGGAGGTACCGGCGGCGACGAAGCTGCTATCTTCGCAGGCGATCTTTGTAAAATGTATCTGAAATATTGCGAGAGCAAAGGCTGGAACGTTGCAATAACATCAGCCAGCGAAGGGGCTGCCGGCGGCTACAAGGAAGTCGTCCTTTCGGTTACCGGTGAAGGTGTCTACGGCACGCTTAAATATGAAAGCGGTGTTCACCGAGTGCAACGTGTACCTGCGACCGAAACACAAGGTCGCGTTCATACTTCGGCTGCGACGGTCGCTGTTCTTCCGGAGGCCGAACCATTTGATGTCGAGATTAACGAAGGAGAAATCAAATGGGATACTTTCCGAAGCAGCGGTGCCGGCGGTCAGAATGTTAATAAGGTAGAGTCGGGTGTGCGTCTGCGATATATGTGGAAGAATCCCAATACAGGCGAAACCGAGGAAATCCTGATTGAATGTACAGAAACGCGTGATCAGCCCAAGAATAAGGAGCGTGCATTAAGCCGCTTACGCACGTTCATTTATGACAAAGAGCATCAGAAGTATGTTGACGATATTGCTTCGCGCCGAAAGACTATGGTTTCTACGGGTGACCGATCGGCTAAGATACGCACTTACAATTACCCCCAGGGGCGCATCACCGACCACCGCATCAATTACACGATTTACAATCTTCAGGCATTTGTCGACGGAGATATCCAGGACGTCATCGACCACCTGATCATTGCCGAGAACGCCGAAAAACTCAAAGCCGCTGAACTCTAAAATTATTCTATATGGAAACTACTCCCCCAAAATTCGACCGGACAATGATGGAAAAATTGCATAAGCGACGTATTTCTATTTCGTACGTCACCGATGCATTGTTTACAAGTATAAATAGATTTCCTATCACTTTGTGTTATCTCTTGGCCTTTATCATATGGGGAGTGATAGATTGTTGGTGTGCAGATTTATTTTATCACGCACCGACACTAATACAGAATTTACAACCTGCTTTATGGTTTTTAACCGTTAACGGTATACTTCTTACTCTCGCGGTGAACTTATGGTGCGAGCAAACAGGCAAAAAAGTTTGGTGCGATAGGGCTCAAAGTATAGCCAATATTTTACTTTTTGCTGATTTTATAAATATTATATTTAACTATAATAACTTTAGTGACAGCGTGTGGGTGGGAAGATGCGCAATAGAAACAGCTTTAGTTGTGTCTGTAATATTCGTACCCTCACTGAAAAAAAATGCACAGCGTCATAAGCTGATGTTCAGTTTCTCGCAAGTGCGAAACCTAATAATATCAGGGGTTATATCATTTATTATGGCTGTTGCCATCGGAATAATCTATGGTACAATAACTCTCCTTTTCGGAAATATTGATATTAAAATTTACATAAGTCTGCTTGTTATTTTTTCTGCCGGGTTGGGTATTATTATCTTTATCGGTTCAATCTTAACCTATGAAGAAACTGAATTTATGGCCGAAGATTATCAGCCGGCAAAAACTTCTATAATCTTTGTAAGGTATATACTCTTTCCCCTCATAGCTGTATATACTGTTATATTATATATTTATGGTATAAAAATTATTATTGGGGGAACGTTTCCAAAAGGAGAGATATGTTTTATGGTGTCCGGACTTACAGCCGGTGTTTACCTGATATTATTCCTCTTTAAAGCACTTGGGTCCGATGATGATCGTTTAACTAATATTATAGTAAAGATTTACCCGATTGCCCTAATTCCATTGTTGGTTATGATGAGTCTTGCGATCGGACAAAGAATTGAACAATATGGTATGACTGTTGCAAGACTATATGTCATAACATTTAATATATGGGCATATTTATCAGCAATTTATCTATTTATAACAAAATCAAAAAGTATAAATTCTGTAGCCATATCATTCGCCGCCATTTTCCTATTGACATCTATTATTCCGGCATTAAACTATACATCAATAGTTCATAACTACATGAAGATAAAGGTGGTTGATCATCTTGAAAAAGTTGGATTTGATAAATCACAACTTCCTTTGTCTCACAAACAATTTGAGCAGGCTAAGGAAAAGATGAATGATGCCGATTGGGAAGATGTCTCTTCTAAATTGCGCTATTTGGATGATTATGATAATCATTCCAACATAAAGGATATCGCTGACTTTCATATTGTCAAAGATTATTACACCTATGATCCCTTATTTGATGACGAAACTGATTATGAGATAAGTAAATTAGAAGAACTGCAATTCTGTCAAGGAAAAAATGAGATAGAAATCCCCAGTGGATATACAAAAGTAGAGTATATCTCCAGATTTAGATATAATGCTATATTGAGTGACAGTAAGATAGTTAATTTTCAACTTACTGACAATATTGAAATACCCTTAAACATGGACAGCATAAGAATTTTAAAAACGGATACGATCAATCCACCTCTTAGTTTTATTATTGACAAGGGTCAAACCTCTGATAGTATTTATATTGTTAGCTCTATGGATTTTTCATTAGATGAAGAAAATTATAACAATAATAACAGAATTGAAAATATAACTGTGAGAGGCTACCTTTTTACACGATAATTAAAACATAAAAATACCAATAAATGAAACGGACTGAACTTGTAGAAAATATTTGCCGGAAAGGCAGTTTCCTTTGCGTCGGACTTGACACCGATCTGAAGAAAATTCCTCAACATCTTCTGAAAGAAGAAGATCCTATTTTCGCTTTTAACAAGGCGATAATTGATGCCACAGCACCCTACACTATTGCATATAAACCCAATCTCGCATTTTACGAAAGTGCGGGTGCAGCCGGATGGATCTCGCTTGAAAAGACAGTGAAATATCTTCGTGAGAATTATCCCGATCAGTTCATTATCGCAGACGCAAAGCGCGGCGATATTGGGAATACTGCCGGACTGTATGCCCGTAGCTTCTTCGAACATCTCGATGTAGATGCACTAACCGTTGCGCCTTACATGGGAGAAGACAGCGTAACACCATTTCTGGGTTACGATGGTAAATGGGTAATCTTACTTGCTCTGACTTCCAATCCCGGCAGTAAGGATTTCCAGATGATCGAGGATAAAAACGGTCAAAGAGTCTTTGAGGAGGTCATCAAAAAATCGAGTCAATGGGGTTCACCCGTCAACATGATGTATGTCGTGGGAGCAACCCGCGGCGAAATGTTCAAAGACATCCGAGTTGTGGCTCCACGCAGCTTCCTACTTGTACCCGGTGTGGGTGCGCAAGGAGGCAGCCTTGAGGAAGTTGTCAAGTATGGCATTATTGACGAATGCGGTCTTATTGTAAACAGTTCGCGTGGCATAATTTATGCCTCAAACGGTGAAGATTTTGCAGAAGCCGCCGGCCGGGAAGCTGCTAAACTTGCCGCCCAGATGAAAGAATTGTTAGCGCAGCATAACATCATTTAAGGTCGCGATAGCTTGGATATCATAATAATTGATTATCTTTGCATATATAAACACGATTATAACCAAATAACATAACTCTCTAATTAACACTAAAAATGACAATCGACAATTTTGATTTCGCAGGCAAGAAAGCCATCGTTCGCGTTGACTTCAATGTGCCCCTTGACGAAAACGGTAAAATTACAGACGACACCCGTATCCGCGGTGCTCTTCCCACCCTCAAGAAAATCCTGAAGGACGGTGGTTCACTCATTATCATGTCTCACATGGGTAAACCCAAAGGAAAAGTGAATCCCAAGATGTCACTCGCTCAGATTAAGGACGCTGTTGCCAAAGCTCTCGGCACAGAAGTTGAATTTGCTGCTGACGCTGCTGACGCAACTGAAGCCGCTGCCGCTCTTAAGCCCGGTCAGGTTCTCCTTCTCGAAAACCTCCGCTTCCACCCCGAAGAAGAGGGTAAGCCCGTAGGCATTGACAAGGAAGATCCCGCATACGATGCTGCTAAAAAGGAAATGAAAGAGCGTCAGAAAGACTTCGCTAAAAAACTTGCAAGCTATGCTGATGTATATGTAAACGATGCCTTCGGTACAGCTCACCGTCGCCACGCTTCGACTGCTGTCGTTGCTGATTATTTTGACGATGATCACAAGATGCTCGGCTACCTCATGGAAAAAGAAGTTAAGGCCGTTGATAATATCCTAAGCGATATCAAGCGTCCCTTCACCGCTATCATGGGTGGTTCGAAAGTTTCGACCAAGATCGGTATTATCGAAAACCTTATGGATAAGGTTGACAACCTCATCCTCTGCGGTGGCATGACTTATACTTTCGCTAAGGCTAAGGGTGGCAATGTCGGT
>CAZULD010000119.1:5447-6778 GCA_964621135.1 uncultured Bacteroides sp. | reverse complement strand
CGCATCGGATAGCCATCAAAGTAGCTTTCCATTTCATCTATAGCTCTTTTGATATCGTAAAGATATATTTCGATATATTCATCCATAAATTACCTGTTTCTTTTTATCGACAGATGCGCGGAAGAGGGGATTTAACTGATTCCCATACTCTATTAGGTCAACCTTGCGCCCAAACAGCATTTCCAACGCATCTCTGAGACCAAAGTAATTACTTACATAATCGAATTTGTCATGATCGATCGGTTCAAAATCAACAAGCATATCTACATCACTCTTGTCATTGAACCGATCCGTCAGGATAGACCCAAACACAGCAAGAGACTTGACTTTATGCAGTCGGCACAATTCTATGATGCGCTGTAGATTGATTTCAATCAGTTTCATTATCTTTAGTTTTATGTTGCAAATATAATTATTATCCTCTATATGTCTGCTACATAATGGCGGAAAACTTACAGCTAACGTCTTTTTGTCCGGCCAATCTGGCGAGAGCGTCACTCGATACGGCGCGGCAACGGTGAATAATAAATTTTTGCATATCTTTGTCGGCATAAATCCATCAAATCATATGTCAAACGGAAAGTCAAGGGCGTCAACATGGTTCATAATCGCGTTGGTATTCATTATCCTCGCTGCGGCGGGGGCGGGATATGCGTTTGCGTGGCGAACGTTCGTGGTCTGGTGGGAGCCGCTTGTGATAGCAGTCTGTTTAGGCTCCGCCATCGGATCGCTCCTGTCGCGCAAGTTCGGACGCTTGCTTGGTACATCGAGCCGCCCGACAGCTATCGCGGCATCGATGTTGACTATGAGCGCGGTAATCTACGGCGTCATGATGACGCTCAACTATACTCTCGCCGACAAAACGACCGAGGTACCGATAGAAGCGACCGTCATCAGTCGTCACTCGGAGGAGCGTACAAAGTATCGTCGCTCAGGCCGCAACCGCATGAGAGCCGACGGCCATTACAAAGCATATTATATCACCATACGCTTTGCCGACGGCACTACACGCGACATCCCCGCCAGTGCGGGCAATTACACTCGCACCGTCATTGGCTCGAAGCGCCACTTCACCGCCTACGACGGCTTTCTGGGCTACAAAATTTTCAGTCCTGATTCGCCTCGGGATCAAGCACAACCTTGATCGCCACGGGGAAATGGTCTGACGGATTGTGGGCCTTGTATTTCTTCAGACTGACTTCCTTCGGGAAATTCGGGCTGGTCATCGCTTCCGTTTCCTCCTCGATCGGGGCGCGATAGGTATCTGTGAGGACGCCATATTTCAAGACATTGAATTCGGGCGACAGGAAGATATGGTCGATGCGCTCGTC
>CAZULD010000119.1:0-5347 GCA_964621135.1 uncultured Bacteroides sp. | reverse complement strand
CCCCATGTGCACACACGGATGCAGGCAGCGTCCCAGCCTTTGTTGGGCTTCGTCGTGTCGGTCGACAACCAGAAATTGCCGCTGTCGAGGAGTTCGAAACGCGAAGGCTTGTAAAATATCGCCGCATATTCGCCGCCTTGCGCACCGTCGTCGCGGCCCACGCCGATATAGTCATACTCCGGCATCATCGCCTTAAGATCCTCGAGCTGATGATGCTTGCCTTCCTGAGTCCCGAAGATATCAAAATCGTGATATTGAATCAGTTTTGCAACATAGGGCGCACGCTGTCCCCAGCCGTCGCCTCTGAGTGAGTCGCCGAGATTTGACAGGCGGAGATTATAAGTGGCCACATTCATTTCTGCGGTTTTGTGGGGCGAGCTGCATCCGACCGCCGCCAGCGCTACAATAAGATATAAGAGTTTCTTCATCGTTGAATATGTTAATTTAAGGCATGAATAATTCGCTGCGGGAGCTTTACAGGTGCAAAAATACAAAAAAGAGAGTTCGAAATCGGCTATTTGTCGAAATAAATAATTACATTTGCCAATGTTTATAAAAACAAAGTCTAAATGTTAACATCAGACATAAAACTTCCTGAGAAATATGTCATCACCGTCGGCCGCTCGTTCGGCAGCGGGGGCAGAGCCCTCGGACGGCTGATCGCCGACAAGCTCGGGATAGCGTTCTACGACAAGGAACTTCTGGTCAAAGCGGCTGAGAAAGCCGGGATGAGTCCGGAATATTTCGAACGCAACGACGAGCGTGTGCCCCGCTTCTTTTCGGGCCTTTTCTCGTTCAATCACGGCTACAATCCGATGTCGTTCTATGCCGGAACGTCGTCAATCACCTCCGACGCCATCTATCAGGCGCAATGCGACTTCATCCATGAGATCGCCGATGCCGGCCCGTGTGTGATAGTTGGCCGTTCGGCCGACTATGTGCTCCGCGATGTCGACAACGTCGTCAACATATTTGTCCACGCTCACATGGACGACTGTGTGAAGCGCATCGTCGAGCGCGCCGACACTCTGACCGACGACGAAGCCCGAAGCCTCGCCGAACGCACCAACAAACTCAGAGCCGCGTTCTATAATTTCTACACCGACAAACGCTGGGGAGCCGCATCGAGCTACGATCTCACCCTCAATTCGTCGCTTATGCCCCTCGAAGACTGCGCAGACTTCGTCATCGAATATCTCCACCGCCGTCTGGGACGTCGTGAACAATGATATCCGCAAAACAATTCTACTACAAAGATGAATATAACCGAAAACGACATTCAGGACCTGAAGCGTGACTGCGACGGTCTGCTGACGTATGAATATCTGGCAAACCATATCGACAGCCTGACCGCTGAAGATATGGACGTACTCGTCGACAATATGATCACCGTCGACCGTTCGGGTCAGTTTCTGGCAAGCGCCGCGCGCTATCTCCATGCGATTAACGCCCAAGACTATGCCGCAGCGATCAGCCGTCTGGTAGCCGCAACGATCGACAAGGATCGCGAGCACCGCTATCTGCCCGACATCCTCAACAGTCTCTACGGTCCCGACTACTGCAGCCGCGCCGCCGAACTGTCGGCCTCGGACAATAATTTCCGCCGCATCTACAAACGACTCTTTCCCAACTCAGTAATATAAACGCTAACTAAAGACTAACAATGTTCAAAACCTATTTCACTGCCGCCGCCCTGTTTTTCGGCCTCGCATCATGCGGATCATCATCCGCCGGCAAGACCGCCCAAGGTTCGGCCGACAGCACAGACACAACCAACACTAAAGAAACTATGGCTACAAACTACAATCCCGCAGATACTTCTGACGTTACCGTCGAAGTCGAGACATCACTCGGATCATTCACCGTGCTGCTTTACGGCGACACTCCCCGCCACCGCGACAACTTCGTGAAACTCGTCAAGGAGGGCTACTACAACGGCACACTCTTCCACCGCGTCATCAACGAATTTATGATTCAGGCCGGCGATCCCGATTCGAAGACTGCCAAACCCGGCCAGATGCTCGGCTCAGGCGGCCCCGGCTACACCGTCGACGCTGAATTCGTGTTCCCGAAACACTTCCACAAACGCGGTGCTCTCGCAGCCGCTCGTCAGGGCGATCAGGTTAACCCGACCAAAGCGTCGTCAGGCTCACAGTTCTACATCGTCACCGGTAAGAAAGTCAGCGAAGCCGAGCTCGCCAATATGGGCAAGTCACTCGAGCAGTCAGCGCTTCAGGCCAAATTCAACGAACTCGCCATGGCTCACATGGACGAAGTGCGCAAGATGCAGCAGGCAGGCGACAGCGCAGGTCTCCAGAAACTCCAGAACGAACTCATCGCTGAGGCTGAAGCCTATGTAGCCGAGCACCCCGTCACCGTGACTGACGAAATGAAGGAGGCTTACAGCACAGTAGGTGGCACACCCTTCCTCGACAACAACTACACCGTGTTCGGCGAAGTGATCAAAGGCATGGATACCGTCGATAAGATCGAGAAGGTCGAGACCGACCGTGGCGACCGTCCCAAAGAAGACGTGCGCATCATCTCGATGAAAATTGTTGACTGATAATATAATCGCAAAGTCAAGCATTTGAATGATAGACTATCGGACGTTCACGCTCGATAACGGACTAAGGGTCGCTCACAGCAGCGACCCTTCGACCGCTATGGTGGCCGTCAATATCCTCTACGACACGGGCGCGCGCGACGAATCGCCCGCATTGACCGGCATAGCCCATCTGTTTGAGCATCTTATGTTCGGCGGATCGGCCAACGTCGCTGACTTCAGCGCCGAGATCGAGGCCGCGGGAGGATCTGACAACGCGTGGACCAGCAATGACTTCACAAACTTCTACGAGATACTGCCGGCTCAGAATGTCGAGACAGCTTTCTGGGTGGAGAGCGACCGTATGCTCGCGCCTTCGCTCGACAGCCACACGCTCGACGTGCAGCGCAACGTCGTGATCGAGGAGTTCAAGCAGCAATGCCTCAACCGCCCTTACGGCGACATGGCCCACTATCTGCGGCAGATGCTCTACGGCGACAGTCATCCTTACGGTTGGCCGGTGATCGGCAAGGAGCCCGCACACGTTGCGTCGGTGACCGTCGACGATGCGCGCCGATGGTTCTACGACCACTACGGGCCAGACAATGCCGTGCTCGCCGTGGCGGGCAACATAAGTTTTGAAGAAGTCGAACGCCTCGCTCACAAGTGGTTCGGCCCGATACCGTCCAGAAAGATTGCCGCCCGGCAGCTTCCCCGGCCGACGTTCCCGGCCGGAGAGGTGACCCGACGTGTTGAAGGCGATGTGCCCCAGACGGCTGTCGTGATCGCCTATCCGATGGCGGCTTACGGCAAAGCCGATTATTTTGCGGCCGACACGATCACCGATCTGCTCTCGGCTGGAAGATCATCGCGTTTCTACCGCAATCTGCTCATGGGTGAGGACGGCCTTTTCAGTGAAATAGATGCGTCGATCGCCGGAAGTGAGCACGAGGGCTTCCTGATGCTCAACGCCAAGCTCACCGATCAGTCTGACGCAGCCGTAGAGCGCGCGATCAGCCTGATGAAAGCCGAGGCCGCAGCGCTGACCGACGGCGTCACCGACTACGAGCTCGAAAGATGCATGAACCGCTTCGAGTCAAACTTCTATTTTTCTAACTTAGGCTATCAGCAGCGCGCGGCCAATCTTGCAATGGCGTTGTATCACGGCGAGGACATCAACGAGACCGTCAGCCGCCAGCGCCGGACCACAGTCGACGACATACGCAGAGTAGCGTCAGAAATGTTCAGACCCGGAGCGCCGGCTGCCACTCTGATCTATATGCCCCGAAAAGAATAAAAAACTAATCCGCGGCTACTTCCCCGAACGGGAGTAAACGCGGATTTCGTTTTACTGTTTCTATGTTCTATCCTTAAGACGCAGATATGCTGATTTCGTTACATCAGAATACTATAAAGAATGTTAAACCAATCATTTTTCAAATAGACAATGAATAGCTGGCTAATAATAGGACTACTTCTGATCGCGAATGTGTTTATGACATTTGCATGGTACGGTCATCTCAAGCTGCAACAGATGAAACTGATCGGAGAGGAGACCCCGGTGTTTGTAATCATCCTCATCTCATGGGGATTGGCTCTGATCGAATACTGCTTTATGATCCCGGCCAACCGTATGGGTTTCAACGGCAACGGCGGCCCGTTCTCACTCATGCAGCTCAAGGTCATTCAGGAGGCGATCACATTGTTTATCTTCACCCTCTTCACCGTCTTCATCTTCAAAGGCCAACCGTTCCAGTGGAATCATGCTGCGGCATTCGTCTGTCTGGTGGCCGCGGTGTATTTCGTCTTCATGAAATAGAAGTCAGGCCGAACAATAGCTGTAGGCCGGATTGTTATAACATAAAGACATTATGTTTAACAGCAATCTTTAGACAGCTATGAGTTTATCTGACAGAATACGCCATTGGTTCCACGTTGTGTCAAACGTGCGGCCAATCGTGTGGATCGGAACATATGTGGCTCTGATGCCCGTGTTCGCCCTTATATATTATGCCCTTCCCGACGGCCAGTTCCGCATCCCTGACGGCGGTACGACCGACTTCGGATCGTGGCTCTACTACAGTATAGTGACCATTACCACTCTCGGCTTCGGCGACTACACGCCGGCTCATGGTTGGGCGCAGGCTGTGACGGCGGCTGAAGTGATGTGCGGCTTGGTCATCCTCGGCTTCTTCCTCAACGCCGTCGGTTCGATGAAGTCTGAGATCGACGTCACCGCCGAGGTCGAGAAACAGCGTAAACTTCACGAAGCACAGCAGACCGACAAGCTCATGAAGAGTATTCCGGCTGTGATGCACTGCATAAACACCTTCATGGCCTACTGTTACGCTGTCACTACCCCACTCTCCGAGCGCAAGTCGCGCACAGAATACAATCCCGATTTCAAGCTCGCCGATATGGCCGATATCTACAAACATTCTGGGCTGCCCGATGATTTGAGCGGAGCGTCGGCAATAGAAGGTTTCACCCGCGCCACATACCGCACGAGTCTGTGTCTGGACTCGCTGCAGTCGCGTGTCGACCTTGCGCTGTGGCCCGATCTGCTTGAGGACAGTTTCACTTTCGTCGCTAACTGCCAGATATTTTCATCGGTCGACAATCTCCGTCCGGGAGCCGAGGCCGAGAAGCAGCTCGCCGATAGACTCGCCGGAGCTACAGCGAAAAACAGCAAATCGGATGCGATCGGCGATCTCTATGCATTCATTAAGGAGAATGCGGCCATCGCCCGTAAGATAGAAACCGAACTCACAAAGATCAGCAGCACGCCTGCCGAAAATTAAG
>CAZULD010000118.1:0-6801 GCA_964621135.1 uncultured Bacteroides sp. | reverse complement strand
CAAAATTCTCCGCTCTATTCCACCCTCCCGAATATTTTGCCTACCTTTGCCCCGTAAAAAAACAAAATTAGATTAAATGAAAATTTTCCATCTTATATCAGGACGTGTCTGGGGCGGTAGTGAAATTTATGCCCTAACTCTTGCCAAGGAACAACGCGACCATGGTCACAACGTTGAAATAATTTGTCCCAACCGTCCTCTTACTTTAAGAAAATTTCAAGAGGCAGGATTTAAAGTTCACGTCATCCAACTCAACGGACACCTGAACTTATTCTCGCCTTTCAAAATCGCTCACCTTCTCCGCCACAACGATGACACAGTTCTCCACATTCACCGTGTCATTGACACTCCCCTAGCTGCAAAAGCGATCAAAAAAATAAACTCCAAAAGACGGCCGGCCTTAGTCTGCACACACCATCTAACAGATCCGGCTCGAACAGGCAAGAAATTCGATAAGGGTTACGCTGCTGTAGATCGGTTTATATGTGTCTCAAACAAATCAAGAGAAGGATTACTCTCCTCTGATACTGCCATTGATCGCGAAAAAGTTAGAGTAATACATAACTCCATAAAAACAACTCCATCAGAAGCAAACCATCTTAGCGACGAAAACGGGCAGATAAATGCTCTTTTTGTCGGTAGAATCTCCCCCGAAAAAGGACTCGACACTGCCATTGAAGCCTTACCATTTCTTCCGGAAATCACTCTTACTGTGTGCGGTACAGGCAAAGAAGAGTATGTCTCAACTCTACGCGCTCTCGCCCAAAGTCTGAAAGTCGAAAATCGTATTGTCTGGGTAGGCTTCACAGATAGCCCGACCGATTATATCTCTCGCGCAGAGATCGGGCTGGTGCCCTCGCGTTGGTGCGAGGCCTTCGGACTTGTGATCATTGAATTTATGGCAAATGGTGTTCCGGTCGTAACGTCTGACAATGGAGCTCAACCCGAAATCATCACCGACGGTATCGACGGCTTCCTCGTCGCGCCCGACGATCCCAAGGCTCTTGCAAATGCAGTCCGGCGACTGATCGACGACCCTGCTCTACGCAAAAAAATGGGCGAAGCGGCCCGAAAAACATTCGAAAACCGCTTCACCTATGACAATTTCTACCGCCAGGTAATGGACATCTACGACGAAGCCCTGGCCGCTAAGAATGATTTCTGAAAACATCACAGCATAAAACGCACGCCATCAGCCACGAAAGCCTCAAACAAATCTACTACAACTAATTATCCAATTCAAACCATCTTAGAATTAAATAAATTCATGCCACCTGACAGGTGATGAGAAATATTATCTCCTGCTCAAATCTAAAATTTCATTGTAAAGATCAAAATGTCTACGGGCCGCCTCTGCCCACGAAAATTTCTTCGCATGATTCATCAAATCTGCCGGAGTGACTTTTCCTGAATTGAAATCTTCCATACCGGCATGGAACTCTGACCGCATTCCGTCCGGATCAAATTCGTGATTAAAATAATAAGCCACCTTCCCACCTACTTCAGGCAGCGAAGTATGATCGGATATGAACACAGGCTTTCCGTAATTCATTGCTTCGATCACAGGCAATCCGAAGCCTTCGGCGATCGATGGATGCAGAAAAGCATCACAATTTTTAAAATACCAATGTTTGACGCTCTCTGAGATCGGCCCGGTCACCCGTACACGATCGGCCACTCCCCAACGCCGGGCCTCATCTAAGATCTTCTTCTGATAATCCTCTCTATCGATAGAACCCGCCACGACCAAATCATAATCATTATCCACAAGGAGTGCCGGCAATACATGGAAATTCTTTTTAGGCACTACTGTACCAACCGCAAACAGAAATGGCTTCACTGGTGCATCTATAGGCTTTTCTAACGGTCCGTAGTAATGATTACATCCGTTATAAATAACCTCAATAGGTAACCCTCCGAGGTCAAGATTACGCTCAATATCCGCCTTAGTAAATTCGGATATCGCTATTATAGCTTCAACTCCTCGCAGATTCCTTTTTACGATATCTAGTCTGCGGCGTTTCTGACCATCAGTCAATGGTTCATATAGAAAATTCAGATCATGGATCGTGAGAACTTTTTTGCAACCCTTTGGCTGATACCTCGACAACTGACTCGTTGTATGCCACAATTTTACACGTGGATCATAGAGTAGTGCTCTGTCAAATACCCCTACCCTCTTTACGGGAATTCTCGGGTCCAATAAATCAGCCTTATCCTTAGGCGCATAAAACATAAGACGTTTATCGTCACGATCTATCGCTTCGTCAGCTAACGCCTCCGAAAGATTCAATGTGTAATGATACAGTCCGGTATTGGGATGCTTAAGTCTCTCGCAATCAAAAATTATCATTTTTAGTACGTATGCTTCATTTACATGATTTATGTGGGAATCTGTAAGTCCGGACTTATTATCTAAACCTATACAATAAGACTTTATATGCCCTTTTTAGTATCCAGCTAAAACGCTGATAGACATGTCTTGTAAAGGAACCTTTAGAGATAGAAGAGGGAAATTTACCGTTATGGCTTCCTTGAGAGGCAAATGTTGGCGATGACCAATAATATGGCTGATCTATTTCTTCTATCAGTGTAGTATGCCATAAATCGATTGGTTTACCTATTTTATTGATTTCGGCATATTCCAACATCATCTTTGCACTCTCGTAAGGGACATAATAACATCCGGCGAATCTGTCTCTCGGGGCTTTATAAATCATTTGACCTTTGACTTTTTGACTTTCAGGCACAAATTTTAAACTACTATCTTCAAAGGAAATCAAGCCGGGTTTCAGACCATTATTTACTTTAGACCAATACTCTTTTAAACAAGCATTTATTCCCGATATAAAATTATCTTTTACGAAAATATCGTCTTCAAGAATTAAAGCTCCGGGCAAATTTTGCTCAACAATCTGCTTGTATGCATATAAGTGTTTCAATGCGCATGAACTTTCATTGTTTATTTGATTCATGACTCCTTTGAACCACCTATTTACAATATCCATATTCATATCACTCCGGTCACCATCTAAAACATACTCAAATTTTATGCCTAAGTTGCCCAGCATTTTTTCCATATGAATGGCTCGGTCATCATATCCTCTTTTTACATGAAGAACAAGGACCGGAACACAAAGGGTAGGGAGTTTGTCTGATACGGATTTCATTGATCTTTAACTTAATTATTCCAGATGTCAATCCTACAAATATTTTTCGCCGAAACTGATCTTGGCGTCGTTGACCATCTGCTTGATGCGCTGTTCTTCCGCTTTGGGACACACCAGCAGCACATCGCCCGCATCGGCCACGATATAGTCCTTCAAGCCATCGACCACAACGAGCTTCTCGCCGCGGACAGCGAAAATATTGCCCGAGGAATTGTATGACAACACGTTGCAGTTCTGCGTCACGTTGCCGTCCTTATTCTTGGGCGACATATCGTAGAGCGCGCTCCATGTTCCGAGGTCGTTCCACCCGAAACGCACCGTTTCAACATACACATTCTGAGCCTTTTCCATCACCGCGAAGTCAATCGAAATGCTGCGGCACTCGGGGAAATGCCGGGCAATGAATTCGGTCTCACCTGCTGTGCCGAATGCGTCGAGTCCGTCGTCAAATTTTGCCGCGATCTCAGGCGCATGTTCATGGAAGGCTGCGCGTATTGATTTCGCGCTCCAGAGGAATATGCCTGAGTTCCAGTAGAATTCCCCGGAGGCGAGGAACACTTTTGCCAATTCCAGATCAGGCTTTTCGGTGAATGTCTTCACCTTGTTGATGTCTTTCTCCACCTCTTCGCCGATCTGAATATAGCCATAGCCTGTCTCGGGGCGCACGGGAGTAATGCCGAGCGTCAGCAGTGCATCGTGGCTCTCGACAAACTCAAAACCGCGCAATACACTCTCCTCGAACTCGCGCTCACGGGTTATCAGGTGGTCGCTCGGAGTCACGATCATCGACGCTTCCGGGTCGCGGGCAGCGATATGATAGGCAGCCCAAGCGATACACGGCGCCGTGTTACGGCGCGCCGGCTCCAGAAGGATGCAGTCATCGGCCAGTTCCGGAAGCTGCTCGCGCACCAGCGGAGCATAAGTTTCGTTGGTTACGATTATAATATTTTCTTTGGGGACTACGGGGAGAATGCGGTCATAACTCATCTGCAGCAGCGAACGTCCTGTGCCGAGGAAGTCTATGAACTGCTTGGGCAGATTGGTGCGGCTGTAGGGCCAGAAGCGGCTACCGATGCCACCGCACATTATTACGCAATATCTATGATTGTTTTCCATGTTGTATGATTTTTATGTTTCAAACGCTAAGATAGCATATTTAATAATAACACACAAATTTAACACAATTTCCCATGTTGGCAAAATAGATCGATTAGTGCCGGCGGCGATTTGACTTTTTCACTAAGAATGCGTATTTTTGCCGCATTAAAACTTAAAACTATTACCGAAATGACTTACAAATTCCGTTCGCTTACTCTCTTTGCCGCCTTATTGGTTGCTTTTTTTGCCAGTGCCGAAGGCTGGAAATGGTTCAACCCTATGGACGCCGGCTTCCCCGTGGTCCAGAATCAGGGCTGGACGTCGGAACTCGGAAAAACATATTATCGTCTGCCCGACCGCGCACGCGACAATGTCCGCGGACCCGTGTGGAATCTTTCGCGCCATTCGGCCGGACTGTCGATCAATTTCTACTCCAACGCCCCCGAAATTAAGGTACGCTACACCGTCGAAGGCCCCGTGGCTATGCACCACATGCCCGCGACGGGCGTTTCGGGAGTCGATCTCTACGGCATAGACCAGGACGGCAAGTCGCGCCACTTCGTAGGCTATTTCAACAACAGCAACGACACCATCTGGACCCGTTTCGTCAACAACCGGATGAACGAATTCCATAACAAAGGCTACGAATTCCGTCTCTATCTGCCCCTTTACAACGGTGTGAAAAACCTTGAGATCGGCATCCCCGACGGCAGCGATCTATCGTTCATTCCCGTGTCGGACGAGCGTCCTATTGTGGTCTACGGCACATCGATCGAACACGGCGCCTGCGCCTCGCGTCCGGCCATGGCTTGGACCACTCAGGTTCAGCGCTCATTTGACCTCCCTCTGATCAATCTCGGTTTCTCAGGCAACGGCCGCCTCGAACAGCCCCTGCTCGATCTGATGACTGAGCTTGACGGACGGCTCTACGTCCTCGCCTGCATGGCAAACCTTACGCGCAGCACACCTGAGCAGGTCGACTCCCTGATTACCAACGCCGTGGCTACCCTGCGCGCTAAAAATGATGCCCCCATCATCCTCATGGATCATCCCGGCTTCAGCGACACAGCCGTCAACGAGTCGCAAAACGAGATTATCGAGCGTTTAAACACTGCCGTACAAGCCACTTACGACAAGCTCATCGCTGCCGGCCATAAGAATCTCTACCATGTTTCGGCGGCTGACATAAATCTGCCTTACGAAGGCTGGGTCGACAACGTCCATCCTTCGGACTACGGCATGACGGCCATAGCCGCAGCTATCGAAAAGACTGCCCGCGAGGCCTTGAATATGCCCGCCGGAAACGTTTCTACTACGCGCCCCATCACACAGCGACGCGAAGCTGCAAGCTATGAATGGTGTCAGCGCCACCGCGACGTGATGGCGCGCAATGCGGCCAATCCTCCGCGCCGCGTGATCATCGGCAACTCCATCACCCACTTCTGGGGCGGTGACCCCGTAGGCCACGTTGTCAACGGTCAGAAAATCTGGGACAAATATCTCGCGCCGCTCGGCTACGGTAACCTCGGTTTCGGCTGGGACAGAATCGAAAACGGCCTCTGGCGCGTCTATCACGGCGAACTCGACGGCTACGACGCCGAAGAAGTTGTCATTATGCTTGGAACCAACAACTACGGCCTCAATTCGCCCGAGGAAATTACCGAAGGCCTGCAGGCGCTGATCCGCGCCGTGCGTGACCGCCAGCCTTCGGCTAAAATTAAAATGGTCGGCATCCTGCCGCGCAGAGGCGGACTCGACTGGGTCAACACCGTCAACACCCTTATCGCCGACATGGCCGCTGCCGAAGACGGCGTAGTCTTCATCAATCCCGGCGTCAAGCTCCTTGACAAGAACGGCGCCCTCGACGAATCGCTCTTCACCGACGGCCTCCACCCTAACGAGCAAGGCTACGCCCGCATCGTCGCCGACATCATCGCCGAATAATTACCCTATCGCTTGGGTTGGATGCTGAGCTTGTACTGAACCGAGACTATGAAATAACGGGGCAGCGAATTGGAGTAGCTGACTGTACGGCCGGTAGCGTTCACGCTGTAGTGGACGTTCGAAAGTTTATGCAGCAGATCGAAGCCGTCGGCGGCAAAGAGCCAGTGCTTGTCGCCGCGCGGAACGTAGGTCAGACGCAGATTCCACACGGCGTCAGTCGTATCAAGTTCGCGTACACCGTAACCTACACGTTTGTAGAACGATAAGTCCGAACTGATACCGAAACCTGCGGGAAGATTGAATGTCCCGCGTACGCCGTATTTGTAATGCTGGGCATTGATGGTTTGGAAATCAGAGCGTTCAGACGTGGTGTGACGGTGAGTTACAGATCCGAAAGCGGCTATCGTCTGTCGGCCTATGGTATACCCCAACTCAAGCTCCTCGCTGACCGACATGTTGCGTACCTGGACCTTTGACGGCGCTTCCGCGTCCACACCCAGCATATCTGCATAATTATTCAGATTCCAATTTGTCGTAGATGAAAGTGCGAATCTCTTCGGAGATCCGAACTGCAAGGTTAAGAAGTCTG
>CAZULD010000117.1:5076-7152 GCA_964621135.1 uncultured Bacteroides sp. | reverse complement strand
CCCCGCTTGGATGAATAAATGAATAATAGGGTCGAAGTTGCAGACGTGAGATAAAATGTCTATTTTTGCGGAAGTTTTTAATTTGACTCTCAAACAATATGACAAATACAGACAATCAGCCGACTGCCAAATCGTGGAAAGACGACTTCAAGCGTCGCATTTCTCAAGTCAAGACCTCACGCTGGATAAGATTTTCAATCGTCACCGCTCTATTTATAGCGTGGATGATTTGGCTCGGCGAATGGTGGCCAGCAATCTTCATTCTGCTCCTCTTCGACATATATATCACCGGCTACATCCCTTTCACATGGTGGAAAAAGAGCAAAAGCAAGACCGTGCGCAGCGTGATGAGCTGGGTCGACGCAATCGTCTACGCTCTTATTCTGGTCTATTTCGTCTTCAACTTCATCGGTCAGAACTATCAGATACCGTCATCGTCGCTTGAAAAAACACTGCTTACGGGCGACTATCTGTGGGTCAACAAGATCACCTACGGCCCGCGTGTGCCGATGACTCCAGTCCATTTCCCCTTAGTCCACAACACTCTCCCCATCATCAATACCAAAAGCTATCTCGACAACCCCTCTGTCAGCTACAAGCGCCTCAAAGGACTCCGCTCTGTCGAGACCGGCGACATCGTCGTGTTCAACTTCCCTGCCGGCGACACTGTGACGACCCGTTACGAAGCCAGTCCAGAGTATTACGACCTCCTTGTCGACCGTTACGGCTGGGCGCGCGTCAACAATGATAAGAATATGTTCGGCGATGTAATCTACCGTCCCGTAGACCGCCGCCAGAACTTCGTCAAGCGCGCCGTTGGTCTTCCCGGCGAACGCATCCGCATAGTCGACGATACAATCTATATCGACGGCAAGGCTCAGCCCATGCCCGAAAACGTCCAGTTCAACTACATCGTCGCACTCTCATCGCCCCTCACACCCGATATGCTCTACGATCTGGGCGTCACCGAGGGCGACTGCGAGGATCTCAACGCCTACCTCACTCCGATCGACCGCGCCAACCTGCTGACTTGGATGCCCAAGGCCGACATAAAGTCATATTTATACGCTCTCCCGCTCACTCAGGGCATGATCGACTCACTCCGGGACAAAGGCATGCTCACTGACCTCATCAAGAGCTCGGTTCTTATGCCTATGAGAGACTATCTCTTCCCGAAAGGCGTTGCATCGCAGTGGTCGCTCAGCAACTATGGCGGCGACGAAGGTCTGCTCATTCCCGCCAAGGGTCTTACCGTGCCTCTCAACCGCGACACATGGGCCGTCTATAACCGCGCCATCCGCAACTACGAAGGCCACACCGACGCCTATATTGACAACGACGGCAAAGTCTATATCGACGGCAAACAGGCCGACAGCTACACCTTCGCAATGGACTATTATTTCATGATGGGTGACAACCGCGACAACTCACAGGACTCGCGTTTCTGGGGCTTCGTACCCGAGGATCACATCGTCGGCACTCCCGTGTTTGTTCTCGTATCGTTTGACAAAGACCGCAGCATCTTCAACGGCGGCATCCGCTGGAACCGCATCCTCCGCGACGCCAATCCCGACAAATAAAGCCGATGGCCCGCGAACTTATTGTCTATCCCGAACGCTCGGCCATATTCGCTCCCCAATATTTCGGTTCGGTCGGCTACTATGCCGCTGTAGCCGCCTACGGACGCGTATGGATCGACCTCGACATGCCGGCTGACAAACGCTTCAAGTCGGCCCACCGTTGTCGCATCGTCGATACTCGTGATGAAATAAATCTTACCGTCCCCGTTTCGCATCCTCACGGACGCCATTCTTGGGCCGATACGCCCGTCTCGCCTCACGGACGATGGTGGCACGTCCACCGCACGGCCCTCGAATCAGCCTACGGCCGAACGCCCTTCTTCGAATATTACATAGACCGCTTCGCCCCTATATTCGACGCGGATTACGAAGCCGGAACAATTACGGTCAGCGAGCTCGACCGCATGTGCGACCGCGCGATCAGAGAAATACTGATGATAGATAATGATGTGTGCTATGGTGCGTCAGATGATCCGACAGCCGTAGATCTCCGCAA
>CAZULD010000117.1:1352-4976 GCA_964621135.1 uncultured Bacteroides sp. | reverse complement strand
CCGGCTTATCTCAACTGACCTAATTGCTCGAATATCTCCTGAGATGAGAGCTGACGCTGGCGTGCGATCGTATCAGCCAGACGCGACGCTATATCATGGACGTGGGCATAAGAATAAAGACGGTCGAAGTAGGCCAGTGACTTGTCGAAAATCATATCGCTTTCGTCGTCATCGAGCTCATAACTCTCGTGAGCTTCGGTTTTAAGGAAGTTACGGAGTTCGTCGACGATGTCACCCGACAATTTGCGACGGTGCTGCACATAGCTGCGACACATCGCGTTGGATATCACCATGCCGGCGGCAAGCTGGAGATGCTTGAGCATCTCGTTCCACGCAATTTTAGCCGACAGGCGCGGATTGCCGACGAAGAAGAACTGCTGAGCCAGATCGACACTCTCGCCGACCGGCGCATCTATCGAAATGCTGTTGATATATTCCTCTCCGTCAAGCACAACCATTGAGATGGCCATGCCTGCAAGACCGTAGCTTCGGTCAGTCTCGTCCTTATATTTCAGTTGATATTTCATTTTTAAAAGATACGGTTTAATTTATCACCATTATCTTAGTAACAGCTCCGGAGGCATTTTGTCCGTCGCCACCCGAAGAAACATACACAAAATAAATGCCCGAACGCACACGTTCGCCCTGTTGGTTGCAGGCGTCCCATGTCACCATGCCGCCTTCCGACCGTCCCTGATAGAACACATTACCTGCCGAATCAGCGATTTTCACAAGCGAATTATCCATCAGACCGGTGATAGTGACCGGTCCTGAATATTCAGGTCTTACAGGGTTGGGATAAGCGTAGATTTCACTGTAGTCTTCCTTTGCGGGCGACGAATCGCTCTTATAGGCATACAATCCCTGCATCGTGCCGAAATAGACCGTGTTGCTGTTCGGATCGCAAGCCACAGCCGTCACGCGGTTGGAAGGCAGAGGCGAGTTTGTAGTGTCGAAATGACGGATAATCTTGTCACCGTTGGGACTCACGAGGTAAACACCCGACGCGTCCGTAGCCAACCATTTGCGGTTCGACGGATCGACCGCTATTGCGTTGATCTGATCTGAATCGAGCAGAAAATCAGCGTAATTCGTACCGTCGTTGCGCGGCACTTTCGGACGGATCACGTTAGTGTTTTCTTTTATACCTGCTGTGGCATTGAAGTAGAAAACGCCTTGCGACGTACCGAGCCATACACGGCCGAGCTGATCCTCCACGAAACAGATATAGTAGTTGGGAGTAACCGTGTTACCGTCCTGATCGGTCAGGCCGTAATAGTGATATGACACATCATCCTTGAAATTATCGTAAGTTCCTTTAGTGTCGAGAATGCAGAAGTCCATACCGCTGTTACCGTTGGCCAAGAACATATAGTTGCTTTTGCGCGCGATCAGCGACGTCAGATCCTTTTCAGCAGCCGTATAGTCAATGCGCGGCCATTGCCAGTCTGATTCCGTAATTTTATCATAGCCCTTACGCATTTTTGCTGCCGGAAGCACGATGTAGGGTGCAAAATCCTCATCTGCATGACCCATGCCGACCCAAAGATTGCCCTGCGGGTCAAAATTCACATCGAAGATACGTGTGCGCCAGTAAGAGTGGAAAGGTGCGTTGTGAATGTTGAATTTCCACACCTCCTTACCGTCCTTGACCACATAGAGACCTTCCAGACCATTGCCTATCCACAATGTATTTTTGTCATTCGGATCTTCTGCCATACGCGTCACGCCGCCATACATACCCTTATCATTGGCTGCAATCTGAGCATTCTGCGTATGATTTTCATCTGCCGACGCTTCGGCAAGCGAAATATCGCGGATAGTTCCGTTTTCGATCACATCAAGACGCTGGCGCTCCTTGATGCCGTCGGGATCCGATGAAAAATGTCTCAGATACTGACGGTAAACCGTAGGCCCTACATTATGTACATAAATTCGTTGGCCGTCAGGCGAAAGTGTCAGGAAAGACACTTCGCGGCAACTTGTTGCCTCGGGTTTATACCAGTCAGAGAGAACTGTAGGCGTAGACGAAGCTAAATTGTAATTAGCCACACCTTTCGCTCCACCGAACCAAACTGATTCCTTGCCGTTCCATAATCCGGCGGTAGAGTTCGTAAGAGTTTCTTCCAGCTCGATTTCATCTACCGGCTGACAATTTTTATCGTACAGCAGGAGTTTATCTCCCGAACGGAAATAAAAACCGTCCTTCGACAGATTCACCTTTGAGTTAACGCTGATATCGGTATAAGAGACGTTAAGATTACTCTTAGTATCATCTACATCATTTAATGTTCCAATACTGAAAAAGGGTTTGCTGCTTGAAAGATACACCAATACGAGTTTATCTCCTGATTCACCTTTAACTTTCAGTAATTGAGTCAAATATCGGTCATAGTTATTATTAAATGACTCGAGTTTATTATGCCGCCCATCTATATTTGTCCATTTCAATATAGGTCGGCTCGGATTGTCGGGATTAACGGGAAGGTAAATAAATAATTTTCCGTCGCAGATAGCTATCAGATCGACTGCCTGATGAAAGTTGCCCGATTCGACAACCTCAAGTTTCTGATCATCATACAACACTATACCGAAGTTTGTAGCCACAGCGATACGGCCTTCACCGAAAGCCACATCATTGATCGATTTATCTTCAGTCACCATTGCGTCTTTGATGTCGGGCAGACACACTATCCGTCCGTCATCATAGAGCACATCCATGTTGCTGTCAGAATAGGCAATCAATAAAAATTTCTTCTCATGATTATAGTAGATATTCTCTATGCCTATGCCGCTCAGCTTGTTGGAGTAGTCATAAAAATAAGTCTCGTTGCTTTTCTTGTCAATCGAAAACAGCGATCCGCCCGAAAGAAAATATACTTTCGAGTCAGTGTCGACTACCTTGTCATAACTGTTGGTTATGATCGGATAGATCGTCCACTCGTCGCCCGCGGCGGTTTGTGCCTTGCTTGCAAAGCCGCAGAATGCGACCAGCGCGATAGTCAGTATGTTTATAAATTTTCTTGTCATCTAACAATAGCTTGAATCATAGTGAAATATATTCTATCAGTTTCTCGACGGCTCGTCCGCGGTGACTGATACTGTTTTTTTGGTCAGAGCTCATTTCTGCGAATGTCACATCATAGCCTTCCGGCTTGAAAACGGGATCATAGCCGAATCCGCTGTCACCCGAAGGCGTTCGGGTGATTTCACCCTCCACGATTCCTTCGAAAGTATGCGTCTCATCGCCTTCGATAAGAGCTATCACTGTGCGGAATCTTGCTTTGCGGTCATCCTTATCCTCGAGTACCGAGAGGAGTTTCTCCATGTTGGCTTTCGAATCATGACCTTCGCCACCGGCATAGCGTGCCGATCTTACACCGGGCTCACCGCCGAGCGCATCCACTTCCAGACCCGTATCATCTGCAAAACAATCGTAGCCGTAACGATCTTTCACCCAACGGGCTTTGATCATGGCGTTGCCCTCGAGAGTGTCGGCCGTCTCCGGTATATCATCGTGACAGTCAATGTCCGCGAGGCTGAGTATCTCAACCTTACCGGCAGTCAACGCCCTCAGCTCATCGAGCTTATGACGATTATTTGTAGCAAATACGATCTGTTTCA
>CAZULD010000117.1:0-1252 GCA_964621135.1 uncultured Bacteroides sp. | reverse complement strand
ACGATATTGACTATCTTGCCGGGAACGACGATGATCTTGCGCACGGTCTTGCCGTCGAGCCAACGCGCTGCATTTTCATTTTCCAAAGCGAGTTTCTCAACTTCCTCGCGGGGCGCATCGGCTGCCGCACTGATGGTGTAACGCGCCTTACCGTTGAAAGACACTGCATAGTTAACCGTCGACTCCTTCAGATAATCTTCGTTATATTCAGGCCACTGTGCGTCGCAGATACTTGTTGTCTTGCCTATAGCCGAATGCCACAGTTCCTCGGTGACGTGCGGCGCAAACGGCGCCAGAACGATCAGCAACTGTGCCAATACTTCACGCGAATGACATTTCTGTGCGGCCAGCTCGTTTACACATATCATAAATGCTGCGATCGACGTGTTGAACGAGAAATTCTCAATGTCGCCGGTCACCTTCTTGATGAGTTTATGAAGTGATTTCAGATTATCGGCCGTAGGCTCGCTGTCATCAACAAGAAGAGTATCGCCTTTGTAGAACAGATTCCAGAGCTTCTTGATAAAGCGGTTGACACCGTCGATACCGTTTGTATCCCACGGTTTGCTCTGTTCGAGCGGCCCGAGGAACATTTCATACAGACGCAGTGTGTCCGCACCGTAGCGCTCTACGATATCATCGGGATTGACAACGTTGAACATCGACTTTGACATCTTTTCTACTGCCCAGCCACACACATATTTACCATCCTCTGTGATAAACTCGGCGTCTTTGAATTCCGGACGCCAGTTGCGGAACGCTTCCTGATCGAGAATATCGTTGCTCACAATGTTGACGTCAACGTGAATAGGCGTCACATCATACTGATCTTTAAGACCGTAACTTACAAAAGTATTTGTATCTTTGATACGATACACAAAGTTGCTTCGACCTTGGATCATACCCTGGTTGATGAGCTTGCGGAACGGCTCGTCCTCACACACTTCGCCGAGGTCATAGAGGAACTTGTTCCAGAAACGGCTGTAGATCAGGTGACCCGTAGCATGCTCGGTACCACCGATATACAGATCGACAGCGCGCCAGTAATCATTGGCCTCTTTCGACACGAGCGCCTTGTCGTTGCGCGGATCCATATAGCGGAAATAGTAGGCCGACGATCCTGCAAAGCCAGGCATCGTGCAGAGTTCCAGAGGATAACCGTCTTTATTCACCCAGTCTTTAGCGCGACCCAGAGGCGGTTCGCCCGTCTCGGTCGGCAGATAAGCGTCGATTTCAGGCAACTGCAGCGGCA
>CAZULD010000116.1:3966-7297 GCA_964621135.1 uncultured Bacteroides sp. | reverse complement strand
GTCGAGGAGTATCTCTACTCGGCTATGGAGGATTACCGTATTGATATCATGATCGACAAGGGGCCCGGAGCGCGAAGCGTCCAACTGACATTGAGCCCTTTCACCCTCGTTGGTGCTACGACCCGCAGCGGTCTGCTGACGTCGCCGTTACGCGCGCGTTTTGGTATCAACTGTCATTTGGAATACTACGACCATGAGGTGCTACGCCGCATCATCAGCCGCTCGGCATCACTGCTTGACGTAGGCATCTCGACCGAAGCTGCCACGGAGATAGCACTGCGTAGCCGTGGGACTCCCCGAATCGCTAATGCGCTGTTGCGCCGTGTAAGGGATTTCGCGCAGGTAAAGGGCAACGGTTCAATAGACCTTGCCATAGCACGATATGCACTCGAAGCACTCAACATCGACCGCTATGGTCTCGATGAAATCGACAACAAGATACTGACAACTATCATCACAAAGTTCAAGGGAGGTCCGGTCGGACTGTCGACCATCGCTACCGCTCTCGGCGAGGATCCCGGTACGATCGAAGAAGTCTACGAACCCTACTTGATAAAAGAGGGCTTCATCAAGCGTACTCCTCGCGGGCGCGAAGTGACCGATCTTGCGTTCAGTCATCTCGGCCTCACCCGGCCATCTGAGCAAATGGGTCTCTTCGACTGATGAAAAAATGATTTTAACTTTGCGGGGTCAACAAATTTTAGACAATGATACCGAAGATTATTCATATATGCTGGTTCAGCGGCGATAAATATCCTGTGGAGATACGTCGTTGCATGGACAGTTGGCGTAAGATTCTACCGGATTATAAAATTAAGGTGTGGGATGCAGCGGCCGCCCGTGCGCTGGGTTGCCGTTATGTCGACGAGGCTCTTGACCGTCGTCGCTGGGCATTTGCAGCCGATGCCGTCAGGTTCTACGCCATATACCTTGAGGGAGGAATCTATATGGATTCGGACATCATGCTTTACAGGCGTTTCGACGAGTTCATCCCTGAACACGGCTGCGTGGTGTTCCGCGAGGTCGCTCCCTACTTTTATCTCCAGGCCGCTTTCATTATCGGCGAGAAGGGCAACGCTTTCTGCAAGGATATGGTCGACTTCTACAATTCGCGTCCGTTCATTCAGCCTGACGGCAACAATGATGAGACCATTTCGCCGCTGCGTATGCGCGAAGTTGCCGAGTTGAAAGGTCTGCGCGCCGATGACTCAGAGCAACATATCGAGGGGTATCTGTCTGTGTATCCGACTGAAAATCTGTTGCCCTGCCGCAGTTACAGCGGACGACGAGACAAGGCTTTCGGGATGCATACGATTTATGGAAGCTGGCGTAAGCGCAGCTTCGGTCGCAAAATCGAACTGACTGTCAAGCACTGGATATCAGTGGTAAAATATGCTTTGTTAAAGAAATAGATATGGTAGCCTACGATTTTATGATAGTCGGAGCCGGACTTTTCGGTGCGACGTTTGCCCGGATAGCTACTGACCGGGGCTACCGTTGTAAAGTTGTCGAACGGCGCGCTGCTCCCGGTGGAAATATCCGTTGTGAAAAAATCGAAGGAATCAATGTACATCGTTACGGAGCGCATATCTTCCATACATCGGACAGAAAAGTATGGGAATTTGTCAACCGCTATGTGCGTTTTAACCGCTACACCAACTGTCCGGTTGCCAGAACTGGTGACAGGCTCTATAATCTGCCGTTCAATCTCAATACTTTCTATCAGCTTTGGGGTTGCCGGACTCCGGAGGAGGCTACGGCCAAACTTGACAGTCAGCGACGTGAAGCGGTCGAAGCTCTGCACGCAGCCGGTGTGACCGAGCCGCGTAACCTCGAAGAACAGGCGTTGTCTCTGGTAGGCCGCGACATCTACGAAAAACTCATAAAAGGGTATACTGAAAAGCAGTGGGGCAGGCCGTGCAGTGAGCTGCCGGCATTTATAATCCGACGTTTGCCTGTCAGACTGACTTTCGATAATAATTATTTCAACGATCTCTATCAGGGCATACCCGAAGGTGGATACAATCCTCTGATCGACGCTTTGCTCGAAGGCAGCGATGTGGCGTGTGGCTGCGACTATTTTGATCATCGCGACGAGCTCGACGGCGAGGCTGTGCGAACGGTGTTTACCGGTCGTATCGACCGCTATTATGACTACCGATTCGGACGTCTGGAGTACAGATCGGTGAGATTTGAGGATGAAATTATAGATACTCCTAATTATCAGGGAGTAGCGGTGATGAACTACACGGATTCCGAACCCGCGTGGACCCGCATGATAGAACACAAGCATTTTGAGAGTTTCGGCGATGCGGTCTATGACAATCCACGCACGGTTATCTCGCGTGAATATCCTGCGGAGTGGTACGAAGGGATCGAACCGTTCTATCCGGTCAACGACCGTCGCAATTCTGAAATCTATCAGCAGTATAAGTCTCTGGCCGATGCAGAAGAGCGAGTATTATTCGGAGGACGTCTTGCGGAATACAAATATTACGATATGGCGCCTGTGATCGCCCGGGCTATGGAGCTCGCTGACTCGATTGCACCCGAAAAGACAACAGACAAAATATGAAGTGCTATATCTCTAAGAACTACCGCCACATCCAAAGCGCCGGTGACAAGGCCAAAACTGATATCGAGGCTGTGATGGACCGCATGGGATATCGCAATCTCGGACTGAATCAAAACCGTAGCAAAAATGCTGTGAGGGCATATTTGCATACTCTTGCCAGTGTATTGCGCGGAGTAATGAGATTGTCGAAAGGAGATATGGTTGTGGTGCAGTATCCACTCAAGAAGTATTACGACTTCGTTGTGAAGAAAGCTGTAGGTAGAGGAGCGAAGGTTATAACTGTGATCCACGACCTCGGCAGTTTCCGCCGTCGCAAACTGACGGTAGAGGAAGAGGTGGCGCGCCTCAATATGTCGGCAGTCATTGTCGTCCACTCCGAAGCAATGCGCGACTGGCTGCACGACCACGGCATAAGGGTGCCTATGGTTGTTCTCGGGCTGTTTGACTATCTGTCGACTGCACCTGTGCCTACGGTTGATAAGAATCGGAGTGAAGGTAACCGACCGGGGCTGGTGTTTGCCGGCAACTGTTCGCCGTCGGATAACGGTTGGATCTATGAACTTGCAGCGTCCGATCCGTCGGTAGATCTGATTCTTTATGGCGGAGGTGTTGATCAAGAGAAGGCGACAGCGAATGTCAAGCCGCAGGGTTATGTGGACTCGGATACGCTGATCGCGGGAGCGAAGGGCGATTACGGAGTAGTGTGGTACGGTAACTCTATCGACGAGGGTGCCGGTGCGCTCGGCGAGTATTTGC
>CAZULD010000116.1:0-3866 GCA_964621135.1 uncultured Bacteroides sp. | reverse complement strand
CAGCCAACGAGTTAATCGAAAAGTAATTTTTAAGTATATATTGAAAGCGGGTATGATTAGGAGAAAACTCCGTTCATACCCGCTTTGATATTATGTATAAAGATCAATATTTGATCTTTATAGCTTTGTTGCCGGCAACGGCGATATAAACTCCGCGATCAGGGAGACGGAGCTCGATGCCTTGAGCGACGATGATGCCATTAAGATTATAAATGGTGACAATGTTACCACCGGCAGTCACGAGACCGTCAATACCGACAGTGATGTCAGAGCCATCATTTTCAATCTGGTCAATTCCATCTGTTGAATCATCGAAAGTGGCAATATTGACAAATTCCTGCCAACCGAGAGCTGTCGAATAGGCTGCTTTTGCTGATTCGCCGACTTTGAGGGTAGTGGTGTCGTAGGCATCTATGTCGAATACCTGAGTATTGGCGAGTACGGGAGGCTCAGGGTTGAGAGAGGTGATTTCTGTGAGTGAGGTCGAGCTGAAGGCGAGCGCTCCAATTTTGGCAACGTTGCGACCGAGTGACAGCTTTTTGAGTGATACGCAGTACTGGAGTGCGTTATCACCGATCACGGTGACATGATCAGGTACGGTGAGTTCGGCAAGCGAGTTGCAGTACCAGAATGCGTAGCTACCGATAGAAAGTAGATTTTCGGGAAGAGTGATTGCAGTGAGTTTGACCTGCTGTTCGAAAGCCGATCCGGCGAGTACGCGTATTGACGCAGGGAGCTCTATCTCGCTATTTTCCGGAAGATCTCCCTTCTGTAAGTAAGCGACATAGTCATTGATGGTGATAAGCCCTTCGGGGCAAGAATTTTCCCATGCAGACTGGCCGAAAATCCGTCGTCCGACATACTCTACGTTGTCGGGGAAAGTTATGTCTGTGAGTGAAGGCGTTGCGTTGACGGCATAGTCATCAATGAACTTAAGAGACTGGGGAAGAGTGATGCTTTTAAGTTTCGGGCAGTTGTTGAAAGCAAATTTGCCTATGCTTTCAACACCTTCGGGAACAACTACTTCTGTGAGAGCATCGCATGTTGAGAATGTATAGCTGTCAATGTCTTTGATTCCACGGCCTATTGTCAAAGAGGTTGCCGCCAGATTTCGGTAGAAGGCGTAGTCGCCGAGAGACTCAACGCTATCCGGAATTTTAATCGAAGGATTGGATGTGCAGCTAATGAAGGCTGACGGACCGATCGTTTTCAACCCTTCCGGAAGTGTGAAGTCTGTTACTTTGCCACACATTGAGAATGCGCGTTCGCCGATCAATGTCACAGCAGCAGGAATATTAACTTCAGTAAGACTCCAGCAATAGGCAAATGCATAGTCGCGGATCTCGGTAATTGTTTCCGGAAGTGTAGCTTTAGTTATAGAAGATAGGTAAAATGCTTCAAAGCCGACAGCGGTGACTGTATATGTCTTGTCGTCGGAGGTGATGGTTGCCGGAATGATGATTTCGCCTGTGTAGGGTGCGTCAGAGTTAGCGACTACGGCCACAGAATTTTCGTCTATAATGTCATAGTAAAGGTCATCGACCTGCAGATCATACGCAAAAAGGTTTGATCCGGCTCCCGCAGCGAAAAGAGCTATGGAGAGTAGAAATTTTTTCATACGCTGTAAATGATTTATTAGGGTTGTTAAATTGATCTATTAAAAATTATTTGCTGTCCGGCGGGTATGTGAGAGAATTTGCCTCGATCGTAGACCTTCTTACCGTTGACCCATGTTTGGGTAACTTTGTGCCGGAGGGGAGTGCCTGCCAATGGAGTCCACCCGCAAAGACTCAAGGCATCCGAATCTTGAACTATGTATGGCTCTGAGAGGCGTTCGACCAGAGTTAGATCTGCATGATAGCCGGGAGCGATGATTCCACGTCGGTCGATTTGAAATACCCGTGCGGGATTAGCTGACATAACGCGTGTGACAGTGGCCGGATCATAGAGATCAAGCATTACCGGCAGCGAGAACTGAACCATCGGCGCGCCGCTGACGGCTTTGAAGAGCGAGCCTTCTTTCTCTGATAGAAGATGGGGGGCATGGTCGGTGGCAACGACGTCAATCAGTCCGTCGGCTACAGCTTGACGGAGTGCATCGCGGTCGACCGCCGTTTTGACTGATGGGTTCATTTTTATCCGCGCACCTTTTACGGCATAGTCAGCGTCAGTCCATATCAGATGATGGGGCGAAACTTCTGCGGTGATTTTTTTATTTTCAAGATCCGTGGTGGCGTCGAGGAGTGCGAGCTCGGCAGCCGTGGTGAGATGGGCGATATGGAGACGGGAACCGTAGCGGCGGGCAAGTTCGACAGCGTGAGCAGATGCGCGATAGCATGCCTCGGCAGGGCGCATGCGGCTATGGAGCGATACGGGAGCATCTTGCCCATACTCTTTTTCGATTTCGGCACGGGCAGCGCGGATGGTCGCTTCGTCTTCGGCGTGAACCGAAATTATCGCAGGTGCGGCTTCGAAGAGGGCACAGAGTGACTGCTCCTGATCGACGAGCATGTTGCCGGTCGAGGATCCCATGAAGAGTTTAATGCCGGCAACGCGAGAATAGTCAGCCGCCAGCAACTGATCAAGATTGGAATTGGTCGCACCGATGAAGAACGCGTAGTTTGCAGCGGAATCGCGGGCGGCAATGGTAGCCTTGGCTTCAATAGCGTCGGTAGTGACAGTCTGCGGTATTGTGTTCGGCATATCGAAGAAGGATGTTACTCCTCCGGCGACAGCCGCACGGCTCTCTGATGCGATGGTTGCCTTATGGGTCAGCCCCGGTTCGCGGAAATGAACATGACAATCAATAGCACCGGCCATCAGCAGACGGCCTTCGGCATCGACTTTATCGGCGGCTTCAGCCATAAGTTCAGGCGCGGGACTCCCGGAGACAACGGAATCTATGAATCCGTCGTCATCAATGGTTACAAAACCGCGTGACACCCCAGAAGGTGTCACAATATCGGCATTATAAATTATAGTAGAAATCATCGCTTATAAGACTTGAAGAGACTGTTCCACTTCAGTCGGATCACTCCGAAAACGGCTTCGCCGAAGATTCCGCCGTTCATCTTGCTGACGCCAAGTACACGGTTGACGAAGATGATTGGAACCTCGACTATCTTGAAACCGAATTTATAAGCTGTGAATTTCATTTCGATCTGGAAGGCGTAGCCCTTGAACTTGACAGCGTCGAGATCCATTGTCTCGAGGACACGGCGGCGGTAACATACGAAGCCGGCGGTCGTGTCATGGATGTTCATGCCTGTGATCAGTCTGACATACTTTGATGCGAAGTAAGACATCAGCACACGTCCCATAGGCCAGTTGACAACGTTAACTCCGGTAACATAGCGCGATCCGATTGCAACATCGGCATCGAGACGGGTAACGGCGTCGTAGAGTTTCATCAGGTCATCGGGATTGTGAGAAAAATCGGCGTCCATCTCGCAGATATAATCGTAGCCTCGTTCGATGGCCCATTTGAATCCGGCGATGTAAGCTGTGCCGAGTCCGAGTTTGCCTTCGCGCTCGATTATGTCAACTCGTCCGGGATACTCAGCCATCTTTGCTTTGACGATAGCGGCTGTTCCGTCGGGCGAATTGTCGTCGATGACAAGGATATCGAAGGGATGAGGCTGAGCGAGAACAGCGTCGATTATAGCGGACGCGTTTTCCCGCTCGTTGTACATCGGGATTATGACCAGCATGTCGCTGTGAGGCGCAGTAATTGACATTGTCAGTTTGGAAGTGGGTGGCGTTACTTAGATGACGTCGTCTTCTACGGTTTCGAGATCGTCAGCCACTTCGACCGGCTCAGAGTCGGAAGTAGCGGCTTCAAGTTTCTTCATGATTGAGAAAATGAA
>CAZULD010000115.1:0-7417 GCA_964621135.1 uncultured Bacteroides sp. | reverse complement strand
ACTTTGTCTAATTAATAAGCATTTTTTGTAACGCTTATTTAGGACGCGTCAAAACGATAGCACCAAAAATTTATTACATCACTAAATATTACAATATTAAGAGGTTAGAAAAGGTGTAAAAGTATAGAAAAGTGGATGAAAATGCTGAACATACAATTTCGGAAATGTGTTTTGCAAGTAAAAAACAATTGACTAATTATGGAATTCAGAATAGAAAAAGACAGAATTTTTGCGACCGATGATGCAGGCAAGATGGTGGCTGAAGTAACGTTTCCGACCGTGGACGGAGTGTCAGTAATTGATCACACATTTGTTGATCCCTCGCTTAGAGGTCAAGGAGTGGCAGGAAAGCTGGTGAAACTTGCGGCACAGACTATCTTGGATAACGGTAATAAGATAGGTGCCACCTGCCCATATGCTGTAACATGGTTTGAGCGTCATCCGGAATATCCTGTGGTCTGCTCAGGATCGGCCGCTTGCAGAATCTACAAGAAAAATTGACCGTACCCGGCAAATACTATAAAACTCATCAATACCCTTTTGGAAACTTGGACATAACGCGGCTGCGTCGTACTAAAGGTATACGGCGCAGCCTTCTTTCTTAGCCATCCTATTAAAATTTACAATTTCTCAATCCTCTCAAAGAGTTTTACAAACTCATTTCGTAATTTTGTATTTACTTGCTTAGAATTGAGTTTAAATGAATCTTAGACCATCAATCGAATTTACATCGCAATTCCGCCGGCAGACAGATGGCACGCGGTTCATAATGCTTTTGGGTGTGGTGTTGATTCATTGCAGTCTGATATCATATATGCCTACTGAAGGCCTTGCGATCGAGCGTGATATAATTACCCTTTTCAGTCAGGATCTACCATCCATATGTGTGCCTTGGTTCTTCATTATCTCGGCTTACATAACACAAATACGCGGCAAAGATTATAAGTATCTCATAAGGAGACGCATGAATAATATCGTGGTGCCGTATGTTTTATGGAATCTCATCGCCGTCGGTATCCGCTTTCTGTTCAAAGCATCTTCGCTTGGTGCTTATGGCTCGGGAGCCTACCAATGGGAGTCGGTATCTGACGTTTTTATGGAAATATTTATTGAGCCTGCGCTTATCCCATTGTGGTTTCTCCGCAATTTATTTTTATTTACCCTTCTTTTTCCAATATTAGTAAGACTGCTCAAAATCAACATACCGGTCACTCTAATCTTACTATTATTTGTCAACAAGTTACCCTTCATAGAGGGGATATTTTACTACAGCGCCGGAATAGCATTGGCTATGCGGGTAAAGCCCGGCGAAATTCCGGCTAAACTATCGAAGTTCCGCCTGTTTTTTCCAATCTTCACACTCCTGATGATTTTGTCAGTAATCCTTAGGCTTAATATTATTGAAATCCCCATACTCAGCGACATAGTAATACTTGGGGGCGCAATAGGAGCATGGGGCTTAATTCATTTCAAGGCCTTAAAACTCAGGCCAATCGGACAAGCAGGAGCAATATTCTTTGTATATGCCTTCCACGGAATAATTTCGCCATACGTCACAAAAGGCCTTGTTCTACTTGTACCCTGGGAAAATGCGTGGTGGGTGGTCGCTTTTTTCATCTCTTTTATCATTGTAACAATTATCTCGTTCGGCATCTATCTATTGACCAAACAATTCACACCTACCATATTAAGAATCTTAACCGGAGGTCGCTCAACCACCAAGACAATACCGGAAGCACTCTAAACAAGGTCGGGAAAACATATTACTTGATAAAAAACACCCAATATTTTGGATGATATGCCAGCATCGAAATGATGATATTTGGCATGAGAGTGGATTTTTGGTTTGCGGGGCAGGTAAAATTGAGTAACTTTGTAGAAACAAAATCTAACTATCAATGAAACGGATTCTATTTACCCTCGTCATCGCCTTCGCGGCAACTGCTTCTGCTCTCGCAGCTAAAGTCGACACTCTCAAAGTGGAGACAAAAAATCTTGAAACGCCCATGGACATCTATGTCGTTACTCCCGACAACATGAAGCCCGGCGATAAACTTCCGGTGGTCTACACTCTCCACGGTTACTCCGGCAATTACACAAACTGGCTCAAATTCCAGCCCCGCATTCTCGATATGGTCGATCGCTATAATTTCATCGTCGTTACGCCCGACGGTCGCAATTCATGGTATATGGATGCGCCGGCAGATCCGAAGGTGAAAATGGAATCGTTCTTCATTGAAGACCTCATACCTTTTATCGACGCCAACTATCCGACCGACGCTCAAGCATCGAAACGCGCCATTACAGGTCTGAGTATGGGCGGCCACGGCGCTCTCTACCTCGCGTTCCGTCATCCTGACGTATTCGGTAATGCAGGAAGCATGAGCGGCGGTGTCGATATTCTTCCTTTCCCCGAGAACTGGGAACTGCCACGCATCCTCGGCCCCAGAGCCGAATATCCCGAACGCTGGGAGGCTGCCTCAGTAATCAATGTCGCAAAAGGTTTGAAGCCCGGCCAGGTGAACATCTATTTTGATTGCGGCGTGGATGATTTCTTCGCGCAGGTCAACGAGAATCTGCACAAGGAACTGGTGGAACTCGGCATACCGCACGATTATGTATCGCGTCCCGGAGCACACACCTGGGACTACTGGAGAAATTCGCTGATGCACCATTATCTCTTTTTCAGCGAGGCATTCAGCCGATGATACTGCGCTCGCTCCATCTGACAAATTTCAAAAACATTCCGGACGCCGCTTTAGAATTGTCGCCCAAGATCAACTGTTTTCTGGGCGATAACGGCGTCGGCAAGAGCAACCTGCTCGACGCCATACATTTTCTGAGTTTCTGCAAGAGTTTCGCAGGGCTGTCAGATCCGATGCTGATACGCCGCGGCGAGGATTTCGCTATAGTCCGCGGCAATTATCTGCGTCGCGGAATAGAGGAGGAAGTCGTCGCCGGTCTATCGGCCGGTAAACGCAAATCGTTCAAACGTTCCGGCAAGGAGTACCGCCGCCTGAGTGAACATATCGGACTGTTTCCGCTCGTGATGGTCGCTCCGGCCGACAGCGAATTGCTTACAGGCTCGGGAGAGGTCCGCCGCCGCTTCCTCGATATGGTCATCTCGCAGGGTGACGCACGATATCTGGAGGCGCTTATCCGCTACAACCAAGCGTTGACTCAACGCAACTCCATGCTGCGCGATGGAGTCAGCGATCCCAACCTCTATCTAGCCGTGGAGATGCAGATGGAAATGGCAGCCGACTATATCCACCGTGTAAGAGCCGAGCGCATCGGACGGCTGTCGGAGATATTCGCACGCTACTATGCCCTGATCTCAGATACACGCGAAACCCCCACGCTGATCTACAGATCGCACCTTAACGAGGGCGAAAAGTTAGGCGATCTGCTTGACCGCGCGAGAGGCAAAGACACCATACTGCGCCACACGTCGGTCGGCATACATCGCGACGACATAGAGATGGAGTTAGACGGGATGCCCGCACGCCAGACCGCGTCGCAAGGTCAATCGAAAACCTACACGATAGCGCTGCGGTTTGCACAATATGAATTTCTACGCGAGATAACAGGCATGTCGCCGCTGCTTTTGCTCGACGATATCTTCGATAAACTGGATGCCGGTCGCGTCGGCAGAATAATGCAACTCGTAGCTACAGACACGTTCGGGCAGATCTTTGTCACGGACACCAACCGCCAGCACCTTGATGAAATCATTGCCCTCACGGGTGGAGGTGACGCAATCTGGCACGTCGAAGACGGGCGATTCACAAAAATGTCCCGGGATATAATATGAAACGGACGGACCCACGGCTGTTCGCCGACATATTCGCCGAAGGCATGCAGCGAGCCGGACTTACGGACACTTACGATCTGCAGAGAGCGTCTTATCTGTGGGCTGAAGTAGTCGGACCGACTGTGAACCGTCTGACCACACGCCGATATATCGACGATAACGGCACCCTCCACGTCTACATCTCGTCAGCGCCGCTGAAGAGCGAGCTGTCGTTTCTGACCGATACACTCATCAAGCGCATCAACAATGCCGTAGGTAAAAACGTTCTCAAGTCGATAATAATACATTAAACGATAAAGCACAGAATAGATATGTCACAGTCACGCGTACCAGAAGCCCCCTACGAATTCCGTCACCGTCAGCCCGTGCAACTCAGATTCAACGATATCGACATGCTCGGTCATCTGAACAACTCGGTCTACATACAGTTGATGGATCTCGGCAAGGCAAACTATTTTCACCAGTTTATAGAAGGGCGTCTTGACCACGACAAACTCGCTATCGTCGTAGCCAACATCAACTGTGACTTTCATGCACCGGCGTATCTGGAGGAGCGTCTGGAAGTTCTGACAGCCGTAGAAACGATTTCAGAGAAGTCGCTGCGTCTGGAACAGCGCGTTATAAATGCTGACACGGGCGAAGTGAAGTGCCGCGCAATAACAACGATGGTAAATATCGATCCCAAGACAGGCCGTGCGGTAGACATTACGCAGGAATGGCGTCAGCGTCTATCAGATTTCGAGCAGCGCGAATTATAATAGCGGCGACTGACAAAAAGTCTGGAGTCAGCCTCATACACTTTTCAGATCTTGAATAATCAAAGCGGCAGTGCGGCGCGGAGCGTCGGACGTGCCAAGTCGTGAGCGCATGTCGTCGTAGCCCGTGAGCTGGGCGGCACGGACCGGTGTGTCGGTAAGAAGAGGTGCGAGAGCTTCGCTGATGGTGTCGGGTGTACAGTTGTGGAGAATCAACTCGGGGATTATCTCGCGATCCACAATGAGATTAGGCAGAGAAATGTAGTCGACTTTTATCAGTCGGCGCATGATATTGTAGGCGAGTTTCGAGCCATTGGAACGGTAAACGACAACCTGCGGCACGCCCATTAAGGCGGTCTCTAGGGTCGCCGTGCCGGATGTGACGAGGGCAGCACGGGCTACAGAAAGGAGACCGAGTGTGGCGTCGCGCACAACGGGATAGTCGCACAGAGCGGCGTAAACGCTGTCGTCAATAGACGGAGCACCGGCGATGACCGGGCGATACTGTGGAAAGCGACGGGCAGCCTCGACCATGACAGGAAGGTTGCAACGGATCTCACCCATGCGGCTACCCGGCAAAAGAGCTATGATCGGACGGTCGCGCAGCTTGTGTTGGGCAAGGAATTCGGCGCGCGATGGGAGAGAGGGGCGGATACGGTCAATCTCCTCGACCGATGGATTGCCGACATAGTCGACCGGGAAGTTATGGCGGCGATAGAAATCGACTTCGAAGGGAAGGATGGAGAACATCCGGCGCACGGTGCGACGAATGGCTTTGATGCGCCACTCCTTCCACGCCCAGATCTTCGGAGAAATGTAGTAGTAGATAGGTATGCCGGCTTCAGCAGCAGTTTTGGCGACCTTGAGGTTGAACGAAGGATAGTCGATCAGAATGAGACAGGACGGCTTAGCAGCGAGGAGAGTCTTTCGAGCGACCGATAGATTAGAAAAGATCTTGCGGAGATGGCGGAGAACTTCGCTGAAGCCCATAAAAGCCATGTCGCGATAGTGGATGACAGGCTCTACGCCGGCAGCCTCGGCCATCATGTCGCCGCCGAGGAAGGTGAATCGTGCGTCAGGATCGGCATCGCGCAAGGCGCGGATGAGGGCGGCTGCGTGAAGATCGCCTGAAGGTTCGCCTGCAATAAGGAAGTAGTGCATGGTGTGTCTCGATTTAAAAAAAATTATCAGCGGCGCTGACGGAAAAAGGACTGGATCAGTTCGCGGCACTCGTCGGCAAGAACGCCACGGGTGACTGTGGCCTTGGGGTGGAAGGGCTGACGGACTGTTAGAGTCGAATAGCCCCGACGAGGATCGTCGGCACCGATGACTATGCGGCTGAGCTGACTCCACGCTATGGCACCGGCGCACATAAGGCACGGTTCGAGAGTAACGTACAGAGTGCAGTCTGTGAGGTATTTACCACCAAGAGTCTGAGCAGCAGCGGTTATGGCTTGCATTTCTGCGTGGGCCGTGACGTCGTAGAGGGCCTCGGTCAGATTGTGGCCGCGACCGATTATGCGGCCTGAAGCAGTAGTGACGATAGCTCCTACAGGGATTTCGCCCTGAGCGGCAGCGTGGCGCGCTTCGGCCAAAGCGAGTTTCATCATGCGCTCGTCGTCGGTCATAGCAGGTCGATTTTCATGCCTTCGTTAGCTGCGATGACCGGGCCAGAAAACTCCTCGGAAGCCTGAGCGACAAAGGGTTCGTCGCTGTCATAAGCCTTTGAATAATGACCGAGGACGAGTTTGCCGACACCGGCAGCAGCGGCTATCCGACCGGCCTCACGGGCAGTGGAGTGGCCTCGGGGGGCAGCTTTGGCGGCATTGTCGTCGGCATAGGTCGACTCGTGGTAGAGGACATCGACACCGCGTACATCATCGGCCACGGCAGGATTGTAGGCGGTATCGGAGCAATAAGCATAGCTGACCGAAGGCGAGGCAGGGGTCGTCAGCCTATCGTTGGCTATGACAGTTCCGTCGGGGGTGACGAAGTCCTCGCCGTTGCGGATAGCTTCGAGCCGACTGACGGGAACGTTGAAGAAGCGGATCATGTCGCCGCGGAGGTGACGCTGCTTGGGCTTCTCGCTGAAGCGGAAGCCTACGCAGGGCACACGGTGATAGAGCGGGAAGGTCTCAACGATCAGAGCATGGTCCTCAAAGATGACCGCCCGCTCGGGACGGATGATATTATACTTGATCTCGTAGCTTGCGTCGCGGCAGAACACGGCCAGAATGCGCTGCAGGATATCAGCGCCCTCGGCAAAGGTGTGGATGGTGACGCTGCCGCTTTTCTCGTGGAGCGAAAGGGTCGACAAGAGTCCCGGCAGACCGAGGAAGTGGTCGCCGTGGAGATGGGAGATGAAGACATGGGAAAGGCGAGAGAATTTAAGATGCTGGCGCATCATCTGTAGCTGAGCGCCCTCGCCACAGTCAATCATCATCAGACGATCGCGAAAATCGATCACCTGACATGCGGGCATGTGGCGATAAGACGGTGTCGCCGAGCCGCATCCCAATATGTTGACCTGAAAATTCGCCATCGGCTATTCCTGGGTTTCAGTTCCGGCAAATTCCATAAGATAGGCCTTGATGAACTCGTTGAGTTCTCCGTCCATAACGCCGTTGACGTCGGAAGTCTGATAGTTGGTGCGGTGGTCCTTGACACGGCGGTCATCGAAGACGTAACTGCGGATCTGCGATCCCCACTCTATCTTCATCTTGCCGGCCTCAACCTTGGCCTGCTCCTGAAGGCGGTGCTGGAGCTCTTTATCGTAGAGGATCGAGCGCAACTGACGAAGGGCATTCTCCTTATTCTTGGGCTGGTCGCGTGTCTCGGTGTTCTCGAT
>CAZULD010000114.1:0-7422 GCA_964621135.1 uncultured Bacteroides sp. | reverse complement strand
CCAAAGGAACAATAAGCAAGCGTGCATTGTTTATACTGAAATTGCCCGCACCGTCGGGCAGCATATACAATTCACTCATATTTGCTTAAATTATGAATAAAGGATTAATAGCTTTGGCGTTAGGCACGTTTGCTTTGGGTATCACCGAATTTTTGATGATGGGTATCCTTGTCAATCTGGCCACGGATCTCTCCGTATCGGTCGCCGAAGCCGGCCACTTGATATCCGCCTACGCGCTTGGTGTCTGCGTTGGTGCCCCCGTGTTGCTCTTTGCACGCAAATTTAAACTCAAAACTATTATGATGGCCCTCGCTGCACTGATCGCCGTCGGCAACTTGTGTGCGGCTCTGTCACCTACTTATTGGACTCTCTTTGCCTCACGCTTCATCTCCGGACTTCCCCATGGCGCCTACTTCGGCGTCGGCGCGATTGTTGCCCGCAAACTTGCCGCTCCCGGCAAAGAGGTTAGTGCGGTGTCGATCGTAATTGCAGGCATGACGGTGGCGACCCTTGTTGGTGTGCCGTTGGGAACGTTCATAACCAACACTTTATCGTGGCGAATAGCTTTTTTGATTGTAGCCGTAGCGGGTGCGGTCACCTTCTTTGCTATCCACGCTTGGGTCAAGGACGTAGGCAAACTCCCTGATATGGGTTTCAAAGGCCAGTTCCACTTCCTGAAGACACTTCCTCCGTGGCTGATCTTCGGGGGTGTAATCTTCGGCCAGATAGGCATGTACTGCTGGTATAGCTACATTGATCCCCAGCTTACCGTTGTGGCAGGCTTCACGGCCGATGATTTGTCATGGCTTATGATTCTGGCCGGCTTCGGAATGTTTGCCGGTAATCTCGCGGCCGGCCGACTGAGTGACCGTTTCAAGCCTGCTGCCGTCGCGGCGAGCGTTCAGGCTGCAGCAATTCCCATCTTGCTGATGTTCTTCTTTTTCGGTCATTATAAGTTGGCAGCCGTCATACTTATGATGTTCGGCACGGCTGCACTCTTTGGATCAGGCAGTCCTCTCCAGTCATCGATCGTCGGCTATTCGAAAGGCGGCGAAATGCTCGGAGCGGCTTGCATTCAGATCGCATATAACGCCGGTAACGCTATCGCTGCCGCCATCGGCGCCGCTGCCATCAATGCCGGCATGTCCTATTCCTCGACAGCCCTTCTCGGTCAGCCCCTTATCCTTATCGGCTGCATCCTCCTGATCATCCTCTACCGCCGCTACGAACACTCCCCCGCCCGGAAATGATGTCTAAAAATCACTATGCTTAATCATTTAGACTACTTATGAATAAAATAAAAATTCATTTGTTGAGATGCGATTTTTGTGATGGGGGATGTGGAATATAATTCACAAATTTGTGAATATTAAAAACTTTTTATATCTTTGCGGCGTAATAGGATTATATGATAGTCGAATTCGGAGAAGAATATCTTAGAGACCTTTATACAAAAGGAGAATGTAACGATAAAAAACATCGTTATAGAATTGATGTTATCAAGCGCTATAAGCGTGGAATTGATTATTTGAAATGGGCTTCTCGTAAAGAAGATCTCTTTCGGATAAATTCTTTGAATTTTGAGGCCTTAAAAGGAAATAAAGCAGGTAGATTCTCCATTAGAGTTAATGACCAATATAGGATCGAATTCACTATGAGAGAAACCACCGAAGAACCTATTCTGACCATATGTAATATTGTTGAACTCTCAAATCATTACGATTGATATGATTACATTACACGGCGTTGCTCCCGATATGATAGCGAATAATCTAACTCCGTTTGAGCCGACTCATCCGGGAGAACTGATCAAGGATGAACTGGAGGCAAATAATCTGACGCAGGCTAAACTTGCAGAAAGTATTGGTGTCAAGCCATCTCTTCTTAATGAAATCATTAAGGGGAAGAGGGGCGTCAATACGGAAATGGCTTTGCTTTTAGAAGCCGCCTTAAACATCCCGGCTGATCTATTACTCAATCTTCAGAGTGACTATAATATGCAGGTCGCAAAGTCGGACGAATCTTTTATGAAACGTCTGTCCTCTATCCGCAATATTGCCGCGATGCTATAGGGCTTATTCCGCGAGAAGTGTGGTTCGAAGTCAGTTTTAGGATTTTTTGTGATGGGGGTGTGGAAAAATGTGTTAATTTTGTGATTGATTTTGATTCTAAGATAATGGTGGTCGCGCAACGAGTGTAGTGTAGCGGTCATCGGATTTAACTAAATTGATGTATCACAACTTTTAACCGTCATTTTTTACCATGACCGAAAAACCTAACCTGAGTTTTTGGAAACTTTGGAATCTTAGCTTCGGCTTTTTCGGAGTGCAGATCGCGTATGCGCTCCAGAGCTCGCAGGTGAGCCGTATTTTCTCGACTATTGGTGCTGATCCTCATGATCTGAGCTATTTCTGGATTCTCCCGCCGTTGATGGGACTGATCGTTCAGCCGATAGTAGGTTCGGCGAGTGACCGCACTTGGAATCGTCTCGGCCGACGTCTGCCTTATCTTGTGGTCGGTGCACTTGTGGCGATAATCGTCATGTGTTTCCTTCCCAATTCCGGTTCGCTCGGATTAGGTGTGTCTCAGGCTATAATCTTCGGTCTGATAATGCTGATGTTTCTCGATACGTCGATCAACATGGCTATGCAGCCGTTCAAGATGCTCGTCGGCGACTTTGTCAACGAGAAGCAGAAGGGGTTGGCTTACTCGATTCAAAGTTTCCTCTGCAACGCCGGTTCGGTCGTCGGCTATATCGCGCCTATCGTTTTGGCTCTCTTCCTGAGCAACACGGCCCCGGCGGGCGAAGTGCCTCAGACGGTGACGTGGTCGTTCTATCTCGGAGCGGCGATACTGTTGCTTTGCGTCATCTATACTTTCGCAAAGGTTAAGGAGATGCCTCCTCACGAATATGCCGCCTATCATGGCATAAAGGAAGAGCCTGCGGCTGACGGTAAGAAAGAGAAAATCAATATGATAGCGTTGCTGGTCAAGGCTCCGAAGGTGTTCTGGACGGTTGGACTGGTGCAGTTCTTCTGCTGGGCGGCTTTCCTCTATATGTGGACTTATTCGACCGATGCCATCGCCAGCCATGCGTTCAATGCTCCTTCGATCGAAGAAGTGACAGGCGTGACAATCAATGGAAAATCATACGATGACAAATATCTTTTCAACGGCTCGATGCTTCTGATCGCGGAGGGTCGGCAGGCTATGGCCGGAATCAATATCGACGGTGAAACGGTCAAGGCCAACACTGTAGCGGTTGACGGCGATACACTCATCGCCGGAGGTAGCCCGGTTTATCTCAACGGTGTGGCAAAGGTGTCACCCGACGGCGCGGTTATCGCAAAGCCCGGACAGACTATCACTGTCGACGGCCGCCCGGTGGCTGTAGCTAACTCGGCGGTGACTGTCAGCGCATTGTCTCAGGTCAAAGCCGGTGACCGTCTGACGCTCGCCCACATTGCAAAGGATGTCAACGGCACAGGTGAATATGTGCTCGAACAGACGACTGATCTGCCCGCTATCGCCGACGGCGATCAGATTGATCTCAATTATAAGACTGTGCTCAACGCCGCCAGCAAGGAATATCAGGATGCTGGCGACTGGAACGGTGTGCTGCTTGCAATTCAGGCCATTGCCGCCGTTATCTGGGCAGTCGTTCTATCGCAGTTCCGCAGTCGCCGTATGGGCTATTCGGTAAGTTTGCTTATAGGTGCTGTGGGCTTCCTGTCGGTATATCAGATCCACGATCCGTCGCTGCTGTCAGTCAGCTATGCACTGATGGGCTGCGCATGGGCCGCGATATTGGCAATGCCGTTCACAATACTAACTAACGCCCTGTCGGGCAACCATATCGGAACATATCTCGGACTGTTCAACTGCACGATCTGCATTCCGCAGATCATCGCAGCCCTCTGCGGCGGTCTGATTCTGTCTTGTTTCCCCGTATCGGCCAACGGTGCACCTCAGACCGTGATGATGCTCGTCGTGTCGGGCATCCTGCTCGCAATAGGCGCGCTGTTTGTGTGGAACATCCGCGAGACTTTCGGCAGTTCAAAAGCATAATCGGATGGAGTCAATACGTCGTCTATACAAAATCGGCAATGGCCCGTCGAGCAGTCACACGATGGGCCCGCGCAAAGCTGCACAGATGTTTCTCGAACGGCAACCCGGCGCAGCCAAGTATGAAGTGACTCTTTACGGAGCGTTGGCTGCTACGGGTAAGGGTCACCTTACGGACGAAGCCATTCTCGAAGTGCTTCAGCCTGCGGCTCCGACTGAAATATTATGGAGTCCCGATATAGTGCTGCCGTTTCATACAAACGGCATGCGCTTTCGTGCACTGAACGCTGACGGCTCGGAGATCGATTCGTGGACCGTATATTCGATCGGGGGCGGTGATATACTCGAGGAGGGACAGCCTCGCCGCGCGGAGAAGAGTATCTACGGCATGACCAAGATAAAGGACATTCAGAAATGGTGTGAGGAGACAGGTCACAGCTACTGGGAATACGTCGACCAAGTCGAAGGTTCGGAAATATGGGACTATCTCGCCGAGGTGTGGCAGGTAATGAAAGAGGCTGTCGAGCGCGGTCTCGAAGCCGAAGGTGTGCTGCCCGGTGGCCTGGGGGTACGCCGCAAGGCTGTGAGTTACTATGTACATGCGTCGGGTTACAACAGTTCGCTCAAAAGCCGCGGACTCGTCTATGCGTATGCACTCGCCGTTTCTGAAGAAAATGCTTCGGGCGGACGCATAGTGACCGCACCTACATGCGGATCGTGCGGCATAGTTCCGGCAGTGCTTTATCATCTCTATACTTCTAAAAATTTCAGCGAGAAACGCATACTCCGCGCACTCGCCACGGCCGGACTATTCGGCAACGTTGTGAAAGAAAACGCATCGGTCAGCGGTGCGGAGGTCGGTTGTCAGGGAGAAGTCGGTGTGGCATGCGCAATGGCTGCTGCGGCTGCCTCACAACTCTTCGGCGGTACGCCCGCACAGATCGAGTATTCGGCTGAGATGGGACTGGAGCACCACTTAGGACTGACATGTGACCCGGTGTGCGGACTTGTGCAGATACCCTGCATAGAGCGTAACGCTTATGCTGCGGCCCGCGCTCTTGACGCCAATCTATATGCGGCTATTTCAGACGGTCGCCACAGTGTGGATTTCGACCGCATAGTTGAGGTTATGAAGCAGACCGGTCACGATCTGCCGTCGCTTTATAAAGAAACAGCTCAGGGCGGCCTCGCTGTGATAAAATAATCACCGGCGGCCACCCTGAGCCATTTGTTTTTAATTCCTTATTCTTTCGGGGCGAAGGTTTCTTCGAGCTTGGGATTGACCGGTCCGAAGATGCAGCGCTCATATTTGGTTGCAAAGATTTCGAAGCATTTGTTGCAACGGATGCAGCGCGACTTCTGCAGATCTTCGTCGCGCAGCTTAAGGAGATAGTCAGGCTGAGTGAGAAGTGTGCGTGACATGGAGGCCATGTCGACAGCGGCGAGTGTGCGCTCAATCGTTTCTCGGGAATATATGCCGCCTACGAGCGAGACAGTCAGATCAGGGAGTGCCCGTTTGACAGCCGAAGCCGCGTCGATGAAGTAACAGCTTGCATCGCGGGGCTGCTTGGCAAAACTCATGCCGCTGACTTCAAGGAGATCCATCCCTGCGTCGCGGAGTATGCGTGCATATTCGATCAGCATGTCTTCGTCGTCGACTCCCGGCAGAGTATTATGGGCGTTGATTTTGACGAAAATACCGAAGTCGGCACCGCAGCGACGACGGATTTCGCGAATGATGTCGGCAACGATGCTGACACGGCCGGCGGCATCGCCTCCGTAACGGTCTGTGCGACGGTTGAGGTCGGCATTGAGGACTGATGCGAAAAGATACCAGTGGGCGGCATGAATCTGGACGGCGTCAAATCCGGATTTGCGGACTCTGACGGCTGCGTCGACAAACATAGTCGCGATAGCGTCCATCTGATCGGTTGTGAGATCGTTGAAGTCGAAAGGATTTAGTCCGCGAGGGCCGGCGTGGGAGATCTGGGCGACTGCCAAAGCCCCATATTCATGAATTTTATCGGCTATGCGACGCAAGCCGTCGATTTTTGAATCGTCGCCCGCGCTGAGCTGGACGATATCGGCGCGGTTGCGGATATCGGGATCAACACTGAGGTGGCCGGTGATTATAGTGCCAATGTCGCCACGGCACAGAGCATCGTACATTTCGATTTCGGCATCTGACACTGTTGCGTCGCGGTTGCCGAGATGATCGTTGGTTGCACTTCTGATTATGCGATTCTTGGCCTTGAGGCCATTGATGTCAATCGGTGAAAAAATTGAAGCCATAATGAATGAAATTTGTCTCTATAGAGAACACATTCATTATGGCTTTTGTTTGGTCTGAGCCGAGGGGGATCAACGCAGACGGTCGTAGCTGCGCAACTTTTTGAGATCGCTGCCCATCAGACGATATGCGCCGATAGCAAGAACGAGGGTGATAACCAGCAGGAGAAGTCCGCCGAAGATCACGAATTCCGCTCCGGGATAAGCGTTGTAAACGACAAAGAAGCCGGTGACGATGGTCGCTACGATGAGGACGATCGACAGGAGGGTGACGGTCATCTGTCGCTTAAGATTCTTGTACATGAAAATCGAGACGAAGAGTAGGGCGGCCACAAGCAACGAGACGGTCAGGAGGACAGGAGCGTCCTTGACATAAACAGCCGAAAGCGATTCGGGAGAATTTTCGACCGCATAGGTGGCCAGCGGTGTGGTGCAGAATACACCGACGAGAATTACGGCGAGGAGAAGGAGAACTGATTGCCAGCGTTGAATTACCATAGAACTTTGATTTTTATAGGGTTATTGTTTGAGGCTGTAAAGAGTTGCGTCGATAACGAGGGGCAGACGGGCCGGATCGATGCCGAGACGCGTGAGTAAAAGCGTTTCTGACATGATGTCTTCAACAAAACGATCGGCTGAAGTCTTTTCAGCTACAAGACGATAATAGCTGATGGCTTCAGCAAGACGGTTCTGGGCCCATGCGATGTGTCCGGCCTCCATAAGGGCACGGTCGTCAGACTCGACGGCAATGATTCGGTCGTAGTACTCGCGCGCTTCATCGAAACGACGGCTATACATCAGAGCGCGTGCCAACGGAAGAAGGTGGTCGAAACCGTCGGGCTTTATAAATTCAGCCCTGCGGAGTTCATTTATAGCGTCGTCGATACGGTCGGTCAACCGATAGAGTTCGCCGAGAAGCGCGGCAACCTCAGCATCGTCCGGTTCGAGTGTCTTCAGGCGCTCGGCCGCGGAAACCGCTGACTCAAACTGTCCGAGCCGACGATAGACGGCGACAAGATGACGGAGATTCCACTGATTAGAACCGTCGAGGAGGTCGGCCTGCTCATA
>CAZULD010000113.1:0-7536 GCA_964621135.1 uncultured Bacteroides sp. | reverse complement strand
CCATCGACTCTGATACGTCAATGACGAAATATATAGGTAATCTACGCATATTTATTTATTGATTTACTTGTTGATGAAATGTGCCCGGAGAGAGATATACTTGTCCCGGACCGGTTATTTTTAACATACTTAGTCCTTCTCCTCCTAAAAGGTTGCCCAAAGACCAATTGGAGGTCATTTGGCTTTCTGAAATTGAATGAAGTGCGATGATGTGATCCTCATCTACTTCAATAGTTTCACCGGGGTGAAGACTAATTGAGATTGGAGTCCCTTTGGTATCGAGAAAGACAGTTGAATTCCCGGATATTTTTTGCAGTAGCAACCCCATTCCTCCTACCAGCCCGGCTATAGAGATTTTTGTGCTTACATCCACTCTATTATTTGATGCCACATACACACCTCTATGGCAGATCATAGTTTCTCCGGTGATTTTTACCGGATGAAGTCCATAATGACTGCCGATAACGAGTTTTCTCGGTTGATTGCTTTTATTAAATAATCTAATGATGAAGAGTGATTCGCCTGAAAGTTTTGCACCTATGAGTCGTCCCAATCCTGACCCATTAAAGCTCAACTCTTTTTCTATGCCTCTTTCAAGATAAATCAAGGCTCCTTTCTCGGCATAGAAATCCTCACCCGGAGATAGTGTAACCTCCAGATGCTGAACGAACTGACCAACCAATTTGCAATTCATTTGTGGGAATGCGATTTATGGGTAATAAATAAAGCCATTGCAATAAGTACTATGCCCAGCCCAAGCTTCAACAGATCATTTACATTTCCGTATTGGACCTCAATAGAATGTTTGAAGAAGGTAACAATCAATACCATAAGTATGACTTTGCCTAACGCAGACTTCAGATCATCCACGTTGTTAATCTGCATCCAGGATGGACGGCCGTCTACTTTCTGAAGCACAGGATCTATCTTAGTGATAAAGAGTTCATATACACCCACGCCAAAAATTACAAGGACCATGGCGAAAAGAAAAATGTCAACCGAGGAGACAAATGTCTCTAACATGTGCTCATAGTGGGGGCTACCAACAGTCCTAATGAATTCAGCCAAGCCATCTTTTACGAGAATGGCTCCTTTAATAAATAAGGCTATGGCCGAAATGAGTGAGCCAAAAACAGCAAGCAGCGTAAGATATCGGGTAAAATATAGAGCGCTTTCAAATTGGTGAGAGAATGTGCCCTTAAAATTCAATATACTTGGAAAATTAATTGACCGAATCTTCAAACTCTTCAGGAGTTCTTTGTCATATACATCCAGGCTTCCGCCTCCCTGTATTCTTGCTCGCAACCATCTTGCCTCATTCTCATCAATCTCACCGGGACTCTCTTCATCCTCAAGCAACAGAGAATCAATGGCATCAACAAAAAGGGTACAAAAAGATGTATCAACTTTCTTTTTGTTGATGCCATTTTTGAGGGAAAACAGAAAGTCTCCTTTCTCCATGGTCATCCCGCCATCAAACATTGCGTCTCTCAGAATACTGACCTCCTCTTCAGAGATTCGACCATCCGAAAAGATCTTACGACGAAGAGCTGATAAATCTTCCATTTTTATGTTAGATTATAACATTTATTTCTTCGGGGGGTGGAGGCAGAACTAACTCTTCAGCAGAGCCTACACTTCTGTTTCCTACACCGATTGAATCAGACACCCATTTGAAGAATTTTTTGAATCCCGCACTATCAAGCGTATCAAGCATATACACTTGGTCCGTCAAAAGTTTCAACGGTTCCGGTTTAGCCTTCATCCCGGCTGCACAGGCTACAATACTTGCAAACTTACGCTTCTTAACCTCGTTAACCATATTGTTATATTCTTGTAAATCAGATGGCTTTCCATCGGTCAACAAGAAAAGCAGTGGCATCCAATCGCCTTTGCGCTCGGGAGTACTGAGTTGTACCTCTTTATCCACCTGTTCAATCAGCATTTTTAATGCAGCCCCCGTGTGGGTAGGCCCGGAATCGGGTGTGGTTATCTCAGGAAGCTGAAGGTCCTCAAGCGGCGTAAGCGGTAGTATACATTTTACATCCTTGTCAAATGTAATAATGCTTATGCAGGCCGATTCTAAGGCAAACGGGTCTTGTCGTAGACTTGATACCATTGCTTCAAGACCAACTTTTACCGACTCAATAGGTTCACCTTTCATTGAGCCGGAGGTATCTATGAGAATATATACAGGTAGGCGTCTCATAATATTTTGCTATAAGGGGTGATTACTCATCAATCAAACCACCCCTTATATGATGTTAATCAGATTATACTACAATATTTACTTCGGGGGGAGGCGGGGGGAGTTCACTTAGACCTGTAACTTCACCAAACCCGTCTTCAACTTTCATGGAACTTGTGCTGATGGATGCCGAAACCCATTTGAAGAATGACTTAATAGTAGCACTATCTGCCGTGTCAAGTTGCACTACACTTTCGGTAATTTTCTTGAGCGTATCAGTATTAGCGCCCTGCCCGGCAGCACAAGCAACGACAACACCCCACTTACGTTTATTGAACTCATCAAGCCCTTTTTGCAGGTCATCGGTTGGAACGCCATCTGTCATGATGAAAACCAATGGTTTCCAGTCTCCTTTCTGCTCAGCTGTGGTTTTGGTAATTTCCACATCAGCCCTTTGTGCCAGAAGAGACAATGCCTCGCCAAGAGCGGTACAACCACTTGCGGTCAGGGTCGGTTGTTGGAAAGATGACAGTTCTGTCAACGGAACATCTTGTTTGGCACTGTTATTGAACGTTATAACGCTCAAATATGCTGTTTCAAGCGCGTAGGGGTCGCTACGCAGTGTTGACACCAACACTTGAACGCCATTTTTAACGGCTTCAATAGGCTCACCGTACATTGAGCCTGAGGTGTCAAGAAGAATATATACGGGTAATCTCCTCATTGTTAAGTTGGTTGATTAATTATTTGGAATAGTCTTTTATCACACGAGCAATTGTGTTAACAATTGACCTATCAGGGAAAGCATCCCCTATTGCGTTAAACTTCCATTCGCCATTGTGACGATAGAGTTTACCAAGAATCAGCCCGCGCATACCGATACAGTCAGTTTTTGTCGCAACATCGTATTGTGCGAAATTTTCTTTTACACCTGTGATGATAGGTTTCCCGTGCTTGGTGCCCATAATTGGATCGAACATTCGGATGTAGGCGTAAGGTATTCCGGAGAAATCGCCTGAGTAATCCTCGTTATTATAAACATTGAGGAAGAAAACGATTGAGGCGACATTCGGATTGATTCTCGTAAGGTCAACAATGATAATCTCGTTGTCAAGATTGCCACCTCCCTTTAAATCATCACCGGTATGATGTAGAGCCCTGTCTAAACTATCGAGTTTGCCATTGGGTAAACCGACATTTCTATCTCCGAAACGATACATCGGTGAATAGATATGATCTATAGGCTTGCCCTCTGCATCGAAGAGCAGACAACTAAGGTCCAAATCCACATCAACTACAGATGTTGCGAGACCGAAGAAAGTCTTTTTTTTAACAGTACCCCAGTTACAGCCTACGCAGAACTGAGTAAGTTTGGAACCATTGTTTTTTGCAAGGTTGAATCTCTGACCTTTTTCTAATCGAATAGCCATAATTGTGAAATTATTTAGTACCTGAAGTCCATTTGAATCCCCAGCCATAAGCTACATCGCACTCTGAATGATTCTTATGAAAGGAGGAGAGTCGTTTTATTTCTATTTGTTTACCATGGGGTATGATTTCGGCAACCACACAAAATTTGCGAGGATCCTCAGTCTGTCCAAGTTTAACGTTGACACAATTTTGCCCCCCTATTTTTATCATTACGTCAGCATCAGTCTTCTCCCAATGTGGAGCCCCACGCCAAATAAATGCATAAATATAGGCGCGTTTTAGTATCCCCATTGCCGGTGTATTGATATGAATGTGTTCAGCAAACTCACCCTCGACTCCGCCTTGATCTCCGGCATGCCAAATAAACGGTTCTGAGCTGAAGCATCCTTGACCGGACTTTTTATTCATAGAGCCGCCTCTACCCTTAAATTGTATTGGGTCTATTAGACCTTTCCTTCCGTTTTGAAGTTCGTAAAATATACCCAAGTCCAAGTCTTTTTTGATATTAAAGAGAGTTCTGAAATTGCGAACCATAATATCATATGTTGTTCGAAACCAGTTTCTGCGCTCTCTCATTTCTATGAAAGACCATGTGAGCTCGGCAAGAATTGCATTCTTTATTGAATTCTGGGTTGCGCCGGCAAGACTGACAAAAGTAGAGTCTCCGTCTTTCTCAAGATTAATCATAACTTAGTCCTTAGTGCCTGGTGTATAGTTGAAGCCCCATCCATAGGCTCGGTCGCAATCAAAATGACCATCGTGGAAAGTTACAAGCTTCTTTACAGTTATAGAGTTGTCGCCATTGAAGTCTAATTGGGCGATAGCACAAAACTTTTTGTTGCTTGTCTGTTGACCCATTTTGACTTCGACAGTTTCAACACCGGGGACATTAACTTTAACCACAGCATCGGTTTCAGCCCAACGTGCTGCGCCCTCATAAATAAAGGTATAGACAATGATGCGTTTAATCTCATTAACCCCGGCCGGATTTACAGAAATAGTTTCGCCTGAACCGCCCGAGCGAACATCGCCGTAATGCCAGATATAAGGTGCCTTTGTATAGCATCCTTGTTTTGTTTGACGTTCACGAGGTCCTCCTTGTCCATGTGCAAACTGTATTCCATCAATCAGCATCTTTGAGCCATCTCTCATCTCATAGAAGCAACCCAGGTCAAGATCAATAGCACTCTTAAACATGCTGAATAATCCCTTTTTACCCTCGCTCCAATCAAGGGTTATAGTGATCTCGCCATTTAGATTTGAGCCTTTTCGTTTGGAAAGGTCTATTCGGTGGGTGTCACCGCCTTTTTTTAGTTCAATAGCCATAATTAAGTAAATTTTGTGACAAGTTCATCAAATTCTCCATTATGCCCGACACCAAGAGCTTTTACTTTCCAAGTCCCATTGTATCGGTATAGCTGCACAAATTCGACTGAAGCACAGGTAGAAAAGTCTTCAGTAAGATCATAAATGATTTCTTCTTGACCTAGAGCATCGTTTCCTTCGGAGTAAATTCGTACATAAGCATCTTCAACTTGACCGAAGTTTTGGCGACGATTCTTAGCATCATATATGCTAACACAAATGATGATTTTTTCAATGTCCGAGCGCACCTTAGATAATTCAATATCAATGGTCTCAGCATCTCCTTCATCGTCACCCTCTTCATTGTCAATTGAGCCAATGACAGAAATTTCGGGATCAACAGGACGTGATTCAGCCCGCATATCGTCATTACTACGCCACTCGGTATAAGGTACTATCTTTATTGGGGATAGAAGCCGTCCATTCTCATCAGCACGGAGTCGCTTCTCGGAGTTGTAAAATACAAGATAGTCATCTGCTGGAATTTTTCCGGACTTGTCCACCATAAAGGCGGATACATCAAGGTCAAAGTCATCCTTAGCAGCGGCGTCTTCTCGGACCTTCCAGCCTAAACCGACTGAGAATTTCTCCAGCTTGATTTCAGTTGAACCGCCTTTTTGAATGCGTATAGCCATATTTTTAGTATGCGTATTTATTCACGAAATGTTCAAGACCTCCCTTGAAACCATTGCCGATGGCCTCAAATTTCCATTCGCCGTTACGACGGTACAGACGCCCAAATTCCACAGCTGTTTCGATTGAGAAATCCTCATCAAGATCATACTTTGCAATCTCCTCGTTAGTAACCGCATTATAGATACGGATGTAGCTATTACGAACTTGACCGAAGTTCTGACGTCGATTCTCAGCGTCATGGATAGTCGCTGTGAAGAGTATTTCATTTACCCGAGGATCGACTTTGGACAGGTCAACAGTCAAAGTTTCGTTATCACCCCCATCGCTATTGCGGGCATCCAGGTCATCACCCGAAGACTCTACAGCACCATCGGGGGATTTCTGATTGTTGTAGAAGACGAAGAACTCATCGGCAGGCAGTTTCTTGTTTTCTCCGAGCATGAATGCTGAGGCATCCAAGTCAAAGTCATAACCTGTGCTTTCGTTGGGATCCCATCCCAACCCAACGCCGACATTCTTTAAGCCTATTTCGATGCGTTGTCCTTTTTGTAGATTTATTGCCATAATGATATTAGATATTTGATTATTTGTTATCGTATCGCAAAATTACTCCCTACTTTTAGGGTCATCACGGGTTATATAATGTTTCAGAATTTTGACCCATGTTTTAGTGAAGTAAAGTTGCAAGGTTTCAATGCGGATATCACAATCTCTAAATAAGAGATTTGGATAAGGTGTAAGACTCTAATTTTTAACTTATACCATTTGTACTTGGGCCTGATTTACTCAACAATTTGAGTGGTAGTTGGAAAAATTGTAAGAGAACTTTATTATTTATGCGTCCGTTTGTGTTCAATTACAGAAAATTAAGTATCTTTGTTCACTATTTAATTGTCTCTTATTTAGAGACTTGGATGGGATTAGAGGCTGTTGAGGATTAGGGTGTTGGCGTGGTCGACGGCTGAGGTGTCGAGGCTGGCGAGGTAGATTTGGGTGGTGGTCTCGCTGTCATGGCCCATCCCTTCGCTGATTACGCTCAAGGGGATGCCTTTTGCTTTGGCTGCCGAGGCCCAGCTGTGGCGGGCTACATAGAGGGTCAGGGGGATGGTGACGCCCACTTTCTTGGCGATGGTTTTGAGGTTGTGGTTGATGTTGTAGCTGACATTTCGGTAGGTGTAGAGCTCGCGGGTGCCGGGGTTCTTGATGATGGGGAGCAGGTAGTGGGTTTTATTTTCGGGGTATTTGTCAAGTATCTGCTGCATTTCTTTTGTCCATTTGATGGTGAGCAGTTGGCCGGTTTTCCGGCGACGATACTCAATGTATCCGTTGATTAAATCGGTCTTTTTGAGAAATGCCATGTCGATAAAACTCATTCCGCGCAGCATGAAGCTGAGGATGAACATGTCCCGTGCGAAATCTAATGCCGGGGATTCATCCAAGTCTAAAGTTTTTATTTTCTTTATTATGGAAAGAGGCAAGGCTCGCTTGAGGGTCTTGTCTACCCCTGTGTAAACATGGCGAAAGGGGTTGCGGTTTTCAATGATCTCATCCTCAACGGCTCGGTTGTAAACCGCACGAAGAATGCGGTTGTAAAAGGATATGGTATTGGGTACTACGCCCCGCTGCTGCTGCCATGCCTGATACGCCTCCATAATCTCAGAGTTGAGGCAGTCAAGCATTATGTCATCCCCTTGGCGAAACTTCCTGAAGCTGGTGAGGGTGACAGTATAGGTTTCTGAGGTTCTGGTTTTCCCGTTCTGTTTCAGCTGATAAATGATGCGTTCCATATAGTTGAACAGGCTGTTTTCACTTGCATATCTGTGGAACTCCTCTATAACTCCTTGTGCTGTATAATCGATGCCATGGTTGTCGAGTTGGCGTATTATCTTCATCAGACGTTCAATGTCTGAACGCAT
>CAZULD010000112.1:5684-7540 GCA_964621135.1 uncultured Bacteroides sp. | reverse complement strand
TTAATGTGGATAGGTATTGTCCTTGTAGTCATAGGGTGGTTGGCCCTTGGGTGGCAGGCTTCAAAACGTTTGGTTGCGAAAGATCAACTGGAAAAATTCCCTCGAACGAGGCAACAAATGCAGTTACGCCGCAACTACTGCTGGCTGGTTATCGCTGCCGGGGTCATCCTCCTCCTCATCGCCCTGATAGTTTAAATTTTTGATCAATAAAAGCAGAGGCCCGATGTGCAAATGACATCGGGCCTCTCGCATACTTATCCTATTGGAATCAATATTGATGTGATTCCTTTTCGAGTTCGGCTGCGGTCAGCGGAGTGTTATTCATCTTGCGCCATACATACCAGATATAAGCTAATACGAAGGGTACAAGAATCGAAACGTAACTCATTACGCGCAGAGTAAACAGCGACGACGAACTGTTGGCTATCGTGAGCGAACTGTTGACATCAAGCAGCGAGCGATAGTACGCCGTGTCTTGCCATCCGGCCAGAAGCAGGAGTACGATAACGACAAGCACTGTGCCTATGCCGCTGAACCATATACCTTTATTAAACGTCGTGCTGAACGCGGTGCGGATTATACCGAAAAGTACCATCACCACACCAAGCAGTAATACAACCAACAGCGGCCACATCGTTATCAGATTGTGGAAATAGATATTATCCACTTCAACAAAGCTCCCGTCAGGCTGCTGGCGGACGCCGTCGGCAAGCATAAGCACTACGAGGAAGCCGACAAACAGCACGGCGAAAAGGCCGCCGTTGATCAGCGTTTTAGTGCGAAGCGTCACTCCGAAGTCCTTGTTGGCATCAATATTATTAATGAAATAAAGACATGCCTGCGTGCGCGCGAGGAAGAACACGGCCACACCCAGCAGAAGATTCTTCCAACATATGATAGCTTCCAATCCGCGGCTCGGCGCCCACTGTGAGATCACAGGTGCGCCCGGATCGAGTAGGTTGGTTTTCGTGACAGTGAACTCTGCGCCGAAGAAAAGCATACCTACAGCTACGCCTAACAATACGCATCCCACAAGACCGTTGAACATCAGGAAGATGTCGTAGGTGCGTGTGCCGTACAGATTACCCTTTTTGCGACGGAACTCATAGCTGACGGCCTGAAGCACAAAGCTCAGCAGTATGAGCATCCATAGCCAGTATGCGCCGCCGAAACTCGTGGAGTAGAATAGTGGGAACGATGCGAAAAACGCCCCGCCGAAGACTACTAATGTGGTGAACGTCAGTTCCCACTTGCGGCCGAGAGAGTTGACCATAAGCTGACGGCTTTCTTCGCCGACATTACAGTAGAGCATCGACTGACCGCCCTGAACGAATAACAAAAACACCAATGCTGCACCGAGCACGGCGATGATCAGCCACCAATAGGCTTGAAACATTTCTAATTCTGTCATGACTGTCTGAGTGTTAAGCGGGTTGTTCAATATCGTTTTTAGATGCGCGAGAGATGTATTTCAGCATAATGCTGATCTCGGCTGCAAGAAGCATTGTGAATAGTACGGCGAAGATCCAGAACGTCAACTGCACCGATCCGGTCGTAACGGCAGACACTGCCGAACGTGTCGGCATCAGATCCTGGATCACCCACGGCTGACGACCGACTTCCGCCACGATCCATCCGGCCTGACTGCAGACCCACACAACCGGGATCGAGATGATACCCAGCCAGTTGACCCATGTCTTGCCGAAGAATTCCTTGCGACGGTAGCTGAAGAAGAGTAGGGCGATGAACAGCAGTAGCAGGTAACCGCCGGCCATAACCATTACGCGGAACGAATAGAACGTCAGCGCCACGGGCGGAACGGCCTGCTCGGCGTTGTCGAGGTATCCGTAGCCGAA
>CAZULD010000112.1:0-5584 GCA_964621135.1 uncultured Bacteroides sp. | reverse complement strand
ATAGCCTTCTCATTGTCGCCAGGTTTTTTATCAGGATTGAGAATACCGAAAGCCACCAGACTTTGTCCAACTTCGCCGTCATAGAGACCTTCCATTGCGGCAAGTTTCATAGGCTGGACACGGGCAACTTCCACAGCCGAACCGTCGCCTGTCCAGAATGTCATCACGATACCTATCAGACCGAACCACGATGCCACGCGGATTGACTTTGACGCTGCGTCGACATTTCGTTTGCGCAAAAGCAGCCAGCAGCTCACTCCGACAACAAACACTGCCGCAAGCACCCATCCGCTGAACACTGCGTGGAAGAACTTATTCATTGCCACAGAGTTGAACGCAACTTCGATGAAATTGTCCATCACGTTACGCATCTGGGCCGGGTCAAACTGCATACCGACAGGATTCTGCATCCATGCGTTAGCCACGAGGATCCACAGTGCCGACAGCGAAACGCCGACGGCTGTGAGCCAGGTTGCTGTGAGATGGAATCGGCGGCTCACTTTGTTCCAGCCGAAGAACATCACGGCCACGAAAGTCGCTTCCATGAAGAATGCCACGATGCCTTCTATCGCAAGAGGCGCTCCGAAGATGTCGCCGACAAACCAACTGTAGTTTGACCAGTTTGTGCCGAACTCAAATTCGAGGATGATACCCGTTGCGACGCCGCAGGCAAAATTGATGCCGAAAAGCGTCATCCAGAACTTTGTAATACCTTTCCACTTGGTGTCACCCGTCTTGACATAGATGCTCTCCATGACAGCGACGATAACCGACAGACCGATGGTCAGCGGTACGAACAACCAGTGATACATGGCTGTGAGGGCAAACTGTGCCCTCGACCAGTCAACTACTCCTAAAAGATCGTTCATGTGTTTTGATGGTTGAAGTTATGAATTATGTTGTTAATTTGTTGGTGCTTGTTTACTGTCAATGCATTGCGCACGGCGTCGGCTCGGTCCTCGTCATTGTCGTAGCCTGTTGAGAGCTTGTTTGGGAAAAATATCAGTTTGAGCACAAGGAAGATAATAGCCAGTTTTATAATGATCAGCAACCACAGGCTCCGGCCTATGGTCATCGACCGGAAACCTTCGACATAGAAGTCGACCACTCCCTTGATTTTTCCGCCGATATAGCTCATTTCTTTGTTTTATAACGCCCCGTTTGCTTATGATCGGGCACGAGGATATGCTGCCACTTGTTCGATCCGTTCTTGTCATCGACAATATCTTTGCCGAACTCCCACCAGAATGTTCCGCCCAGTCCGGCCTTTGCCGCAAGTTCAAATTTCTTGACCACAGTCTCCGGCAGCTCCATAGTCAGGAACGCCGAAGAGTCGGGTGCGATGAAATAATACATTGCCGGCCCTTCCTCATAGACTCTCTTCCATTTATGCGATCCGTAGAGCTTCGGCAGTTCGTTGTTATAGTTGGTGTATTTACCGTAGTGCGACGTACTCTTTCCGGCGGGCACCACCTCGCCGGGCTGCAACCCCGTGTAAATAAATCCGTAGCTGGCCAGACCGAGATGCAGTTTTTCGCGGGGAATGTCATACCAGTTCTCGTCAAATCGCCGTGCGATCACATCGAGCGGACTGTTGTGTGTAGCCTTATTACTCCATACACCTCCGCCCATATCGTAGCTCATAAGGTTGATATGGTCTACGGCCTCGCTGAACTTTGCGCGCAGACTGTCAGGATATTTGGTGCCGGTCGATAACGCCGTCGACACATAGTATTTACGCTTGTTGCGCTCACCCAGCGAATCGAGTCCGTGACGCAGACGCGAGAGTAGGTGAGTGTGACGCGGCAGATTGGCATGTACGCCGCCTTCCCAGTCAACGTCGATACCGTCAAAGCCGATTTCGTCTACGGTTCTTACCAACGCTCCGACCAATGTCTCTGTCAGATCGTCGTCCATTGCCCCGTACATCAGATCGTCGCCTCCGGTCAGCATCGCTATCGTTCCGTTGTCATGCGCGAGTCTTACCGCCTGACGGTAACGCTCCGGCATCGACAGCGGGATGATTGCGCCCGGCGTCCGGGCCACGCTGTCAGCGTTCGTTCGGAAGTGTTCGGGTGACTTCCAGAACGCTCCGTCCATTAGATAAACTATGTCGTAATTATCGAAATCGATACGTTCGATCTCGGCTGAATCCATGAGGGCCGTACGCCAGATGTACATCGACATCGGCAGACGGTCCCATGGTTTGACTTCCTCTACTCCCGTTGCCGAGCATAGCGCAGGCAATACCGACAATAGCATGCCGCCCAGAGCGTACCGCATAAATTTACACTTCATGTCAGAAAAAACTAAACTTTAATTGCACAAATTTAATGTAAAAATCGGGGTAAACGCAATTTTTCGGACGAAAAATGTCGCGCCGGACTGCATATTCCGCGACATTTTCGCTAATTTTGTAGCTGATATGAATGAAAACCAATTAACAACGACCCGCGAACTGCTGCCCGAGCCGACAATCAGACGCTTGCCGTGGTATCTCGCTTATGTGACGCTGCTCCGGAAAAACAACGTCGAATATGTCTCGTCTACCAAGATAGCCGAGGAGCTCAATGTCGACTCGTCGCAAATTGCCAAAGACCTTTCTTTCCTCAATATCAAAGGTAAGACCCGTATCGGCTATGAAGTTGCCTCGCTCGAGACTGCGCTCGCCGACTTCTTGGGTTTCGGCCAGTCCCACAATGCTGTTATGGTCGGTGCCGGTAGCCTCGGAGCTGCCCTTATTTCTGACTCCGGTCTACAGCGCTACGGCCTCAACATCGTCGCCGGCGTCGACATCGACCCCGCCATAGTCGGTTCGCAGATCGGCGGCATCCCCATTTATCATATCGACCGCCTCAAAGAGCTTGTCAAGAAAATGAATATCAAGATCGGCATCGTCGCCGTTCCCGTCGATAGTGCTCAGGACGTGGCCGACACTATGGTCGCAGCCGGTATTAAAGGCATCTGGAACTTCACCCCTTACCGTATCAGGGTGAGAGACGGCGTCGTGATAACCAACACCTCTATTTACTCCCATCTGGCCTTGATGTATAACCGCCTCGGCATGCTCAATCTCTGACAGATGAAAATAATCTTGATTGCAAACAAATTTGGCGATGTTCGCCATTATGCCGACTCCACGCTTCAGCGCAACGGTCAGGCTTGGTTCATACCCGAAACCGACAGCGACTGGACCGCTTTGATCTGTCCTGCAGTCAAGATCTCAAGACTCGGCACGCATATCTCCGAAAAATTCGCCTCGCGCTATTATGAAACCGTCTCTGCCGCGGCCCTCTTCTTCCCCGATGGCGCCCGTATCGCTCCTGCCGACGCTCCCGAATACCTTTATCTCCGCGACTCAGCCCTCTGTATCGGAGACCCCGTGGCGATTGGCGAACCAAACACACTGCATACCATAACCGTCGGCGATCAAACCCTACAATTCGACGCCGCCTCATTGGAAATAAACCGTATGATCAGCAAAGTCTCCCGCTACGCCACCCTCAAGATGGGCGACCTCCTCATCTTCCCCGCCGACCACCTTACCGTCCCCCTCACCGAAAATACCCCCCTCATCGCCACCCTCGACCGCACCCCCTCCCTCACCCTCAAAATCAAATAATAAATTCTCCCCTTGCATTCAACTCGGAGTTTAGGAGAGAGCGCATAAGTAATAAAATGATTAAGCGCGATAAGTATTACTTACCGCACCATGTTTGTTATATATAAATAAATATTATTGAATTGCATTAGCGGAGTTTGTTGAGGGCGTCGAGGAGGCCGTGGAGACGGTCGCGGACTTCGTGGAGGGTATTGACGGCGCGCGCGTGGCGGCTGACTCCCGAATGATTGCGGCGTAAGGCTTCCTGTGCAGCTTCGATCTTAAGTCCTTTCTCTTTGATCATATATTTGATCATCCGCAAGGTCTCGATGTCGGCGGGGGTGTAGAAGCGCGTACCCTTGTCGTTGCGGCGCGGCTTCAGCACCGAGAACTGGCCTTCCCAGAAACGCAGTGTTGATGCAGGTAAATCAAGTAACTCCGATACCTCACGGATTTTGTAATATTTTTTATTTAGTGAGTCATCCATAACAATGTCAGTCCATAACGTGGCCGGCATTTTCGGCCTCAAGAATCATTTTATCGTATTCGTCAGGGGTTAGATCGTGGAAATAGTAGTTGACGGGATTCTGTGGCTGGCCGCGGAAACGCACCTCGTAGTGAAGATGGGGACCTGTCGACTTACCCGTACTGCCAACCTTGCCTATAAGGTCGCCACGCTTCACGGCCTGACCGGGCTTTACAAGTATTTCCGACAGGTGAGCGTAGCGTGTCGTGTAATTATAGCCGTGGTTTATTTCTACCAGATTCCCATAGGAACTTTGCCAGTTGGCAAACGATACCGTGCCGTCGCCGGTTGCATAGACCGGAGTACCGATAGGCGACGAGAAGTCCATGCCTTCGTGGAAACGCGTTGTGCCATAGATCGGATCTTTTCGGCTACCGTAGCCCGACGCCATTGCGCGCAGATGCTTCTCTGAGATAGGCTGTATTGAGGGTATATGCGATATACGGTCGCTGGCGTTTGCTAACTCACCGGCCAGGAAATCGTAAGACTGCGACTGGGAGTATAGCATCTGATCGAGCAGATCGAGTTTGTCGGTCGTAAGCCTCAGCAACTTGGAGTCGGCCATAGAGTCGATGGCGTCATAGTTGCGCTGGCGTTCAAGACCTGCATATCGCTGACCGGCCGTAATCGGTTCGGCCTGCATCATGACGCGATAGAAATTGTTGTCGCGCTCGGCGAGATCTTCGAGTACTTCGAGAGCCTGATCTGTTCGACGGTTGAGCATTTCAAGCCGATCTTCGATCATATCGTTTTTCTCACGGAGTTGGCGTTCACGAGGATGTTCAATAAAGGCATAAGCGAGAATAAAGACCGTGATAGCCACGCCGATACCGACCGCCGACTGACGCAGCAGTGCTTTCAGTCGCTCACGCCCCGACGGATAGACTCGCTCATATCGGTCGTTTTGCGGATTGTATCGGTAGAATGCCTTATGACTCATCGCGGTTGGTTATTGTTATTCTCTCGGTTATAGATGCCCTTATATATTAATGTGGCTTCGATTTTTCTTGCAAAAATAATAAGTTCTGACTAATTTTGTGAGTTATTTGACAAAAAGATATTTTAAAAATTCGAAATAAATTCAACAAAACATATAATTTCTTTCAATAAAATGTTGACAGCTAAAGAAATACGCGAGTCTTTCAAAAAGTTCTTCGAAAGCAAAGGTCATCACATTGTGCCGTCGGCACCTATGGTCATCAAGGATGACCCCACGCTGATGTTCACCAATGCGGGCATGAATCAGTTTAAAGATATCATCCTTGGCAACAAAGCTCCTAAATACAAACGTGTAGCCGATTCACAGAAGTGTCTGCGCGTCAGCGGCAAGCACAACGATCTCGAGGAGGTCGGCATGGACACCTACCACCACACCATGTTCGAAATGCTCGGTAACTGGTCGTTTGGCGATTATTTCAAGAAAGAGGCTATCGACTGGGCCTGGGAGTATCTTGTCG
>CAZULD010000111.1:2777-7556 GCA_964621135.1 uncultured Bacteroides sp. | reverse complement strand
GCCCTCAATCCCAAATATCTCTTCTGCGACGAACCCAACTCGGGTCTTGACCCAAAGACATCTATCCTCATCGACGAGCTTTTGAGCGACATCACCCATGAATATCAGCTGACTACGGTCATCAACACTCACGATATGAACTCGGTGCTCGGCATCGGAGAAAACATTATCTTCATCAACAAGGGTCACCGCGAGTGGGTCGGCGATATGACGCAGATCTACAACACGGCCAACGAAGCCCTCAACGATTTCGTATTCGCAACGGAACTCTTCCAGCAGGTGCGCCGTTACGTCAACGCCACCGGCAAAACGACTGATAAGCAATGAGATTTGCCGACATTCCCGGTCATGAAGACATAAAGGCCCGTCTGGTCGACATGGCCGACAAGGGCCGTATGCCTCACGCTCTGTTGCTCGAAGGGCCCTCCGGCGCCGGCAAATTCATGCTCGCCCGCGCTCTGGCTCAATACATCCACTGCGAAAATCCCTCGGGCGGTGACAGTTGCGGACGCTGTCCGTCGTGCCAACAGCACGAGACCTTCAACCATATCGACACCATCTTCTCCTATCCCGTCATAAAACGCGGATCAGGCAAGCCGACCGTCTCGGCCGACTATGCTACGGAGTTTAAGGAATTCGTTACCGAAAATCCCTTTATGGACGGCGACGCGTGGGTCGTGGCGCTCAACGCCGGCAATACGCAGCCCAAGATTTATGTCGACGAAGGAGCCGAGCTGACCCGCCGACTCAACTTCCGTGCTCACCAGTCACGCTACAAGATCGTGCTCCTCTGGTTACCGGAGAAGATGAATGAGGACACCGCCAACAAGATGCTCAAGATTATCGAGGAGCCTCACGACGACACCCTATTCATTATGGTGAGCAACAATCCGCGCACCATCCTGCCGACAATCTATTCGCGCACTCAGCGCATTGCCGTCGGTCGCTACGATGACAACCTTGTGGCAGCATATCTGACTGATAATCTCGGTGTCAGTCCCGAAGCGGCCGCAGGTATAGCTCGCATATCGTCCGGCAATATCAACGAGGCGCTGTCGCTCGTCAAGGTCTCGAAAACACGCAAGGTCTTCCTCGACCTCTTCATTGACCTGATGCGCAAGGCCTACCAGCGCAAGATCGGTATGTTGCGCCAATGGAGTGTCGACGTCGCCGCTCTCGGCCGCGAACAGGATCTTGCCTTCCTCGACTACTGCGCACGCATGATGAGAGAAAATTTCATCCTCAACATGCACATTGACTCGCTCAACTATCTCACGCCCGACGAGCGTGCGTTCAGCGTCAACTTCGCGCGTTTCATCAACGAGCGCAACGTGCTCAAACTCTTCGAAGTTGTCAACAATGCCCGCACCGATATCGCCGGAAACGCCAATGCCAAGATCGTGTTCTTCGATCTGGCCATAAAAACGATACTCCTTCTGAAAAAATGACCGAGTCGCCCAAGTTTCTCCGGAGTGTGGCCGATTATGTGCTGTCGCACAACGACGATCTGAGCTCGCTGACACTTGTGTTTCCCAACAAGCGCAGCGCGATGTTTCTCAAAAAGTACATGCAGGAGAGACTTGTCGAGACCTCGGCGCGTCCACGCTTCATGCCACGCTTCGTGACGATGGACAACGTTGTGTCGCGCTTTTCGCCGCGACCGGTGATGGGGCGCACTGAGCAACTTTTTCTTCTCTACGACTGCTACCGCCGCCTGCTGACCGACATGGGACGAGACGAGCAACTGCGCGACTTTGATAAATTCATCTTCTGGGGCGGCATGATACTCGATGATTTCGACGACATCGACCGTCAGCTTGTCGACGCTTCAAAACTTTTCAAAAATCTCCGCGATCTCAAGGAGATCAATGCCGACTATCTCGACGAAGAGCAGAAACAGATTGTGCGTCAGCTATGGGGCGAAACAGCGCGCACGGCTGCCGTCACCGAATTCTGGACCCACGTCAACAATGTCGAAGGCGATTCGCCTGAAGCTCGCTTCGTGGCATTGTGGCAGTTGCTCGGCGAGCTTTACACGCTATTCATCTCTCAACTTCACGACCGAGGGTTCGACACCGCCGGGCAACACTACCGTCAGGCCGCCGCCGCGATGGCCAACCTCGATTTCGAAACAGGATCCGCTCGACGCTATGCTTTCGTAGGTTTCAACGACCTTACGAATTCAGAGGCCGTGATATTCAAACGGCTGAAAGATATCGGAGCGGCCGAATTTTTCTGGGATTTCGACAGTGCGTTGCTGCGTCTGGCATTTGCCGACTCGCTCGGAGCCAAATTCGACCGTCTGAAAAAGACCTTCCCTATGCCCGATGATTTCGACCCTGCCGCAGCTACCGATATGCCGCAAATTGAAGTATTGGCCGTACCTTCGGAGATAGGTCAGGCAAAGGTCGTAGCCGACATTCTCGACGGTCTCGACGCTGACGAGACCATCACAGAAGAAAATGCCATCGAAACGGCTATCGTTCTGCCCGACGAAAATCTGCTCACGCCTCTGCTGCTGTCGATTCCCGAAAGCGTTCCGGCGGTCAATATCACGATGGGCGTACCGTTCAGCACCAGCGCCTTCGCCTCGATGCTCCATTCGGTCATATCCATGCAGATACGCGCCCGCGAGATACGCGGTGTGATCCACTATTACTACGCCGACGTATCGGAACTCCTCTCCCACCCCCACATTCAGGTAATCGCTCCCGAAGCAGCAGAATCAATAAAAAAATACATCGCCAAGAATAACCTCTTCAACATTCCCGCTGATGAAATCTGTAGCCGCTATCCCGAGCTAACCTATCTGTTCTCTCCGGTGAAGGCTGCCAACGATCCGGCGCAGATATGCGACTATATGAGCAGTCTGATCGACGGACTCAGCGAGGCTCTGAAAAACGCCGTTTCAACCGGCCGCGACACATTGCCTGAAATCGAGATGCTCGATTATTTCAGAGACGGATCGGAAGAACTGCGCAGATTGATAAGCGATTACGATATCACAATGACCGAAAGTACCTATTTCGGTCTGTTTGAGCGTCTGATGCAGACGCGGCGCATTGACCTGCAGGGTACTCCCCTGCGAGGATTGCAGGTAATGGGTGTACTGGAGACCAGAGCCTTGGACTTCGAGAATGTCATCATACTGTCGGTGAACGAGAACAGCTTTCCCCGAAAGAATTATCTGCGCACGATGATCCCCAACAATCTGCGCATCGGCTACGGCATGACTACGATCGACAGTCGCGACGCGGTCTACGCCTACTATTTTTATCGGCTCATTTCCCGCGCCAAGCGCGTGACCCTCGTCTACGATTCCCGTCAGGGCAATTTCGGCGCAGGCGAGAAGTCGCGTTATGTCGGTCAGTTGCTGCACATCACCCCTCCCGGCACCGTCACAGAACGCACCGTCCGCTATGCCACCGACTACAATACTCCGCCTGAGATAACCGTCACCAAAGACGCAGATGTGATGAAGCGGCTGAGCCGTTTTCTTCCCGGCGGCAACGCATCACTCTCGGCAACCGCGCTGAAGGAGTACAAAAAATGTCGTCTGCGCTTCTATCTCCGCTATGTGTGCAATCTGCGCGGCGACGATGAAGTGACTGACTATATCACCGCTGCAAACTATGGTACGATAGTCCACCGTGTGGCCGAAGTCCTTTTCGGCCCGTATGAAAACAAACTCGTTACAGCCGACATAATCGGCGGCATGCTTGAGCGCAGTGATGAAATCAACGAAATAATCGCCCGCACCATTTTCGATATCTTCTATCGCAACACGCGCTACACATCGGCCGACAATATGCCGGCTGAGGGTGTGATGACCTGCTCGATCATCAACTTCTATATCCGGAAGATGCTTGAGACAGAGCGCCGTATGGCCGAGCGATTGCCATTCACCTACATCAAGGGCGAAATGCAGGTGAAGAGTCCGCCGGCGTGGCAACTCACTGATTCGCTGTCGGTCAACTTCAAGATGTCGATCGACCGCGTTGACCGGCTTGCAGAGAACTACTACCGCTTCATTGACTACAAGACCGGAAGCGACAAGGCTGCTCCGACAACGCTCGAAAAAATCTTCACGCGCGGCCGATCTGACGACGACGCCGTCTTTCAGTTGCTCACTTACGCTATGGCCTATCGCGACATGACCGGAGAAGACTGCGGCGTAATGCCCTCGGTCTATCCCCTGCGCATCATCGCCTCAAAGGAGGAGATTCCGCAGATCGAGATAGACAAGGAGGTCATCACCGACTGTAGGACAATCGAACCCGAATTCAGAACGCGCTTCACAGAAATGGTCAGCGAAATTTTCTCGCCCGACGTTCCCTTTGATCAGGCTGAAGATAACAGGTCATGCAAATTCTGCCCCTTCCTCGACCTCTGTGGCAGAACCGAACCGTCATTCTGAGCTGCGATGGCAGGGCTTTATATCCATATACCGTTTTGTCACAGCAAGTGTATCTACTGCGACTTTTTCTCGACGCCGCGGCTCGAGAGCCTCGCCGGTCTGATCGACGCTCTCGCTCTGGAGTACCGACGTCGGAGCGGAGAAATAACTGAGCCATTCACAACGGCCTACATCGGCGGAGGCACGCCGTCAATCGTCCCTCCTGCCAAGCTCGCCGAGCTGTGCGGCAAGCTGCCGCTTGACGCGGTCGAGGAGTTCACGATCGAAGTGAATCCAGAGGATGTGACGCCTGAGCGCGTGGCCGCGTGGAGAGAGATCGGGATAAATCGCGTCAGCATGGGCATCCAGACTTTTGACGACGA
>CAZULD010000111.1:0-2677 GCA_964621135.1 uncultured Bacteroides sp. | reverse complement strand
GATATGTACGATCTGCTGTGTTCCGAAACTGCCGCAGCGGGCTACGAGCATTATGAAATATCGAATTTCGCTCTGGAAGGCATGCGGTCGCGCCACAATTCGTCATATTGGACTGAAACGCCCTACCTCGGTCTCGGACCGGGAGCGCACAGTTTCGACGGACAAGTGCGACGATATAACAGCATCGATCTAAAGAACTATGTTTCAGGCTCCGATATCACCATAATAGATGATGAAACCGCCGACGAACGCTTCAACGACCTGCTTATCACTGCTTTCAGAACCGCCGAAGGGCTTAAACTCGACTGTCTCTCCCCTGCGAGACGCGACTATCTTATGAAAGCAGTCAAACCCTTCATCGCCGACGGGTCTGTTTGCCTGTGCGACGACCGTCTCGCGATCACAGAAGCGGCATGGTTTCGGTCCGACGCCATTCTCCGAGAACTAATCATTGTATAATCACTACCTACTCACCTCATTATGGATCTTTTTGAACTACGAGACTATTGCCTGTCATTCGAGGGTGTTACAGAAAAAATGCCCTTCGGAAATTTTGCAAAGCGCTTTGACTCGATATTAGTATTTTATGTAGCCGATCACATGTTTTGTATGACCGACATTGAAAATTGTACCTATGTTAATGTTCGGTCGACCCCCGAACGGATCAGCTATCTTTACGACCACTTTTCAGCATTAAGCCAACCCATCAACCGCACTTTGCGCTATTGGATCCAGCTCAACTTCAACGGCGACATTCCGGACGTTCTCATCCGCCGTCTCATCGCCGAATCCTACGAAATCGTTAAAGCAAATCACACCAAATAAACGCTCCGATCACCGAAGCTCGACCGTGAGACCCATAGCTGAGACCATGCGATAGAAAGTTGAAAATGAGACGAGATTCTCTCAGTGTCAGAAAAACAGCAATAAGGCTCTACGTAACATCATTAATCTATAAAGGCTGTAAAAATTGCGGAAAAAACTTTTTATTGGAGGATTTTGTTTTTTAAACCAAAAACCGTAACTTTGCACTACTTAAATAACGCCTGATATGGTCGCCTGCCGGCGGCCGTCAATAAAGAAAAGTGTAACCGATACGGCGTCCGATTTAATTCATCTCACTAACTTAATCCACTGATTTATCAAAAAGGTAATGTTTTCGACATTGTCGTGTTTGCCTAATTAAAAGCCTACTTTGGGAGAATTGTTTATTCTCTTTAAAGCTGAAACTTATTTTTATATGTACAATATCTCAGAACTCAACGAGATGGCCGATTCACAGTTGAAGTCTGTCGCCGAAGCGATGGGCATCAAGAAGATCGACCTTTCAGATAAGGAAAGCCTTATCTATAGTATCCTTGATCAACAAGCATTTGACAAAGCGGCTTCGACGGTGGCAGCATCTGCCTCGGGTCGCGGTCGTAAGCCTAACCCCAATAACGCCAACGATTCATCAGAGGCTGCACCCGCTCCGAAGAAGCGTGGTCGCAAACCCAAACAGCAACAACAGGATGCCCCTACCCCCGCTCCGGCCCCGGCTCCAGCAGCAGAAGAAGCTAAGGCTGACCAGACTCAGGTTGCCGCTGCAGCTCCTGAAGCCGACAACGCTCCCCAGCGCAAGCGTCGAGGCCGTCCGCGTAAAAATCCTGTCGCAGAGGAGAACCGTCAGGAAGAAGCCGTTCAAACTAATGAGCAGCCTGTAGAAAATCAAGCTCCGGACAATCAGCCCGAAGCCGCTCAGTCTGCACAGCCGCAGGCTGAGACCGCTCTGGAAGAACCCAAAGCTGAAGAGCGTCCACAAAGCAAATTCCGCCCCAACAAGGACTCGGCTTTCGGCTCATTTTTCCCCATCAGTGGCGGCCAGAAATTCGTACACCGTTCGCAACGCGAACGCGAAGAAGCCGAAAGCCGGCAGGCAAACCAGCCGGCAGCTCCCGTTCAGCCGGCCGGCCCTATCGTGATCGGTGAACCGACCGCCAACAGCCAGATACCCGCTCAACAACCGTGTCAGCAGCAGGGTCAGGGCAAGAAAAAGAAGAACCGCAACAATCAGCAGTTTAATCCTGACCGCGTGCAGTTACCGCCTATGCCCCGCTATGAATTTGAGGATCTGATCCAGACCACGGGTGTACTCGAAGTCGAGAATCAGGGTTACGGCTTCCTCCGCTCGGCCGACTTCAATTACATGCCGTCGCCCGACGATGTCTACCTCACCCAGCAGCAGATCAAACAATACGGTCTCAAGACCGGCGACGTTGTCGAGGCTTCTGTGCGTCCTCCCCGCGAAGGAGAGAAATACTTCCCCCTCACGGCAGTACACAGTGTCAACGGCCGTTCGCTCGACTTCATCCGCGACCGTGTGCCGTTCGAACACCTCACCCCACTCTTCCCCGACGAAAAATTTGATCTGACGAGCGGACGCACATGCAATCTGTCGACTCGCGTCGTAGATATGTTCTCACCGATCGGCAAAGGCCAGCGCGGCCTGATCGTAGCGCCCCCGAAGACCGGTAAGACCATCCTCCTTAAAGATATTGCCAACGCTATTGCCGAGAATCATCCCGAGACCTACATCATGATTCTCCTTATCGACGAACGTCCTGAGGAAGTGACCGACATGATGCGCAGCGTCAACGCCGAGGTGATCGCCTCGACCTTCGACGAGCCCGCCGACCGC
>CAZULD010000110.1:2116-7744 GCA_964621135.1 uncultured Bacteroides sp. | reverse complement strand
GATTAAAAAATGTGTCATACCTTTGCGGTGTAATAGTTCACTAATACACTAACTCAATAATACAACTCACGATTATGAACCCACTGCCGCTTAACGCCGGAATCGGATCTACGATCCTCACCGCACTGATGATCCTTCTGATCTTCCTCCTCTAATAATCTACCACAATCTATTAAAAACAACCAATCTATTAAAAACAACATTATGCTAACTGTCAACAATCTGACCTTCGCCTATCCTCGCCGCAAGAACGCGACGATCGACGATCTCAGCCTCCGGCTGACTCAAGGCGGAATCTATGGGCTACTTGGCTCAAACGGCGTCGGAAAATCGACCCTGCTTTATCTCATAGCCGGCCTGCTCACTCCTAAGAGCGGCGATGTAAAATTCAAGGATATCGTCACCCGTCGCCGTCTGCCCGAAACGCTCTCTGACATCTTCATCGTGCCTGAAGAGCTAACCCTTCCTGCAGTGAATCTCGACGACTATGTCAAGATGAATGCGCCCTTCTATCCACGCTTCTCCGAAGAAGACATGAAGCGAAATCTGGATATCTTCGAGGTCCGCGACTTAACCCGCTACAAACTATCGACGCTCTCGATGGGCCAGCGCAAGAAGGTCTTCATGAGCTTTGCGCTTGCCTGCAACACTTCGCTCCTGCTCATGGATGAGCCGACTAACGGCCTCGATATTCCCGGCAAAGCCGCCTTCCGCCGCTTCATCGCTTCATCGACTGCCGACGACCGTATCATCATAATCTCCACTCATCAGGTGCGCGACATCGACCGCATACTCGACCATGTTATCATAATGAACAACAGCCGGCTGATGCTCAATCAGCCGATATTCAAGATCAGCGAGAAACTGGCATTCCTAACCACTGCTGACCGCGAATTGACCGATCGCGCCCTCCTCGTCCAACCCGGTATCGGCGGATCGCAGATCATCGTCGAAAACGACGGCACAATGGACACGGATGTGAACCTCGAGTCGCTTTTCGAACTCGTTACAACGCGTCCCGATGTAATAGAATCATTGTTTAACAGTCAAATAAGCAACCGAAAATGAAAACAACATCTCAGATATTCGATTTCAAACGCTACGCTGACTGCTTAAAGCGTGAAATGATTCTCAATGGCCGCTCGTGGCTGATAAGAGCCGCTCTGATGGTTGCAATAATAACCCTAATGCTTGTATTCATTACCTACCCTGATTGGGATTCTTTGCATAAGGGAGAAAGTTTCTATGCTGCCAAACAACTAAAAGGAGGTTTTAACGTCTTGAAGGTCGTAATGTTTATATTCACCGGAATAGGAGCGTCGCTCTTTATGGAGAATATGGCCTCAGCCGGCCAGAGACTCAACGAACTGATGTCGCCCGCCTCTACTCTTGAAAAATATCTCAGCCGCTGGACAATCTGCGTATTTGGAGTTGCTATAGGCTTTCTTGCATGCTTCAGTGTGGCCGAACTATTGAGAGTCTTGATCATCACATGGATGTGGGACGATGTACCGGGCCTGTCATATAACGGACCATTTGAACTGCTGAAACAGGCAGAAAAATGGTATTTCCCATGGGTTATAATGGCCGGTATTCAGGCAACATTTGTTCTCGGTAGTACTGTCTGGCCCAAAAGAGCCTTCGCAAAAACGTTCGGTTTCATTTTCGCCCTGCAGCTCTTTCTCGGATTAACGGCCAATATAACATTTAACGCCGTCATGCCTGAGTCGTACGATGTCATTGGAGTAAATGATACCATGAATGAGGATGACCTTTTCTTATTTTTCTCCGTGACGACATTAGTATGGACCGTTTACTGCTATATCGTAGCATACTTCCGCATGCGTGAAAGCGAAATCATCAACCGTCTCTAATCTCTCACTCAACTATATGCCTGATTTTAACAACAGTACCAAAGCCATCTATCTCCAGATTGCCGACGCTATATGCGACCGCGTGATAGCGGGAGATCTGAAGCCGGACGAACGTGTGCCGTCCGTCCGCGAATATGCGGCAGAGGTCGAGGTCAACGTCAACACCGTCATGCGTGCTTACGATCACCTTTCTAATCTCGGGGTGATCTACAACAAGCGCGGCTTAGGATTCTTTGCCGCCGCTGACGCCCGCGAAAAGGTGATGGCTATCCGACGTCGCGAAGTGCTCGACGAAGGTATGAACTCGGTGTTCCGCCAGCTCGCCCTCCTCGACGTCACACCCGACCAACTTGCCGAAATGTACAGTCAGTTTATTAACAAACAATCAAATTAACAATGAAAAAGACAACATACGTGCTCCTCGGAACGATCGCCCTCGCATTCCTTGCAACAATTATCGGAACTATAATATTTGTAAAATTATTCTTCATCCCCGCATAAAACGATTAAATCAATGAGAACAATATCTGTCTTGATAGCATCTGCGATGCTTGCCTCGATGTCGTCGTGCATCATCATTAACCGCTCCAAGGGCATTGTGCCTTCCGAAGAAAAAGTCAGCTTCAACATTGCCGCTAATAATGTAACAGCTATCTCTTCAGCAGCCTCAATCGCCGTGATCTACACTCAGGCTGAGACTACGTCAGTGGCCGTTGAGTGTCCGGAAAATCTGAAAGATCTTCTTGACATCACGATTAACGACGGCGAACTCGATGCCACTTTCAAAACCGGCACTACAATCAACGGCAACAGTAACGTGACTGTACGCGTAAGCTCGCCCGCATTGACAGGAATTGAAGCATCGTCATCGTCGCGCGTCTCAATCGACAGTGGCCTGACTCAGACCGGTTCGCTTGAGATCGAAGCATCTTCGGCAGCCGTGGTCGAGGGCCGGAATATCAACGTCAGCTCACTCGAGATCGAGGCATCGTCGTCGGCGACCGTAGCGCTCGCTGATCTGAGAGCCAATTCGGTTGACGTGGACGCGTCGAGCGCTTCAACGGTCATTCTGACCGGTAACGGAGAGGAAGCCCAGTACGAAGCCTCTTCGGCAGCCAGAATATCGGCTGAAAATTACGATGTCAGCCGTCTGAGCCGAGCCAAAGCATCGTCAGCCGCACATATCACCTACTCAGCCGAAACGACCGGCTCGATCAAAGAAGATTCTGCCGGCTCGGTAAGCAAACCCTGAACAGCTTCCATATTTCAATAACGTCGCAGCCCGGAACGATTCACTCGCCCCGGGCTGCGCTATTATGTCTGAAGATATTACCAGTGATGGTGTGATTGGACGTTGGTCGGAGATTGCGAGGCAGGATGAGCAAGTATCAGAGGAGCATATTTTTCGAACATCGTGCGTGAGGCGGCAAGGCCGTCGACAGGGTCGAGATACTCAATCTCGTTCGAAGGCTCGAACCAAGCATTCTCAAACTCACGCGAAGCATCGTAGAACTCTTTGGCGTCAAACTCTTTGCCGGCCTTTGCTGCGTCAATAACGCGATCGACAAACATTGACCAGCGCGGAGCGTAATAGCTCGCGTTGAGTTCAGCCCACTGACGGTTGGCATAATCGTTGAGATCCTGAGACGGGCCCCAGATGGTGATCAGCGTGCGCGCATTGCGTTCATAATAATCCTTCTGTTCCGGTGTGACACCGTGAGAGCGGGCATCGTCGATCCACTTGCGCAATGAGAAGCCGGAGTGGCCGCGCAACAGATAGGTCAGGTCGGCAAAAAGCACCTTCATCTCATCGCCTTTCTGCTGCATAGCGTCAAGGTCGCCTCGACGGTAAGCATCGCCGAAGTCATCGCGCAGAGCGATGAAATAATTGCTTAGTGCCTGTCGGCCGAGGTTGACGCAATCGAACACATAGCTGTCGCGGTCGCAACTGTCAACGTCGAGCATCTGACCCCATGCACGCACGAGTGTAGCGTTGGGATACTCGATGTTGGGTTTGACAGTCCACCATGCGAAGCCGTCGATAGTCGGACGGCAGTTTGTGAGCGGGCCCTGACCGCACAGAGCCGGCTGGACGAACACGCTGTCGACGAGTAACTGCCATGCCGCGCGAGCACTCGGCTCAGCGCGACCCACGCGGCGATCAATAATATTTTTTGCCGAATTATATTCCGAGGGATAACGCCACGCATGTTCGAGGACAAATTCGTACATGTAGGGATTAAGGTCGAGGCCTTCAAGCGTCGAACCTATTCCGCAGAGATTTGAGCCGCCATTAGCGAGAACGTCGTCGATGCGGCGCTCAACGTCATTAACCGGCGAGGCAAGGAATGAATTGCCACCGAAATTACCGAGGTAGCACCAGATATAAGGCTGGCCGTAGAACGAATCGAAGAGTTTCCACTCCTCGGTGTGTTCACAATAATAGTCGAGCAACATCATGCGGCCCTGAGGCACACCCTGAAGATAAGCCTTGGCCGTAACGGGAGTCCAGTGGTCGGGATCGGCATAGAGAATCCATGCCATCTGCAACCATACGGCATCGGGATCGACGGCAGCGACCGACTCGTAGATGTTGTGTGACATCATCGCGAGCGAATCGGGATTCCATGTCGGCGGATCGACCTCGTTGAAAGGATCGATGCCGTAGATATGGTCTGTGCCGAACATTGCGGTCTGCTCGGTGAGGTATTCTTTCTGAATGACAGCGAAGAGCGAGTCAGCCGGACTGAGATAGGTGCAGCGATAGTCTGCGGGAAATCCTCCCCACTCGCTCACGGTGGTCGTTATAGCGTCGGGGTAACGCTTGGCGAACGCTTCGGGAACATGACCGGCGAAGCCCGGCAAAACGGGACGCATCGACAGTTCGCGCTCACGGGTGATGATTCGGCGCTGCAACTCAGCCTGCTCGTCGAGCCACTCTTTAGGGAGCGGACTCTGCCAGCCATCGAGATTGCACATGCGGTGCCACGGCAGATGAGCCGGGCCGGTGAAATATGAGCGGATCTCTTCGTCGCTAAGTCCGAGACGCGACCATACGTTGTACCAGATAGCCTCCTGACCTGTGGTAGCTAAGGGAAGATTGACGCCGTTGAGGGCCATCCAGTCGATGAAACGCTCCCAGTCGCGCCACTGCCAGAAGGGCATACTGTAGCCCGACGTACAATAGTTGAGGAAGAAACGGTTGGCCAGACGAGCATCCACAGAGACAGGCTCGTCGACCATCGGAAGTTCAGCGGGGAGTTCGACGGGCTCGTCGGCATACCATGAAACATTGACCAGACAATATTTCTTCAGATAATAGTTAAGACCGACGGCCATAGCACCGGCATTGTTGCCGCCGATGACTATGCGGTTGCCCTCTGAGGCGAGAGTGAAGCGGTCGACTGAATCGACAGACTCGATCTTAACGAAGTCTACGCGTCCGGCAAGTTCGGGAACAACGCGGGCAGCCAGATCAGCGGCTGCCCGTGTATCGGGATCCCCGGGCGAGCACTGCGCCGCAAGCAGCGCAGTGACTCCGAGGAAAAATAATCTGAATATGCGTTTCATCGGATTATTTCTTTATGAAACGGATTGCGGTGCCACCTCCGGCAGCAAGACGGAGCGGCAGTTTGTCAGCAGCGGTAACGGTCTGCTCGCTGACAGTGTAGGCAGTGGGATTAGATTCCCAGTCAGCATCGGGAGCGTCAGCATAGATCTGAGCGAGATATTCGCCGTCGGCATCGAGGAAGTC
>CAZULD010000110.1:0-2016 GCA_964621135.1 uncultured Bacteroides sp. | reverse complement strand
CGGGAGCGTCAGCATAGATCTGAGCGAGATATTCGCCGTCGGCATCGAGGAAGTCGAGAGCGACTTCGAGTTCGCGGGCAGATTCGTCGGTAGCGGCACCGAGGTACCAGTCGGCCGAGTTGCGATCCTTGCGGACAGTCACGACATAGTCACCGATGACCGCGTCAGGTACGAGAGTGACATCCCAGTCGACAGGCACATCCTTGATAAACTGGAATGCGGCCGGTTGGGCGGCATAATTCTCGGGAGTGTCGGACGCCATCTGCATCGGGCTGTAGATGATGACATAGAGGGCAAGTTCCTTGGCGAGAGTCGTGCGCACGCGGGCGAAAGGATAGACGGGATTGTCGTAATTGAACGTTCCGAAAGTATAATCCATCGGGCCTGCCAGACCGCGGGTGAAGGGCATCAGGACGGTGTGTTCGGGAGGATTACCGCCGTCGGGATCCCAAGCACAGTGTTCCTGACCGCGCACGCCCTCCTGTGTCATAAGGTTTGGCCATGTGCGCTGTAGGCCGGTCGGCATCACGGGTTCGTGGTTGTCGATATTGACGTGATAGCGGGCAGCAGCCTCGACCACCTTGCGGTAGTGGCGGACGCCGTACTGGCTGCTGTGATCCTCTTTGCCGTCCATGAGCAGGTTGACATAACCTGTCTTGACATTGTGAACGCCATAGTCATTATAGAACTTGAACGCCGAGTCGAGCTGGTTTTCGTAGTTAGTGGTCCACGCTGCAGTCTCATGATGGCCTACGAGAGTCACACCCTTTTCGGCGGCATAGTCTGTAATTTCCTTGATATCGAAATCGGGATACGGCTTGGTGAAGTCAAAGTGATCGTTGGCCGGCCAGTGACCTTCCCAACCGACATTCCAGCCCTCGACGAGGACGCCGGGGATGCCGTGCTCGGCAGCGAAGTCAATGTACTTTTTAACATTGGCGGTATTCGCGCCGTGAGTCGGCGAAGCATACCATGTGCCGTTGCCGAGGTGCATGTCCCACCACACACCGATATACTTCATAGGCTTGCACCACGAAGGATCATCGATAGCGCAAGGTTCGTTGAGGTTGAGCATCATGTAAGACGTGACGAGGTCGCCGGGAGTGTCGCCGATGATCATCGTGCGCCACGGAGTGGCGAAGGGTGTAGTGATATAAGCGGCCACGCCGTTTGACCAAGGCACGAGACGCGCCTTGAGCGTCACCGAATCTTCGCCGATAAGCTGCATCTTGGGATAGTCGGTGAGGGCAGCTTCGTGGATGGCGAGATATTTGTCGGCGGGAGCCTTGATCTCAACGTCGGGCACGTTGGCAACAGGAAGATGGTCATGCCAAACAGCCTCGATAGTCACCGGGGTGTGAACGGTGTCGAGATCTTCGATTGCCTTGCGACGATAATACTCTTCGTAATATACGTCCCGGTTGGTCATAGCCCACGCTTCAGCAGGCCAAGCCAGCTTGAACTCGGTGAGTTCCTCCATAATCACGAGCGAATCGCCCTGCGAAGGGAATACATAACGATAACCGAAACCGTCGTCAAACACTCGGATTTCGAGGTTGACGAGCAGCCCTTTGCCGCCCTTCTGACGCATCTCGACAATCATCTGGTTGTAATTATCGCGCACATAGCGACTTTCGCCCCACGGAGTTTCCCAAGTTTCGTCATGCGACGAACGGACGGACTTGATAAATTCAAAATCGGCAACCGTATCATTATCGGCGAGCACAAATCCGAGACGCGAATTCTGGAGAATAGTCTGCCAATCATCATCCACGCTATAAAATAGTCCTTCAGATGTGATGTTATATCGAAATCTTATTTTTCCATCAGGCGATTCCACCTCATTGGCGCCGAGCGGACACCCTTGCTCGTTGACGCAACCAACCAAAGCCGCACCCGCGGCCAGGGCTGCAAGAAACAGCTTATTTTTCATATTTCGGATAATTTTTTTGGTCAATTGACTGAGTGTAGACGTTGCCGTTGTGGTCGGTTGCCTTGATGGTGATGACTGAATTT
>CAZULD010000109.1:0-7750 GCA_964621135.1 uncultured Bacteroides sp. | reverse complement strand
GTTCAGGCTATCTATGTGCCTGCCGATGACTTGACTGACCCTGCTCCTGCGACAACCTTCAACTTCCTGGATGCTACCACGGTACTTAGTCGAAAGATCGCCGAACTTGGTATCTATCCTGCTGTTGATCCTCTGGAATCGACATCACGTATTCTTGACCCGAATATCATCGGTGAAGATCACTATAATACAGCTCAGGCTGTTAAACAGCTCCTCCAGAAATATAACGAACTTCAGGATATTATAGCCATCCTCGGTGTAGACGAGCTTTCAGATGAAGATAAGCTCGTGGTTTCGCGTGCTCGTCGTGCTCAGCGATTCCTGTCACAACCGTTCCATGTTGCTGAACAGTTCACTGGCCTGCCCGGTGTTATGGTGCCCTTGAGTGAAACTATTCGCGGTTTCAAGATGATCCTTAACGGTGAGATGGATGAATACCCCGAGCAAGCATTCCTCAACGTCGGAACCATCGATGATGCAATCGCAAAGGGTAAGAAACTCCTTAGCGAAGTCAAATAACAGAGGCTATACGAGAATAAAATATAAGTCAACACATGAAACTTAAAGTCATATCCCCGGAAGCTGTAGTTTTCGAAGGCGAGGTAGACGTGGTAACTCTTCCCGGTGAAATGGGAGCATTTACTGTTCTCAAAAATCATGCATCGCTGATTTCTACTCTTTCTGCAGGAAAGTTAGTCTATCGTAGTGCCGGTCAGACGGACGAAACAACTACGGACATTGATGGCGGTCTTGTTGATGTTGACAATAACATTATATCAGTTTGCCTCTATTGATTTTATGAAGAAGTTTTTTCAGATATTATCTATTGTCTTAGGCTCACTAATCATTGCTCCTACGGTAGTAGCCAATGAGGCAGCTCATGATGAAGGTAAACTCGACCCCAAGGAAATAATCTTCGAGCACCTTGGAGATGCCTATGGGTGGGAAGTGCCGTTTAATCATCACAAGCGTATACCTCTCCCCGTTATAGTTTTCGGTACAGACGGTCTTCATATTTTTTCTTCCTCGCGTATTACCGGTGGAGAAGAATATGTTGACGGCAATACTACATTTAAACTCGCAGGAAAAGAAAGCGACTTCAAGGGCAAAGTTATCGAAATAGTTGACGGGAAAGAGATCCGTCCGTTTGATATATCAATCACCAAAAATGTCTGCGGAATCTTTATTGCAGTTCTTATTGTGGTAGGTTTGATGCTATGGTTAAAATCCTATATCAAAAAACATGGTTACAAAGCTCCTCGTAAAGGTCTCGGCTTCTTGGAACTTCTTATTGATTTTATATATACATCCGTAATAAAGTCTACACTTGGTAAAAAGGCAGGTAAGTTTGCCCCCTATCTTTTGACTGTGTTCTTCTTCATTTTTATAATGAATCTCCTTGGGTTGATCGTTATCTTCCCCGGTGGCGCCAATCTGACAGGTAATATTGCCGTAACGCTGGTTCTTGCAGTCCTTACATTCATTGTGACGAATTTGTTTGCTACCCGTCATTATTGGAAAGAGATTTTCTGGCCGGAAGTTCCTCTGTGGCTGAAATTTCCTCTTCCCATTATGCCGGCTATCGAGATTTTCGGTATGTTCACAAAACCGGCAGCTCTTACGGTTCGTCTGTTTGCCAATATGATGGGTGGCCATATGATCGTAATTGTGCTGACTCTTCTAATCTTTATTTTTGCAGCCGTAAGTCCGGTTGCAGGTGCAGGTACAACTGTCATTTCAGTCTTGTTCTCCATTTTCATGCTACTTATAGATGTCCTCGTAAGTTTCATTCAGGCATATGTATTTACAATGTTATCTACGATCTTCATCTCACTCGCTCAGGTTGAGGAAGAGCATCTGAAAGAAGAGAAACTCGAGCACGAACTCAAACCTACATTAGAAACAAAATCAAAACAATAATAATAAATTAACTCATAAAACTTTTAAGATTATGTTAGCAGAACTTTCACTTACAGGTCTCGGCGCCAGCATCGGCGCAGCAATCGCAGCAATTGGTGCCGGTATCGGTATTGGCAAAATCGGTGCAGCCGCTATGGAAGCTATCGCACGTCAGCCCGAAGCTGCAGGCGACATCCGCAGTAATATGATTGTGATCGCAGCACTCGTCGAAGGTGTTGCTCTCTTCGCCGTTATTGTTTGCGTTCTTGCACTTTTCGTTTAATTGACAAAAAGAATTAGATGGAATTATTCACGCCTGATTTCGGCTTGATATTTTGGATGTTCGTCGCTTTCGCGGTACTTTTCTTCGTACTGTGGAAATTCGCGTGGCCGGTCATTCTCAAAAATGTTGATAGCCGTGCCGACCTTATCGACAAGGGTGTGGAGTATGCTCAGAACGCCAAACAGCAGCTCGATTCTGCTCGCCAGCAAGCTGAGGAATATCTTGCCGAGGCTCGTCGTCAGCAGGCCGACACTCTTCGTGATGCCGACCGTCTGAAGACTCAGATCATTGAAGAGGCTCGTTCGGCCGCGCAGGTCGAAGCTCAAAAGGTGATGGATGCCGCTAAGGTTCAGATCCAGCAACAGCAGAAAGAAGCCGAGCAGCAGTTCCGCAATCAGGTTAGCGAATTTGCTCTTGACATCGCTGAAAAGGTTGTCAAAAACCAGATGGCCGACAAGCAGGCTCAGACTAAATTGGTCAATTCACTCTTAGACGAGATCGAAAGTAAAAACTAAACCAGCGTAATGAACGAAGGACTCATACCTCGCCGCTATGCAAAAGCCCTCTACAAGGTTGCCGTCGAACGCGGTGATGCTGACAGGCTCTACACATTGATGAACCGTCTTGCGACGGTCGCGCTTGCCGAAGGCACTATTGTAGACACTGTGGCAAATCCATTTGTAACTGTTAGTGACAAATGTAACTTGCTGAGAACTGCGGCCGGTGAAGGTGCTGATAATGCCACATTTGGTGATTTTCTGAAACTTCTGGCCGATAACCGCCGTCTTGATATGGTGTTTGCTATCGCTCGAGACTACGCTGCCCTCTATAGAGAGCAGAACAATATCTACAAGGTAGATGTCGTTTCCGCAGCCCCAATGGAGCCCGCGGAAGAGGGTCGTCTAAAGAAGATCATCGAACAGAATCTCAATGGTGGCACTATGGAATATTCCTGTCGTGTGAATCCCGACCTCATCGGTGGTTTCACTGTGACCATCGACAACCGCAAACTTGATGCTTCAGTAAGTAATGAACTCAAGCAATTGCGAGTCAATCTATTAAAGTAATAACAAATTAGCCTCTAAGCATATACAATGATTAATCCAAGCGAGATTTCGGAAGTTCTGAAACAGCAGCTCGAGAGTGTCAATTCGAAAGTTTCTTTCGAAGAAGTAGGATCTGTGCTCGAAGTCGGTGACGGTGTGGCACACGTCTACGGTCTCGACAACGTTTGCGCCAACGAATTGGTCGAATTTGAAAACGGTGTCAAAGGTGTGGCACTCAACCTCGAAGAGAGCAATGTCGGTGTGATTTTGCTCAACAACGTTAATAAGGTTACCGAGGGCATGAGTGTACGTCGTACCGGAGAAATCGCATCAATCCCTGTAGGCGAAGGTCTCCTTGGCCGTGTCATCAATGTGCTTGGCGAACCGATTGACGGTCGTGGACCTATTGAAGGCAAACTGATCAACCTCCCGCTCGAACGAAAAGCTCCCGGTGTTATCTATCGTCAGCCTGTAAATCAGCCTCTCCAGACCGGTATTAAAGCTGTCGACTCAATGGTGCCTATAGGTCGCGGACAGCGAGAGCTTATCATCGGCGACCGTCAGATTGGTAAGACAGCTATTGCTATCGACACTATTATTAACCAGCGTAAGAACTTCGAAGAAGGTAAGCCGGTCTATTGTATATATGTAGCTATTGGACAAAAAGCATCGTCTGTTGCTGCTACCGTTGACACACTTCGTCGTTTTGGAGCGCTCGACTATACTGTAGTTGTAGCAGCTACCGCATCTGATTCCGCAGCCATGCGTTACTATTCTCCTTTTGCCGGTGTTGCAATCGGTGAATATTTCCGTGATTCAGGTCGCGACGCCCTTATCGTATACGATGACCTCTCAAAGCAGGCGGTAGCTTACCGTGAGATTTCGCTGATTTTGAAACGTCCTTCTGGTCGTGAGGCGTATCCCGGTGATATTTTCTATCTCCATTCTCGTTTGCTCGAACGTGCAGCTAAGATTATCGACAATCAGGAAGTCGCTTCAAAGATGAATGACCTTCCCGAAGCTCTCAAGCTTATCGTAAAGGGTGGTGGATCGCTTACCGCACTTCCGATTATCGAAACTCAGGCTGGTGACGTATCAGCTTATATTCCGACTAACGTTATTTCAATCACCGACGGTCAGATCTTCCTTGAGACAGCCCTATTTAACCGCGGTATCCGTCCGGCCATCAACGTCGGTATCTCGGTATCGCGTGTCGGCGGTAACGCCCAGATCAAATCAATGAAGAAAGTGGCTGGTACACTGAAAATTGACCAGGCGCAGTTCCGCGAACTTGAGTCTTTCACGAAATTCGGTGGAGATATCGACCCTGTGACCGCCCGTGTAATTGATAAAGGTCGCAAAAACGAACGTCTACTCATCCAGCCTCAGTATCATCCTGTGGCTGTCGAGAATGAAGTCGCACTGATCTTCTGCGGTGTCAACGGCTTGCTCGAGAATGTGCCTATTGATAAGGTGGCCGAATTCGAAAAACAACTTCTTCAGCTCCTTGAGGCAAAATATCGCGCAGACGTCCTTGATCCTATACGTCAAGGCAAACTCACAGATGATGTCACCGCGAAACTAACTGAAGCAGCAAACCAGATTGCCGGACAATTTTAATATAAGATCTGACTCATCCCAATGGCAACATTAAGAGAACTAAAAGGACGTATCGGTTCGGTAGCATCCTCAGAAAAGATCACTGGTGCGATGAAAATGATTTCATCGGCCAAGATGCATAAGGCTGAAGGCGCTCTGCGTCGTTTGGTGCCTTATCGTTCGCAGATTGAAACCATAATTTCCAATCTTCTGAGTGCCGATGTATCGTTCACATCTCCTTTGGTAGAATCTCGCGCCGAGATCCGTCGTGCAGCCATTGTTGTACTGGGTAGTGATGATGGTCTTTGTGGTGCTTACAACGTCAATATATCAAAACGCCTCATTGCTCGTATTGCAGAACTTCGTGCTCAGTATGGCGATCGCCTCCTTATAGATTTATACCCTGTTGGTAAAAAGATGGTGAAAATCGTCTCACGTTTTGCTGATAATACAATCAATGTTGTTTCTGTGCCTGACGGTATCAATACAAAGAGTGATGGCGCTTCTGTTAAGGCGTTTATACGAACTCTTGAAGATCTGTTCCTAAGTCGAAGCGTCGATATGGTGGATTGCTTGTACATGCAGTATAAATCTGCCGGACGTCAGGTGTTGACAGTAGATCGTCTGTTGCCGATTGATCGGTCGACTTTCTCGGCCGAAGGTGTAACCACAGCTTCAGGTCGTCCCTACATTTTTGAACCGGATCCTGAATCAATTTTCCGTGCTGTGCTTCCTCTTTTCCTTCTGTCTGTCATGCAGGAAATCTTCGCACAGAACCGTGCTTCCGAACAGGCAGCTCGCGTGATGGCAATGCAAAGCGCCAATGATAATGCAAAGAAACTTCTCGAGCAACTCCAACTCGAATATAATAAACTCCGTCAACAAAGTATCACTACCGAACTGCTCGACATAGTCGGCGGTCAGGTTCGTGATTAAAATATAGCAAATAATTAACCGATTTATAACGACATTTTTCAATGGGAAGTGTAAAAGATTATTTCTCGTCATTAGGCTCAGGCATTGTAAGCCTTCTCAAAGGCATGCAAGTGACCGGCAAAGAATTTGTCACGCCTAAATTGACCGAGCGTTATCCCGAAGATCGCGAGTTGCGCCATGTGCCCGAGCGATTTCGTGCCATCCTTGAACTTATATATGATAAGGAAGGCAATCACAAGTGCATCGCCTGTGGAACTTGCGAACGAGTGTGCCCCAACGGTACAATCAAACTCGAGACCAAGATGGTCGACACATTAGCCGGTACCAAGAAAAAGAAACTTGATAAGTATTTCTATGATCTTGGCAGTTGCACCTTCTGCAATCTTTGTGTGACCAACTGTCCGACTGACGCACTTAAGTTCTCCAATGATTTCGAACAGTCTGTCTTTACGAGAGATAAACTAATCAAGAAACTTAATTATCTTCCTGAAAAAGAAGAACCTGCACCGACACCTGAAGAATTGGCTAAAGCTGCTGCCGAGCGTGAGGCAAAGATTGCCGCAGCGAAAGCAAAGGCGGCTGCCATGAAGGCTGCCCGGGAAGCTGAGGCTGCCGGGGCTGCGCCTAAAGCAGATGCCGAAGCACCTGCAACTAACGAATCAAAAGAAAATAAATAAACCAATATGGAATCAGTAGGAAGTATCATTACTTATGTGATCGTCGCTCTTGCGATGATTGTGTTCTCGGTACTGGCTGTGACTACACGCAAGATTCTGCGTGCGGCCACTTACCTGCTTTTTACGCTTTTTGCTGCCGCAGCCATCTATTTCATGCTCGATTATGAGTTTCTGGGTGCGGTACAGATCGCTGTATATGCGGGTGGCATCGTCGTATTGTTTGTATTCTCTATTCTTCTTACAAGCAAGCCCGGTGATAATTCCGAGAAACTAACTTCGAAGTCGCGTGTGACAGGTCTGATTGCCGCTATCGCCATGCTTGGTGTAGCCGGTTGGGCTCTTGTTTCACGTTGTGCCAACTACGTTGCTCGCCCTGACATGGAATCACCCCTTATGAGTGATCTCGGTACAACACTCATGGGTACAGGCGACGGTCAGTATCTGTTGCCTTTCGAAGCTGTCAGTGTCCTCTTATTAGCATGTATAATTGGTGGCGTCGTAATCGCCCGCAGACGTTAAAGAATATGGAAATTACAGCTATATATTATCTTATCCCCAGCTTGATCATGTTCTGCTGCGGTGTCTACGGTTTCATTACGCGTAAAAACATGATCGCAATGCTGATCTCACTTGAGCTAATGCTCAACGCGGTGGATGTCAATTTTGCAGTGTTCAACCGCTACCTCTTCCCGGGACAGATGGAAGGTATGTTCTTCACTCTTTTTGCCATCGCCATTGCCGCTGCTGAGACAGCCCTTGCAATCGCCATTATCATCAATATCTTCCGTGCGACCAAGAACATCGATGTCCGCGGACTAAACGAAATGAAATTCTGATCGCTATGGATATTACAATACCTTTGCTGATATTGGCCATACCTCTGTTTATGTTCCTCTTCCTCGGTTTACTTGGAGGAAAGATGAGTCATAAATTGGCCGGTACACTCGGCACACTCGGTATGGGTGTAACTCTTATTCTCGCTTATACAACGGCGTTTACTTATTTTTTCAGTGGATCATCTGACTTCATTACTGCTGGCGGCGATCGTCTGCAGTACATGGTGTTTAATCAGACCTGGCTGGCGTTTACAAAGACGTTGGTAATAAAACTTGGTTTCCTGCTTGATCCGATTTCGGCCATGATGCTCGTGGTGATAACCACAATCTCTTTCATGGTTCATCTTTACAGCCTCGGTTACATGCGCGACCATCATGGAGTATATGAACGCGGTTTTCAGCGTTTCTACGCCTTTCTGTCGCTGTTCAGTTTCTCGATGCTCGGACTTGTGGTCGCAACCAACATTTTCCAGA
>CAZULD010000108.1:0-7846 GCA_964621135.1 uncultured Bacteroides sp. | reverse complement strand
ACTCTTACCGATATAATTCTTATACCATGGAAATCTATATCAAGAATCAAGACAGATACTTGGAGGCAGATGGGGGCAGCTCTCCCCTGTCGCTTCTTACAGATGGATCAGTTGCACTTTCGTTCCGGCCCATATGCTGCCGTGTAAATAACAAGACGGAAGACCTCCGCTTTCCGATCTATTCGCCAAAGCAGGTGGAATACCTTTCCGATCTCTCGGAATCCGGACGCCGCGTATATGTGCGCGCCCTGTGCTTCATGCTATATAAAGCGGTCAGCGAGATGTTTCCGGGCAGTCAACTCCGTATAGAGCACAGTATATTCCGTGGCTATTTCTGCCGGATCTTCACACTTGGGTCTGAAGAGCCATGCACAGTGACACCAGAACAGATAGATGCCCTCGAGCGGCGGATGAAGGAACTCGCAGACGCCAACCTGCCATTTGAGCGCCACGAACGCCTGACAGCCGATGTCTTGCCGAAGCTACGGGAACAGAATCTTTTCAGCAAAGTACTTCTCTTCGAGACTACAGGGCAGCTCTATACGACCTACTATACTCTCGACGGACTCGCCGACAGCTACTATGGTGCGCTACCGCCATCTACAGGATATGCTCCGGTATTTGGGTTGCATGCCTATGCCGACGGTTTTATCCTCATGGGTCGCGACCCCAAGAATCCGGATGAAGCCCTAAAGCCCGAAAAGCAGACAAAAATGTTTAAGGCTTTCACCGACTATATGCATTTCAATGAGGTGATCAAAGTGAGGAATGTCGGTGAACTCAATATGTCTGTACGCGAGCGTAAGGTGAGGGAACTTATCAATGTGGCAGAGGCGATGCATGAACGACAGATAGCGCACATAGCCGACCAAATAGTGGAGCGTGGCGCTAAGATTGTGCTACTTGCAGGACCATCTTCATCCGGCAAGACTACGACCTGCAAGCGACTCGCTGTGCAGCTTATGACATCATTAGTCACTCCCAAGATGATCTCTCTTGACGATTATTTCGTAGACCGCGACAAGACTCCCCTCGACGAGACCGGAGATTATGACTATGAAAGCCTCTATGCCCTCGACCTTGAGCGCCTCAATTCTGATCTCTCTCGCCTACTTGCAGGAGAGACCGTAAATCTTCCGACCTACAGTTTTGAGTTCGGATGCCGGATAGAGAAAGAGAAACCTTTAAAGATGGAGCCTACCGACGTGCTCATAATAGAGGGAATACATGGGCTTAATCCGGAACTTATATCATCGGTAAAGGGCTCAATATATAAGGTGTATGTCTCAGCGCTGACCACTCTTGCAATCGACGACCACAACTGGATATCGCCCAACGACAACCGTCTGCTGAGGCGTATAGTGCGTGACTACCGCTACCGCCACACATCGGCACTTGACACCATACGCCGTTGGCCCTCGGTAAGACGCGGAGAGGAGAAGTGGATTTTTCCATTTCAGGAGAACGCAGATGCAACATTCAACTCCTCGCTCATCTTCGAGCTGGGAGTGATGAAGGAGTATGCCGAGCCTATACTGCGTCAAGTGCCACATAATGTGGAGCAGTATGAGAATGCGTATCGGCTCCTGAAATTCCTCGAGTATTTCGATCCGATTCCGGCAGACCAGATTCCACCTACATCTCTACTGAGGGAATTCTTGGGAGGATCGTCTTTTCATTATTAATCACTCTCACGACTCGCCTCTCCGAGGCTACTGAGCGCATACATAGAAGCCCCAGGCTGAAGCCAGGGGTTTCGACACAATAACAGCTCTCCGAGCTGACTCTCACACTGAAAAAATTTATTGTATTATGAATATGAGATACTTGAAATATTATGCATTATGCATTATGAATTGTGCATTAACCTTAGGGGCTTCTGCCAAGGATGTCAACGTATTGGAGTTTGGGGCTAAGGGAGATGGAAATGTGGATGATGCGGCTGTTATCCAAAAGGCCATTGATGCTTGTTCAGAATCAGGAGGCGGACAGGTACTGTTTCCTTCGGGCCATATTTATCTTTCGGGTCCGATACATCTGAAGTCGGACATCGACCTGCATCTGCAACCGAATGCAACTCTGCTTGCCAATCCGGATGAGTCTATATATAAGGAGTCGGCATTTCGCGCTAATGAGGGTGAGGGTATGATGTGGATATCCGGCACAGACCTTAAGAACATCTCTATATCAGGCACCGGCCGTATCGACGGAAATGCAGTGGCATTTATGGGAGCAGAGCTCGATGATTCTTACGAATTGAAACCCGTCACGACTTTCGACCCTCGACCACATGTGCTTACCCTCTTCGGATGTGAAAATGTTAGGATTACTGATGTCACCATCGCGAACTCAGCCTATTGGACTGTGCATCTTGTTGGATGCCATGACGTGGCAATTTCCAACATCTCGCTGCTCAACAATCTGAAGGTCCGCAATGGAGATGGTATCGATATTGACCATTCACACAAAGTGCGCATCTCAAATTGCTACATAGAGAGCGGAGATGACTGCATCTGCTTGAAAAACCGTCGGGAGTTTGAGAAATATGGACCTTGCTACGACATTGCAGTGAGCAATTGCATCATGACCTCGCGCTCATGTGCCGTGAAAATCGGATCAGAGAATATGGATCGTATATCACACGTGACATTTGATAACTGCATCATCCGCGACTCTAACCGTGGTATCGGCATCCAGAACCGTGACGAAGGAAGTGTGGAGAACGTGACTTTCTCCAACATTATCCTTGATTGCCATCTCTTCTCGGAAGTGTGGTGGGGACAGTCGGAACCAATCTATATAACTTCTTATCCACGTGCAGTGGGCAACCATAAAGATGCAGGCTGGCGTTTCCCGAAGGGTGCAACCAAGGGAGCATGCGGACCGATACATGATATCAGATTCATAAACATCTTCGCCACCTCTGAGAATGGCATCTTCATCGGCTGCGACACCCCTGGAAAAATCTATGATATATTGCTCGACAATATAAAGATTGACCTTGTAGACACTACTCCATATCAAAAAGGAGTATATGACCGCAGGCCTTGCGAAGGCGAAGGATGGGTGCGTGGCAAGACCTATGGCATCTTCAATGAAAATGCGCTTGATGTGCATGTAGACGACCTTGACGTGCGCCTGATCAGCTTCCCGAAGGAGCTCTACGGCGGAGACAGGAATTGAAATTGCCAGCACACAGATGCGATGCATCTGCCACTAAACCGAAAACACTGCCACGGTAAAATAGGATAATGCAAATCCATACGCGGCAGTGTTTTCGGTTGAGTGTGGTTGGCAGCGCCCATTGCAAGGTACAACATATAACTAAAAAGGGAGAGCAGGCCATCACGGCCTGCTCTCCTTTTGGGATAATATTTACTAATTAGATTGCTGTCAATATATTGAGTATGGACATTTGAAAGTATCGATTTTATTTACCAGCGGGATGACTCACCAAGCTTATAGAATTTTTTTTCAACCTTCTTACCATTGTAAGGCATTAGAAGACCGCTGTAAGCCTTCGGAGCGTCGGTCAGTTTCTGAGCCTTTGCCTTGTGTACCTTCACACCTTGTGGGTCAGGAGTATCTTGTGGGTTAAGGTCAAGGAGTGTAGCAGCCTCGTCCCAACCGACATACACATTCCAAGAACCATCCTGATTATATCCGTTAAACAGGCCAAGAGAGGAAGCCGGGAACTCAAACTTTGTGCCGTCCACCAGCTTTCCGGAAGTGCCAGGTACGCTGAGAACATAGTAACCAAAGCTTGTAAAAGAAGGATCCACCACAACAGCATTAGGATCAGTTGCATCGATATATACGTAGTAGTGGCCACGCTCTACCGCCTCTTCATAGACATTGTCAGCGTATGGTTTCACAATTCTATAATAGCCGGGTAGATCGTTGCTTTGCTGAACTTCAACTTCCCAAGTACCCGGATAGGCAAATAATGCGCCGGCAAAGAAAATATCGTTAAATTCAGCAGTCTTTGTGACTGTTGTCCACCCTTCGTTCCAGTCTACTCCATTGATCTCGTTGTAGAAAATGTATGCACTGTGACCCTTAGCCTCTCCGGCTGCATCATAGCTTACTGTGATGCATGTGTAATAGTCTTCTTCATACATCGGGAACTGGAAGTCGCGGTTGTCGGTATAGAGCACTGTCTCACTGTTTGCGATTATTGCCTCAACCTCCGCCTCTATTTCCTCATCTTCGAGATAGCCTTGCTTAAGCTCTATTGCGTAAGATGCTACATCTGAGCCTTTAACTACACTGAGGATAGAATATTCCTGACCGGCCTCACTGATGAATGTGCCTGCATTGGACATTGAAATATTGTAGTCTGGATAGCCGGGTAGCTGGAAGGTATCGACCTCAGGTGCCCATCCGCCTACACCGGGTACATAATAGCGCATCATGACAGAAATAACGCCTGTCTCAGGATCGAAATAACTTGCATCCTTATAAAGAGCTGCATTCTCAGGACTATTTACTACCTCCGTATAATAGGTGTAGGCATCACACATCCATATATTTGCGCTCGCATCGTAGGCATAACCCGTATCGAATGGTGATATAGAAACCTCTTTAGTGGAGGTATCCACAGAGATTACAATATTATAGTCATCCTCGACAAGATCTGGGATCTCATATTGCACCTGTGAAGGATTCAAAAGAGACTTACGCTCGTAGATGGCGTAACCAAAAGTTCCGCCGAACATATCGGTGGTCCAATAAACGTTGCCGTCCATCTTGGTCCAATTGCTCCAAGGAGCATAGAGTATGGAGATATTCTGGACAGTCTTACCATAGTTTGACAAGCCTTCTCCTTCGAGTGCAAGAGAGATGCTGTAAGTGGTCTCTGCCTTTATATTATCGAAGTCGAATGTGATTGTGATAGGGGCAGTTTCTGCTCCCTCTGAGAAGCTGACTGTCGAAGGAATTGTAAAGATACTGGTAGACTCGCCACCCACAGTAGCTGTAGCCTTGACATTGACAGAGACAGACCCGCTATTGTTGAGTCGGTTCACATCCACGGTGACGCTGTTCTGCCCCTCTTCAAGACTGAAAGATGAGGCTGCGTTTGATGCAAAGAATATCTGGGCACCGGTTTGAGCAACGGCAGGTTCGTAATCCACCTCTTTAGTACATCCAGCCGCACCGGCAAGGATCAGCGAGAGTACCGACGCCGTTAGAATATTATATAATTTCATATATTTTCTTTTTGGTAATGTTACTGGGAATGTATTTTAGAGGTTGATAGTAGGATAGCAACCAGAGGGGTCGGGATTGTTATATTCCTTCACAGCTAAGTTAGATGTTCCCTCCGTCTGAATAATCACGAAGTTCATCCATGCCGGGCGAGTAGTAGTGTTAAATAGTGTGGGATCGGAGAAGTTTGTTCCGGAATAAGCTCTCACCACAGGCTTGTTGAGACGTTTATAGTCGAAGAACGACAACCCTTCTCCCCAGAACTCAATACGCTTCTGTAAGAATATTTCATCTACCACCTCCTCTTCAGATGCTCCACGGCAGCTGTAGGTCGGATAGCGGAAAGTCTTCATGAAATCTTCAAGAAGCTGCTTGCCCTGAGCAGGTGATGTATGGGCAATAGCCTCAGCTTCGATTAAATACATCTCCTCGATACGCATAAGGGGAACAGCCGTGGCAGAGCCTACGTTAAAGTCGGCCGTGTTGCCAGATCCAGGACGGAACTTAAAGGAAGTATATTCCGGAAGTTCTGCGGCGAAGCTTGCGTCAATCACGGGCTCCTGACCTGATAGAGGGGTTCCCTCGGGAGCCTTGAAAGAGAGTTTACGGAAATCGCGGTCGTTGATTTTGTTGTAAAGCTCGGCACCGATCATGTTGTAAGGACCAGCAGCGGCGTATCCATACTGAGCCTCGTTGCTTATCCATGAAGTCCAGTTGATAATACCGCTCTGTACGGCGTCATCCTCCTTCACAGCCTGGATACACCACATCCATGAGGAGATAGGCTCGTTGAAACCGGAAGTTGTGCTGAGCCACTGTTCACGGGTAGTTGGCACATACTGACCGGTTGCGATAGCCTTTCGGGCATATTCAGCAGCCTGAGTATAATTTTCATCCCACATATAAGCACGCGCCTTAAGTCCATATACCACTGAAAGGTCAGGAAGAGTCTTGGCAGTGCGTGTAGCAAGCGATATAATCTCCTCAGCCTGATCAAGATCGGCAATGATAAAATCCATCATCTCCTTGTGGGGAGCTCTCGGATTGTTGCGGGCTTCCTCCTCTGTAGTCTTTTCTGTGACAATAGGGACAGTAAGACCAAGCACATCTTTACCATCAGGGCTGATAGGCTCTGTTCCGTCATTTGGAAGGAACTCATACATACGCGCCATATCAAGATAGGTAGAAGCACGGAAAGCAAGACCCATACCATAGTATCCTTTCTGCACATCGTTTGCAGTCTCAAGGTCCACGGCACCTAAAATATTATTACAAGTAAGCACCTGCTTGTTGTAAAAGTTCCAGATATACTGGGTACTCAGATAGTTCTGACCTATATAGGAGTTCTGTTCCCAAGATGTATACCAGTCATACCCGCTTGACACGATTGGAAAATCAGCAGTCATCACGTCTCGGATGTGCATTATCGATCCGTAGCCCCAATCGTAAGCTTTCTCATCGCCGGAGTCATAACCAAGGACATTAAATTTGTTGAAATAGGCGGGCATTGCCCAGAGGAGAGCCTCGGTAGCCTTTGAGGAGGCAGAAAGCTGCTCCTGTGTGGCGCCATTAGTGGGGAAGGTCTCCTCTATACACCCCGTAGAGAGCAACATAGGGGAAACGAGTGCGCTCACCAAAAGATATTTATATGGTTTTTTCATAATGAATTCGCTTTGAATTTAGAATGATACCTGGATACCGCCTGAGAGAGTACGGATAGGTGAATAATAAGTGTTGTTGATGTTGGCATTTGTATCGGAGCCTGCCACACCGGTGATTGACTGGCGAGGATCAGTACCCTGACGTTTTGCCCAAAGCCATACGTTCTCAGCAGCAAAATAAACTCTCACTTTAGAGATGCCCACTTTCTGTGTAACTTTTGAAGGAAGTGTATATCCGAAGTTGATGTTCTGCAAGCTCAGGTAAGATGAAGAAGTCAAGAAGCGGTCGGATGCTGATGCAGTGTACTGATCGCCATATTGCAGACGAGGGATATTGGTGTTCTTATTCTCAGGAGTCCATGCATTGAGAATGTCGGCATGCCAGTTTTGACCACGGCTGCTGTTGGTTGGAGCATCCATAAACATTGCATACATTGAATCGTAGAACTGTCCACCAATTGAATAGTTGAAGTCGAGCGAGAGGTCGAAGCCGAATGCTTCCAGAGTAGTGCCGAAGCCGCCGTATGCATCTGGAAGAGCTGTGCCACAAAGGAATGAGTCGCTTGTGCCAAGCTTGTCGTAGGTCACCTTGTCGAGGGTTTCATTTCCGTTTTCGTCTTTCACACGTTTGTAGTAGAGTGCCTGACCGTTTTCAGGATCCGGACCAGCATACTTATATTTCTTGTAGGTGTAAAGAGGTTCACCCTGTCCGAAGAAGAAGTTGCCGCTTGAATAGCCGCTTACGCCATCGATTGTCTCATTCTTACGCTGCTGAGGAAGCTTGGAAAGCACATTCTTATACCAGGTGATGTTGGCATTGACTGTCCATGTGAAGTTCTTAGTCTCAATGAGTACACCTTGAAGATCGACTTCAAGGCCACGGTTTTCCATATCGCCGATGTTGTCCCAGTAGCCAGTGTAGCCGAAGGATGGAGGAAGAGTAAACCATGAGAGCATGTCGGAAGTCTTTCTGTAGA
>CAZULD010000107.1:0-7870 GCA_964621135.1 uncultured Bacteroides sp. | reverse complement strand
TATATCGCACCGTCACCCTCAAAAGCGAGAAATCCCGCCCTTCACGCCCCGCCAATTATCCTACTACCTTACTCTTACGCCGTCCTCGCCATAAGCGCCAACCGCGTAAGCTCCTCCATTCTCGCATCCGCCGCATCACGGTGACAAATTCACCTGCACGTCAAACCCTTACTCGCTCATCTCTAATCTACATCAACAATACTTCACTATGTACCCCCGTCGCTCATCATTCCTCCGGCCGGCAATCTGATAATTCACGACTTCCACCTGCGCGCGAACCGCCTGACCGTCCCGTTCCAATACTTTCTGACGAATAAACGACCTCCGACAAAAACTATATGGTAATTTTGGTCACGACAGAGAATGTTTGTAAATTTGCATTACAGGATTTAACATGACTAAACCAACCTATCCCTTTACAATATGACCGATCTGTTTATTTCGCTGTCAATTTTCAACGCTTCTGACTCTTTCGAGCTGATTGTCACACACATGAGTTATCTTTATGTATTCATTTTCATGGTCATAGAGAGTTCATTCATCCCCTTTCCCTCGGAAGTTATCGTTCCGCCGGCGGCCTACATCGCCTGCCAGTCAACCCGCATGCTGACTTTCCACGACAAAACGATCACCGTCCCTGACATGAACATCTTTGTCGTCGTTCTCGTCGCTACGGCCGGCGCCATTGTCGGAGCATTGATTAACTACGGCCTCTCGCTCTGGATCGGCCGCCCGATTGTCTATCGCTTTGCCGATTCTCGCTTCGGCCACGCTTGCCTCATCAACCGTGAGAAAGTCGACCGTGCCGAGCAGTATTTCGACAAACACGGAGCGATATCGACCTTCGTCGGCCGACTCATTCCCGCTGTGCGACAGCTCATTTCGATTCCCGCAGGTCTCTCGAAAATGAATATCTGGGCCTTCATATTGTACACCGGACTCGGAGCCATGGTCTGGAACATCGTTCTTGCGCTCCTCGGTTGGTTCCTCGCAAAAAGCGTCAGCCTCGACAATCTGTTCCCGCTTGTCGAGAAATACAACGGCTATCTGACTATCGCCGGACTGGTTCTTCTCGCCGTCTGTGTGGCAATCATAGCATGGAACGCATTCAAACCCAAGAAAACAACTCAGACAAAATGATAGTAGCACCTTCAATACTCTCGGCCGACTTCAACAATCTCGGCCGCGACACCGAAATGGTCTGCCGCAGCCGTGCAGGTCTCATTCATATCGACGTTATGGACGGCGTCTTTGTGCCCAATATATCCTTCGGATTCCCGGTCATCAAAGCCGTCAGCCGCATCGCTACAAAGCCTCTCGACGTTCATCTGATGATCGTCGATCCACAGCGCTACATCTCTCAGGTGCGCGACTGCGGAGCCGAGATTATGAATGTCCATCAGGAAGCCTGCACGCATCTCCACCGCACCGTCGCTGCCATTAAGGATGCAGGCATGAAACCTGCCGTGACCCTTAACCCTGCTACTCCGGTCGAAACGCTGCGCGACATTTTGCCTGACCTCCACATGGTTCTGCTGATGAGTGTCGACCCCGGCTTCGGCGGTCAGAAGTTCATCGAGTCAACCATCGGCAAGATCGGCCGTCTGCGCAATCTGATCTCCGAGACAGGCTCGCAGGCTCTGATCGAAGTCGACGGAGGCATCAATCTTGAGAATGCTCCCCGCGTCGCTGCCGCCGGTGCCGATATAGTCGTCGCAGGCAACACTGTCTTTTCGGCGCCTGATCCTATCGAAGTCATAAACCAACTATCCGACTGCTGATTACAAACCGATCGCTCTACTCATAGCAATAATTTCTCCCCTACATAAGTCTCATGGCTGCACCCAACAATCGAAACACTGCTGCCCGCCGTCCCGCCTCTGCCTCAAAAGGCCGCAGGCCCTCACGTCCGCGACAGAAATCCCAAAGCTCGCTGCTGTCATTTTTCAAAGACAAACGCACTCATTTTGCTCTCGGCATCATCTTGGTCGCGGTTGCATTCGTCATGGCCATTTCCGCTGTCTCTCATCTGAAGAATGGCGCGGCTGACGAAAGTCTCTTTCAGAATGGCACCGGTTTCGTTCAGGTTGCCGACAGTGGCGAAAAAGTAGCTAATGCCGCAGGTTCGTTTGGCGCATGGCTTTCCCATGCCCTGATGACCGAAGGTCTCGGTGTGGGAGCGTTTGTCCTCGTCTACTGGCTCGGCGCTCTCGGCCTCAGTCTGTTGGGAGTAATTCGTTGCAAATTCTGGTCGCTGACATTCAAATGTCTGCTCACCGCTGTGGCCGTGTCGATTATCGTAGGTTATATTACCATCCCGAGTTCGAGCTTCATTCATTGGGGAGGTGTCCATGGTCGTTACGTCAATCTATGGCTCATCCATGTAGGCAACTGGCCGCTGGCTCTCGCAGTTAACATTGCTCTCGCTGGCATCCTGATCGCGATCTTCCTCAAGCCGTTAAAGTTCATCGTCAAGTCCGCTATCAATTTGATACCCAAGCGTGCAACCCATGAGGATGCTGCCGACACACTTCCTTCGCTCGAAAATATCGGCGAACGTTCCGAGGAAACTCCGGCTGCCGCGACCACCGACAGCGAAGTCGTTTTCACCGACGAAACCGAGCAGCCCAACGGCTTTGCCACCTCTGCTCTGACCGAAAGGCTCTTTGCGATCGACGACGAAGAAGAACCATCTACGGCTCTTGAAACCATCGGAGAAACCGACCGTCACGTTCCGGAAAGCGTTCTGGCGACATCTGCCCCAGTCGCTCCGGTCAAGAGCGAACAGGCTGATTCGACTGACGGACCCACCTTTATTATAAAGGAGACTCCCGCTGCCAACGCTCCGACTGTCGATCCCGCTGATATCCAAAGCGAAAAAGATCCGACTAAGGCCGATCTTTATGATCCGCGTGCCGAACTCTCGCGCTTCGTGGCTCCGAGTGTCGACCTCCTCAAAGATCGTCCCAGTGGCCCGGTGATCAACGCCGAGGAGCAGCAGAAGAATAAGGATCTCATCGTCAAGACTCTGCTTGACTATAAGATACCTATTCAGCGCATCGAGGCTACAATCGGTCCGACAGTGACGCTCTACGAAATCGTTCCCGCCGAAGGTGTCCGCATCGCTCAGATTCAGCGTCTTGAGAACGATATTGCGTTGAGCCTCGCCGCACTGGGCATCCGTATCATCGCCCCTATTCCCGGCGCGGGTACGGTCGGCATCGAGGTTCCTAACCGCGATCCCAAGACTGTCTCAATCCGCTCGGTGATAGGTTCTGAGAAGTTTGCCGAAGCATGCCGCAAGATGCGTCTGCCTATGGCGCTCGGAGCGACCATCTCCAATGACATCTTCATTCAGGATCTCGCCAAGATGCCTCACCTCCTCGTCGCCGGTGCTACCGGTCAGGGTAAATCCGTAGGTCTCAACTGTATCATAGCCTCACTGATCTACGCCAAGCATCCGTCAGAACTGAAATTCGTGTTCATTGACCCCAAGATGGTCGAATTCGCGGCCTACCGTAAGCTCGAGCGCCACTATCTCGCCAAACTTCCTGACGAAGAAGAGCCTATCATTACCGATGCGGCCAAGGTGCCCGGCACACTCAGCTCGCTCTGTATCGAGATGGACGAACGCTATAAACTGATGAGTAAGGCCAATGCCCGTACGGTCGAGGACTACAACGAGAAGTTCTGCCGCCACAGCCTCAATCCCGAAAACGGTCACCGCTATATGCCTTATATAGTTACGATCGTCGACGAGTTTGCCGATCTTATCAGCGTAGGCGGCAAGGATGTGCCTAACTACATTGCCCGCATCGCAGCCAAAGGCCGTGCGTCAGGCATGCACATCATCATCGCCACCCAGCGCCCATCGGCTGATGTCATCAGCGGTATTATCAAGAACAACTTCCCCGGACGTATCGCCTTCCGCGTTATGTCGATGGTCGACAGTAAGACCATCCTCGACCGTCCCGGTGCCAACCAGCTTATCGGTCGTGGCGACATGCTCTTCCTGACCAACGGAGCGATAACTCGCGTTCAGTGTGCCTTCATCGATACTCCCGAAATTGATGCGATCACTGACCACATCGACGCTCAGATCGGTTACGAATCCGCTTATCTCCTCCCTGAGCCTCAGGTCGAAGGTGCGGTTTCAGCCGAAGTCGGTGATCCTTCGAAACGCGATGCTCTCTTCGCTGACTGCGCACGCTTCATCGTCACTCAGTCGACCGCTTCGACCTCGTCGCTCCAGCGCCGTTTCAGCATCGGCTACAACAAAGCCGGCAAGATCATGGATCAGATGGAAGCCGCAGGCATAGTCGGTCCCGCGCAGGGAGCCAAACCGCGCGCCGTGCTGATGGATGCTCTTACCCTCGAGACTATTCTTTGAGAGTTAAACTCCGCCACTCTTTAATTTGTTATTATTGCAATGAAGATTACTCGCTACATATTACTGACTATAGTGTCTCTGAGTGCTTTGGTCGCTTCGGCTGCTGATAACGGCGTTGGTGTGATGAAGTGTTGCGCTGCCAAGTTCCGCAGCACGCCATCGGTCGTCATAGACTTCTCCCTCGCCCACTCCGCCGGCTCTGACAACGGCAAGATGACCATGAGCAAAGACATGTTCTCGATCATTACGCCCCAGTTGTCGACATGGTTCGACGGTAAGACCCAGTGGACCTACATCGCTGACAACAACGAAGTTAATATCACCGAGCCGACAGGCGAAGAACTGATGGACTCAAATCCCTTTGAACTGATCAATTCGTTCGAATCGGCTTTTGACTGCAAGTTGATGAGTTCTACAGCTTCATCCGACGTTGTTCTGATGACCCCTCGCGATCATCGAAGCTCTATTTCGTCAGCCAAGGTGACAATCAGCAAGTCAACAGGTTGGCCCACCGCCATAACGGTCGTTTTCGGCGACAAACGCTATACGTCCATCGCCATAAACAAGGTTACGCCCGGAGCCGCGCTGACATCCTCCACTTTCCAATATAAGAAAGCGTTGCATCCTGATGCCGAGATAATTGATTTAAGATAATAACCACTAATATAAAGTACATTATGACAACAGACAATACCACTCCCAATAGAAAATTAGTGATCATCGGATCGGGCCCTGCCGGATTCACCGCTGCGATCTACGCTTCGCGCGCCAATCTCGAACCCCTTCTCATCGAAGGCCCTCAGCCCGGCGGCCAGCTCACCACGACTACCGAAATCGAAAACTTCCCGGGCTACCCCGAAAAAGTTGCCGGCTTTCAGCTCATGGATGATCTGCGTCAGCAGGCGTTGACTTACGGCACGGAAATTTTATCGGGTCGCGTAACAGCCGTTGACTTTTCAAAGAGACCGTTTACTCTCACCGTGGACGGCAAAAACACCGTTTTAGCTGACAGTGTGATTATTTCGACAGGCGCTACAGCAAAATATCTCGGTCTGCCCGACGAAAAGAAATACATGGGCATGGGCGTATCGGCTTGCGCCACCTGCGACGGTTTCTTCTATCGCAAGCGTCGTGTGGCTGTTGTGGGTGGTGGTGACACTGCATGTGAAGAAGCTACCTACCTCGCCGGCCTCGCTGACAAGGTCTATCTGATCGTGCGTCGCGATCAGTTGCGTGCATCCAAAGTCATGCAGAAACGAGTTTTCGAAAATCCCAAAATCGAGATACTCTTCAACACCAACACCGTAGGTCTTTATGGTGACGACGTCCTCCATGGCGCACATCTTGTTGAGTACAAAGGTACTGACAAGGAGCGCTCATATGATATCGAGATCGACGGATTTTTCCTCGCTATCGGTCACCAGCCCAACACAGAGATTTTTGCAGGCCAGATAGACCTTGACGAACAAGGCTATATCAAAGTTGATGCTCCGTCGACCCGCACTAACGTTCCCGGCGTGTTTGCCGCAGGCGATGTGGCCGATCCTATCTACCGTCAGGCCATTTCTGCCGCCGGAACAGGTTGCCGTGCCGCTATAGATGTTGACCGCTTCCTGATCGAGGAGAACGAAGTGCTCTGATGGAAGACAACCATACGACATCAAATTTTGCGGATGCCACAGCGCAGATCGCAGTGATGCTTCAGACGGGTGACGTTGAGGGCGCCGTGCGTCTCAGCGGCGAACTTTTAGCCAACTGCGATAACGAACTGCAGCGTCTGAAAAATGCAGGCGAATCCATTGACGAAGCTGTCGGGCAATTTATAGAGGCGGCCGTGCTTCACGTCCATTCGCTGCGACTCGCCGGTCAGGCCAATGATGCATTCTCGTGTGCTGTCGGCGCGCTGCTCACCGTGGAAATTTACGGAGCCGGAGACCGTGTTGACAGCGCGAGGAAACTGCGCCTCTACAGTTTTGCGCTCGCTTCCGCGATCGATTGCTTTGATGCTCTGCCCGACAACGGAGATCCTGCGTCGGAAGATCATCGCGGCTTTATATTGTCGTATCTTGCGTCCCTGCTCTACTACTATTACAGTGTCACTGCACGCGAGACGCCTGACGATCCGTCGCTTCCCGAGGCCTACCGCTTCTTGAAAGCCATCGAGCAAAGTGGAGCGATACAGACGCCTAAAATCCGGCTGGGCGAGAAAGAAGTCGATCCCGCCTCGCCGGGACCTCTTCTGGTGGACATCATGGGTCGCGCAGCCGCTCTCGGCATATACGCTTAATTTATGACTAAAAAACTTCTGTTTCTGCTTATCTGTCTGACAGCCATCGGTGTGGCTGCCAAGAACCCATCCATAGTACCTCTGCCGACTGAATATCACGCAGGTAAAGGTACGTTCAAGGCTGCCAAAGACGGTCTGACCGAAGTATTTGTCTCATCTGACAGTAATCTCAACCGCGATCTTGTGTCAGAGTGGCTTAGTGAGGTCGGCATACCTAACCGCTTCACCTCAGACTCTGCGTCAGCTTCTGTAAGCCTGCATCTTGCACCCGGCGTGACAGGCAACGACGAGGGCTATACTATAGACATTACTCCGAAGCGAATAGATGTCACGGCCGACAGTGACCGTGGCCTCATTTGGGCTATGCAGACACTCCGTCAGCTTTACCTAAGTCAGGGGCGTCTCGCATCATGCCGGATTACCGACAGTCCCCTCTATCCGTGGCGAAGCTATCTTCTCGACGAAAGCCGACACTTTTTCGGAACGGAAGCAACAAAAAGAGTCATAGATGAACTTTCGCGTCTGAAAATCAACGTCCTCCACTGGCATCTTACCGATGGTGCCGGCTGGCGAATAGAAGTACCCCGCTATCCGCGCCTCACCGAAATCGGCGCGAAAATGGATTACAGCCACCGCGGCATCACGCCTGAAGAGTGGGACTCGATCCATCCTCAGAGAGCATATTACAACGCCGACGAGATAAAAGAGATAGTCAGCTATGCCCGCGACCGCGGAATCAAGGTTGTCCCTGAGATAGATATGCCCGGTCATTCACTTGCGGCCATCACAGCATATCCTTGGCTCGGCACATCGTCGAGATATTCTGACGCTCCGGTCATCGGCGACGTACTTCAGGTGACTGATCCCGAGGTTGAGCAATTCATGCGCAATGTCATCGAATATGTCATCGACATCTTCGACGCGGATATCGTCCATATCGGAGGTGATGAGGTTGATTACTCCCACTGGCGTAATTCTCAGAGCGTCGCTGCATTTATGGCAGAGCACGGTTTTACCGAACCGTGGCAACTGCAACATTGGTTTGTCAGTCGCATGGCTGATTTTCTCACGTCGAAAGGTTGCACCACCCTCGGATGGAACGAAATAACAGGCATGGCCGACGATCCGGCTGTAGCACCCGGAGCTATAACTCAGTTCTGGGACGGCGAACCGGACAAGATCGATAAGGCTAT
>CAZULD010000106.1:0-7885 GCA_964621135.1 uncultured Bacteroides sp. | reverse complement strand
TCTTTCCCGGGATTTTGGTCTTGACGTAGTATGACGTTTTTTCGTTATCAGGCCATGCGAGAAGCTGGGTTACAGCCGCAGATGAGAGAGCCTTTTCGTCGATCGGCTCGCCTGCGGCGACCGATACGAGCAGACGCTGTACGGGCGAAGCGAGCACCTCGCGCGCGTAACCAAGCGACTCGAATTCAGCCAAAAGTTCCTTTGCCCGCTCGGTAAGCGGAGCCGAAACCGCCTTGAGTCTGTCGTCGATACAGGCTATGAAACGGCGCATAAGACCGGGCGTGTCAAGGTAGGCCAGCACTTGATCGGCATGCTGCTTGAATATCTCGCTGTCCATGCGTCCGACATACGATGCAAGGGTCGAAAGCAGTTTGCCCGACCGGTTGAACATCGAGCCGTCCTTACCTTCCTCGACAAGTTCCATAGTGTAGCGGCTGATCCATTTCAGGATTTCGGCGCGACGGGGAGGATTGCCGTAGTTAAGATCATCGAGCATCATGCCTATTCCCGAGATTACGGCATAGTTATCGTTGTTGAGTTCGACGCCGTAGTCGCCCTGACGGTCTACCTCGCGTGCAAATGCACGCAGAACGGTCTGAAAAAACGAGTCGATCGTGCTGACGTTGAAGTGGTGATAGTCAAAGAGCAGACCGCGAAGCGCCCGGGAAGCAGCAATGCGAAGAGCGTCACGCGAGCAACCGAACTCATCAATCAGATCAGGCGTATATGGACAGTCAGGCGAACCGTCGGAATGGTCGGCGGCGAGCGCGCCGAGTTCGTCGATAATGCGCGACTTCATTTCCTCGGTAGCCTTGTTTGTAAAGGTTATGGCGAGGATGTGGCGATGGCGGTTGGTCATTGTCGTGCCGCCGTTGTACTCCGGCAGACAGAGACGATAGCGTTCGGCCCCCTGCGGCTTTACGCCGAGGAGCATCCTCAGATACTGATAGGTTAGTGTGTATGTCTTGCCCGAACCTGCGGAGGCTTTGTAGATGGTCAGCACTGTGTGGTGTAACAATAATTAATTCAAAGATACGCTTTTTCGCCCACGCAGACAAATTTCAAATCATAAGTATTATATTTGTACAAGATTTTTCCTCTGAGAGGTTAGGTTTTTCGCGAGTGAGGTGTCTTATAGGTGTATGACGACAGTAAAGGACATAGAACAGCTTTTCAAGGCTAACTACACGGCGATGCACCGCGTGGCGATGATGATCCTGCGCGACGAGGATGTGGCGAGAGACATTGTGCACGATGTCTTTGTGTCACTGCTCAACAGCGGGATTACAGACGTGACAGGGCCGTATCTCCTGAAAGCTGTGCGCAACCGATGTCTCAATCATCTGCGGGGACTCTCCGCACACGAACGCCTGAAAGAACTCTATGCGGTCGACGAACGGGAGATAACCGACGATGAATGGCCTGACGATGAAACGATCTCGATGATTCACACGACCGTGGCAAACGATCTCACCGACGCATGCCGCCGCGTGGTAAATCTCCGCTTCTCGGAGGGAATGCGTTACAGGGAAATCGCCGAGACATTAGGGATCAGCGAGGTTGCAGTCTATAAACATTTGCGTCATGCAATAGATGTCTTACGCCAAAAACTATCTCAAAATGGATAAAATTGACAAATTGCTTGATGCCATTGAGCATCCCGAGCGTTACACCGATGCTGAGATCGCCGCCATGCTCCAAGACCCTGAGACAAAGGAAGTGAGGGAGCTGCTTGATAAAACCAAAGCGAGCTTGCAACATCTTCAGATTCCGGATGTTGAAAGCGAATGGAAAGCATTCGAGAATAAGCATCGCGGCGCAGGAAGCCGTAACCGCTTCAGCATTTTCAGGCTGATGTCGCGCAATGTTGCGGCAAGCATAGCCGTAGTTATTGCATCGTTTGCCGCCGTAGCTGCGGTGGTCGGGGTGAGTGTCAATTATTTCTCAAAACAAGAAGCCAGCTCACCCTCTCAGACTGTTGAAACCGTTGGCGCAGAGATGAAAGTTTTGTCGGACACAACCGCCGAGGGCGAAGAAATTATCAAGACAGCCACGCCTGAAACAATCGTTTTCGACAACGAGACGCTTGAGACCATAATAACGAAAATCGCCGGATATTACGGATACCAAGCCAAGTTCACCGCCAATGCGTATAAGGCCCTGCGACTTTACTTCAAGTGGGATCAGGCACTTCCGATCGAGGATGTTATCGGGAGTCTCAATAATTTTGAGCAGATCCACCTTTCCATCGAAGACAAAACTATTAAAGTAGATTGAAAATCATGCGACGCATCTTCACATTTCTTGCGACCATGATCACAGTCTTCATGGCCGATGCCGAAACATTTTCATATCGTTTCAGCTCTACACCCCTCCCGAAAGCTATTCAGAGCATCATGGAGGATCATCCCGACCTCGAAATCAATTTTATCTATAACGAACTCGAAAATTACACTACGAATGCGACGGTTAAGACGGACAACCCGTATGATGCTCTGCGTCAGACGGTGGGTTTTAATCCGGTAACGGTCGCAAAGTCGGGTAACTGCTACTATCTCGAGGCTCTTCAGCACGGCAAATACGTATTCACGGGTCAGGCCATAGGCAGTGACAAAGCGCCGGTCGTCGCAGCAACCGTAATGCTGCTGACTCCACGCGATTCGACAGTCTTAACTTACGGCGTAACTGACGCCTCAGGCCATTTCACCATTCCATGCGACCGCCAGAAGGTGATAGCCAAATTTTCATGCGTCGGATATAAAACCGTTTATCATCTTTGCAATACCTTCAATATCGGCACGATCATCTTACCCGAGCAAGCGGTCAATCTCGGTGCCGTCACAGTTGAAGCGGACAACGCTCACCTCTACGCCGACCGCTCGGTCTATATCCCCACTTCCCGTCAGAAGAACGCATCGCAGACAGGAGGCGACCTGCTTTCACACATGGCTATTCCACAACTGGGCCTTGTCTCCGGAGACAATATCGTGACCACCACCGGTAAACCAGTTGCCGTATTTATCGACTATCTCCCTGCAACGGAGAGCGACTTGCGGGCCATGCGAACTGCTGATGTCAAGAAAGTAGAGTATTTCGAATATCCGTCAGATCCCCGCCTTCAAGGCAGGCCATACGTCGTAAATTTCATTATGCAGAAATATGAATATGGAGGCTACCTGAAAACAGTCGGACACACCAATCTCATCAGCAACTACGTCGGTGAATTATTGGCAAACCTAAGACTCCAGCGAAAGAAAATGACCTATGACATCATGGGGTCGACCTATCATTATGATCGCAAACACGATGGATCGGAACTGACCGAAACATATCGTCTGCCACAGGAATCGGGCGAAATCAAAGAGTTTCAACGCTTTTCGAACACCACGGATTCAAAGCAGAAGCAAAACTGGTATTTTGCGACAGTAAAGGCGACCTATAACTCGGATAACGTGCAGGCATCGTCGCAGATTAAAGGGCGAATCGACCGTAAGCCTAACACGCAGAAGATCGGCAGTGTGACCTACAGCCTGCCTGACTTCAGCAACTCAGAATACACTTCGATCTTTGATGAACGGTCGCAATTCATCGCGTATGAAGGCTATTATTTCTTCAGATTGCCGAAGAACAGCTCTTTAGTGTTCACCCCCGCCTACAGTTACTCACATACCGAGCAGAATACATCGTATGAAGAATCAGGCTATGCTGATATTAAGAACAGCGCATCTGACAACACCAATAAATTATCCGGCACTTTCAAATTCACCCATGATTTCGGCATTTACGGTAATCTGTCATTTGGGGTCAACGGATCACATGAATATAACAGAACCCGGTATTCGGGCTCAGCCACAGCTTTTGACCGTGCGAAATCATCACGCTTAGAAGCCGGAGCCACTTACGATATCACGGTTAATAAATTCTATGGCTCGGCTTCATTTGCATGGGACTGGGACAGATTGCAATTCGGTGAGATGGTCGACAAGCCCTCTACTCCCAAAGCGAGTCTATCATTGCAGTACACCCCGAACAAACACCAGTCTCTAAGCCTTGCTGCAAGTTATGAATCTTGGTTACCGTCGCCGAGTTATAAGAGCGACAAGATCATAGACGCAACTCCGCTGATGAAATACACCGGTAATCCAAACCTCGTACCCTCCAAGAGCTACGATTTCGATTTTTCATACACTTGGATTCCCAACAATAATTTCAGTCTCAATGCTTTCGCGTGGGCTTGGTTTATGGGTGACCGATATGTATATGACTACGAAGCTACATCAAGCGGGATACTACGCACTATCAAGCAGCCGATGGGTAGTTTTGCGCAAGGCACATACGGAATTTCCGGCTCGGCAAAATTCCTCGACAGGTCTCTGGTATTTTCGGGAAGAATCGGGCACTTACTAAACCATAACGGCATACCTTACAGCATTAATCATTCCTCTATCAATTGGTATGCCCGCGTGCGCTACTATCTCGGAAATTGGAATTTCACCCTGACTTATTCGTCGCCATACGCAAATGCCGACGGATCAATGACCGGATTGTGGGCTTACGGCAAAAGTGATTGGTACATTACCGTCGGTTGGTCTAATTCCCATTGGAGTCTGCGCGGAGACCTTATAAACTTCACGCGGTGGAACTACAGAAATGACCACTTCGTAATGCAAAGCCGCTATTACGACACAGATGAGGTGAAATTAGGAGGCAAGAGCCGCGCATTTATCCAGTTAGTCGCAACTTACACATTCGGATTCGGCAAGAAAGTCAAACGCGACGACGAGCCTTCGGTTTCAGGCTCAGCCTCGTCAGGTATTTTGAAATAAGCGGTTAAGATTGTGTCCGCTCCACGGAGAATTATAATAAACTATAATTCGACGAACAAAGCAGGGGCCGGGGAAGTTATACCCGTGTTAAAGAATTTACTATGGACACAATACAACCGAAAAAAGTAGCCGACCAAGTAGCCGGAATGATTGCCGATGCCGGCGTCAAACATCTCTACGCCATCACGGGCGACAGTCTCAATGACCTGACGGACGCACTCGTCAAAGACGGTCGCGTAAAGTTTATCCACATGCGCCATGAAGAGTCAGGCGCGTTTGCCGCCAGTGCCGAGGCACAGTTGACCGGAAAACTTGCGGCGTGCGCGGGTAGCAGCGGCCCGGGACATGTGCATCTTATCAACGGACTCTATGACGCGCAGCGAAGCAATGCTCCGGTGCTGGCGATTGCATCGACGTGTGCATCATCGGTCTTCGGTACAGAGTATTTTCAGGAAACAAACCCTACGCTTCTGTTCTCCAACTGCAATGTGTACAACGAAATGGCAACCACTCCGACTCAGGTGCCCCACATGCTGCAGGCAGCCATGCAGGAGGCCATAGGTCGCGGAGGTGTAGGCATCGTCGGTCTGCCGGCCGATGTCATAGGACAGCCCGCCGTAGACTCTTACGCGTCGACAACGCCTATCTACACAGACCGGCTGCCGGAACCGACCGCCGATGATGTCGAGGCCGCAGCAAAGCTGATAAATGAAGCCGGAAGTGTGGCAATATTTGCCGGCACCGGCGCAAAGGACGCCGCGGCTTTGGTCAACGAACTATCCGAAAAAGTCAAAGCTCCTGTCGGCACGACCTATAAGAGCCAGCTTGAACTTATGGGCAAGTGTAAGAATTATGTCGGCCATATGGGTTATCTCGGCATGTGGTCAGCCGAGCAGGCAATAGCGTCGGCAGACGTGCTGATCCTTATCGGTATGAATTTCCCCTACCCCGGCTTCTTCCCGATCGATAAGAAGATAATCCAGGTAGATGTGAGGGCCGAACGCCTCGGCCGCAAGACCAAAGTGGATGTCGGCGTGAGGGCCGATGCCGCTTTATTCCTTTCGGCATTGCTTCCTAAAGTCAACACCAAGACCGACACTGCGTTTCTCGACAAAGCCCTGAAGGATTATGCTTCCATAAAGGAAAAATTTGCCGAGCCGGTGAAAAATCCGGGAGCCAAGGGTGCGATAAGGCCTGAATATATGGTCAGTCTGCTGGATAATTTAGCTGATGACGACGCGGTGTTCACAGTCGACACGGGTATGAATAACGTATGGACGTCGCATTACCTCACACAGAAAAAAGACCGAAGGATGTTAGGATCGTTCTCTCACGGATCGATGGCCAACGCAATGCCTATGGCGATCGGAGCTAAGTTTACCTGCCCTGACCGTCAGGTAATAGCATTGTGCGGCGACGGAGGTTTCTCGATGCTAATGGGCGAGTTGCTGACGATAATCCAGTATAATCTGCCCGTGAAACTTCTTGTAGCCGACAACCGCAGTCTTGCATTTGTAAAATGGGAAATGGAGATGGCGGGACTGGCGCCAAACGAAACCGACCTGAAAAATCCTGATTTCGGCAAGATGGCAGAAGTGATAGGTTTCCAGGCCGAAACGGTAGATGATCCCGCAGATCTGGAAGCAGCCATGAAGCGATGGCTTGCCGCCGAAGGCCCTGCGTTGCTATCGGTAGTGACCGATACGAATGCGGCATCATTCAGTTTCTCGGAGAAACTTATGGAAGCGGCTAAGCCCGGCAATCCGCTGAGCAACTTCGGCCCGTTAGGCAGCTAACGGTTCGTAAAACGCCATTCGTAAAAAAACGATCGCCGGTCCCTCTATTCGGGATCGGCGATCGATATTTATTGGAGTAATCTGATTACTGCTTTGCGGCTTTGTTGCGACGTGCGTCGGTGAGGTAGGCAACGGGAGCGGCAATGTAGATTGTCGCAAGTGTACCGATGATCACACCGAAGAGCATTGCAAATGTGAAGCTGCGGATAGCGTCACCACCGAGGATGAAGATACAGAGGAGTACCAAGAGAGTCGAGCAAGAGGTCATGATCGTACGACCGAGGGTTGAGTTGATCGACTTGTTGATAGTGGTGTAGAAGTCCTGTTTGGGATAGAGACCGACATTTTCACGAACACGGTCGAAGACAACCACGGTATCGTTGATCTGATAACCGATGACGGTCAGGATCGCGGCGATGAAGGTCTGGTCGATTTCCATTGCGAAGGGCAGCACGCCATAGAACAATGAGTAGAAACCGATGATCGAGAACGCTGTGAACGCTACTGCGGCAAGCGCACCGAGCGAGAAGGCAACGTTGCGGAAGCGGAGCAGGATGTAGAGGAACATCGCGATCATGGCGATGATAACGGCGATGTAAGCATCTGTGCGCATATCATCAGCCACCGACGGACCAACTTTCTGAGACTGTACGATACCCTGGCTTGCGTCAGTGGTCGAGAATTCAGCGGCGGTCATGCCATCACGGAGATAGGGCTTGAGAGCTTCGAAGAGTTTGCCGGTGATTTCTTTTTCGGTATTTTCGTTTTCGTCGTTGATCTTGTAGTTGGTCGAGATACGAACCTGATTAGAGCTTTCGATAGTGATCACCGATACAGACGAACCGGGGAACTGAGGAGCGAGAACGTCCTGAAGCTCGGTTGTGCTGACGGGCTGTTCGAACTTGACAACATAGTTGCGACCACCCGAGAAGTCGATGCCTTGGTTAAGACCGCGGGCGAAGAGCGAGATCACCACGATAGCGGCGAAGATGCCTGCAACGGTGAAGCTGACCTTGCGTGCGCCGAGGAAGTTGTAGTGGGCGTTGACGAAGAGCTTGCGTGAAGCGGCAGTCTGGAAAGTAATGTCGCTGAACATTTTGGTCTTGCCGAACCATGCGAAGAACAGACGGCTCAGATATACTGCGGTGAAGAACGAGCAGATAAGACCGATGATAAGAGTGGTTGCGAAGCCCTTGATAGGACCTGTACCGAAGAGGAGCAGGATGATACCTGTGATGATTGAAGTCAAGTTAGAGTCGAAGA
>CAZULD010000105.1:3171-7961 GCA_964621135.1 uncultured Bacteroides sp. | reverse complement strand
AACAAATGGATTACAAGATATATCCTCCGGAGGAGATTTTGGAAGCGAGTGTGAGGCTGCCGCTAAGCAAGAGCATCAGTGCGCGGGCATTGATCATGGCCGCGCTGGGCTCGAACAAGCCCGCGGAAGTGGCGCAATGTGCCGACACCGAGGCTCTCGAGAGCGCACTTGCCGACAAAGACGCGGCGGAAATCAATATCGGCGCAGCCGGAACGGCAATGCGCTTTCTGACTGCATATTATGCTGCAACTCCCGGACGAACCGTGACGCTCGACGGCAGCGAAAGGATGCGTAAGCGTCCGATCGGCCCGCTCGTCGACACCCTCCGCAAGCTCGGTGCCTCGATCGAATATACAGGCGAGGAGGGCTTCCCACCCCTACGCATTGAAGGACGGCAGCTCACCGGCGGCGAACTCGAGATCGACTCTACGGTCAGCTCGCAGTTTGTGTCGGCGGTGATGATGGTCGCTCCGACAATGAACCAATCACTGGTACTCAAGCTCATAGGCGACACGGTCTCGATGCCGTATATCAAGATGACGGCCGCGATGATGGCCGACCGCGGAATTGACGTGGAAATCGAACGCGACACCGTTACGGTCAGCCCCGGCAAGTATGGCGCATCGGCTACGCCGGTCGAACCCGACTGGAGCGCGGCAGCGTTCTGGTACGAAATCGCAGCGATCTCGGCCGGTTGGGTCACTCTTGAAGGTATGACGGCGGGGAGCATTCAGGGCGACAGTTGTCTGGCTGAGCTTTATCCGCGCCTCGGCGTGCTGACCGAGTGGACCGACGAAGGCGCCGAACTGTCGGCGACGCCCGACCTCTATTCGCGCATAGATCTCGACATGAGCGACACGCCCGATCTCGTTCAGGCCGTGGCCGTTACGGCATGTGCGATCGGTGTGCCATTCCGTCTGACCGGGGTCGCAAATCTGCGCCACAAGGAGACAGACCGGCTCGAGGCTCTGCGGCGCGAGTTGATGAAGCTCGGATGCGTCGCTGAGATTGAGGGCGACAACGTGCTCTCGTGGGAGGGCCGGAGAATGCCAGTCAACGAGCTGCCCGTGATCGATACCTACGACGATCACCGTATGGCTATGGCCTTCGCACCCGTGGCGATGTTTATTCCCGGCATGATCATCCGCGACGCGGGAGTCGTCAATAAATCATATCCCGGCTATTGGGACGACCTGCGTGCGGCCGGATTCACAGTGACCGATATACAAGAGCAGAGCGAAGAATGACGGTGGCATTGATCATAGCGGCGGCGATAGTGCTGGTCGGGGCGGTGCTTTATATCCATCATCATCTGACCGGAGGAGACGCCGCGACTGACGCCTCGACACCCGTAGCGGCCGAGGATGAAGAGTGCTGCGGACAGCATGCCGTGTGCGAGCGCGACTCGCTGTTAGCGGCTGTGTCAGAGCGCATCGTCTATTACGACGACGAGGAGCTCGACGCTTACGCCGGACGTGCGCCCGAAAGCTATACGGCGACTGAGAGCGACGCCTTCCGCGACGTGCTGCTGACGCTGATGCCCGACGATGTCGCCGGATGGGCCCGCAGCATACAGTTGCGGGGAATCGAACTGCCCGCCGACGTGCGCGACGAATTGTTAATGATGATCTCAGAGGCAAGAGCCTCACGAAGCAATGCTTGAATTTCTTGACTATACATTTTTCAGATATGCGCTGATCGCCGTGACGCTGATAGCGATAAGCGCGGCAATGATAGGCACTTATATCATCACCCGGCGCCTCGTGGCGATCTCTGGCGGAGTCACCCACGCCTGTTTCGGCGGCTTGGGGCTGGGCTATTATCTCGGCATCAACCCGGTGGTGATGGCGGGAGTGTTCGCGGTGATGTCGTCGGTCGGCGTCGAGTGGATGTCGAGCCGCTTCCGGCTGCGCGAGGACTCGGTGATAGCCGTCGTGTGGGCCATAGGCATGGCTGTCGGCGTGGTGTTTGTGTTCATGACGCCGGGCTATGTGCCGGAACTCAACTCGTTTCTGTTCGGCAACATCCTGACGGTGACCGCGGGCGACATCATAGCGTTTGCGGTCTATACGCTGGTGCTGGCGATTTTCTTCGCCTTTAACTACGATCGCATCGTCATCTGCGCGTTTGACCGCGACTTTGCAAGCGTGATCCATCTGCCCGTCAAGCTGATCAACTACACGATGACCGTCATGACGGCTATCTGCATCGTGCTGACGATCCGCCTCGTCGGCGTGATGCTGCTGATGTCGATGCTGTCGCTGCCGATGATGACCGCCGAGATATTCATGAAGAGATTCAAATCGGTGATGTTGCTGTCGGTAGCGGTGTCGCTGGTGTGCAGCGTCGCGGGGCTATTTGTCAGCACGTTGGTTGAAGTGCCCTGCTCGGCTATCATCGTCATCATCATGGCCGCGACCTTCGTCGGGGCAAAAATTGTCCATTCGCTGGTGGTTGCCGCACGATAACAGCCACTTTTTCGCGAATTTTATGACAAGTTGGTGACATAATGTGTTAAAAAACATCAACTATGCGATGCAACAGTTGAATAATATATAATTTTGCATCACTTAATTACACCTATGCTTTGGACTTGGACCAATAGTTATTTACATTTTCTCAGGACTAAGCTCTCAGGCATGCAAAACCGGGCCGTCGTGACGACGTCTGAAGATTTTGAAAAGGTGTGCAGATAAGTAAGTATGATATAATCTCTACACTTTTTATTTTGCATAGAAAGCAATTATCTTTAGAATCGTTAATCATGCCAAAAAGGCTTTAGTCCTCAGTTCATTGTTGAAATGGTCTGGGGATAATTTTTTATAGCTCGGCAGAGAGAAAAACCAATAGGTCGGCGGGGCATAAACCTTTCGTCGTCGCAGAGCGTTGTAGTGATGATTCAATTAAAGTCAAACAACATTTAAAACTCTCTCGAATATGACTTACGATCAAATGACCCGCAGCGCGGAAAACGTATTGGTTGAATTTTATGCAACATGGTGCCCTCATTGCAAGGCTATGGCACCTGTGGTCGAACAAATTGGCGAAATGCTTGAAGGCCAGGTAAAAATCGTGCAGCTCGATGTCGATACCAACTCTGAAGCGGCTGACGCCGAGGATGTGACCGGCACTCCGACTTTCATCCTCTACAAGGGTGGCCGTAAAGTGTGGCGCGAGTCAGGCGAAATGCCCGGCGAAGTGTTGCTCAACAAGATCACCTCTCACATCCGCTAACCCCTGACGACAAGCGACCGATGGCAGAAACAGACTACACTATCCTGTCGGATTTCCTGAGTTGTATGGGTGTCAGACACACTGACGCCTATACCAACCGACAGTTCCGGTCGATGGCTTTTCAGACCGTGTTCGGCATGAAAAAGCTGTTGGAGAGCTACGGCGTGGACTCTACGGGTCTGCTTCTTGCCGACAACGGCCAGATCGACCGTCTGCCCGTGCCGTTCATCGCCCAGACGTCGCGCGGCATGGTTATAGTCACCGGTGTGACGCCTGACAAGGTCGAATATATGTCGCAATCGGTCACCGAAACCGCTTTGCGCGAGCGTTTTGCCGCAGCCATGACCGGACGGGTGCTGATCGCATCGGCCCGGCCTGACGCCTGCGAACCCGAATACCGAACCCATCGGTTCACCGATGCGGCCAACCGCGTCAAGAAATGGGTGCTCGCCGCCGGGCTGCTCGCTCTGCTCGGATATCTGTTCGTGACCAACGGTATCTACAGCCATGTGTCGACCGTCCTGCTCACCGTCATCGACATAGCAGGTATCTACATCACATGGTTGCTCGTGCAGAAGTCGGCCCACATAAAGAACCGCCACGCCGACGCCGTCTGTTCGGTCGTCGAGGCCGGCGGCTGCGACGATGTGCTCAATATGTCGGCGGCTAAGTTTTTCGGCATCTTCGGCTGGAGCGAGGTAGGCTTTGCCTATTTCAGCGTGTCGCTGATGTGCCTGCTGATGTTCCCGCAGTATATCGGCTACTTGGCGCTCTGCAACGCGCTCTGCCTGCCGTTCTCGTTCTGGAGCGTGTGGTATCAGCGCTTCAGGGCAAAGACATGGTGCACACTCTGTCTGTGCGTGCAGACGATGCTGTGGCTCCTGTTCTTCTGCTATCTCGGAGGAGGATGGTTCAGCGAGGCCCTGCCGCTGCGCATCGAGTTCTTCGTCCTCGGCCTCACTTATCTGACAGTAATGCTGGCTATCAACGCTATAATGCCGCTGATCGACCGCAATAACAAAGAATGACCATGAACAATCAGACTGACATAGACCACCTGCTGGCCGATCTGCCGGGCGCACGAACCCTCAGCGCACTCGAACTCAACGAAATGCGCTTTTCGGGACGCAAGACCGTCATCACGCCCGGACGCCTGCGTTCCCGCGCCGTCTCCGATCGGAAATCGTCGTCTACTCCTCGATGAGGAAACGCTGAGTATTCATAGTGCCGAGCGACTGAAGCACAGGCACATACTTCTCGAAGTGAGGAGCACGGCTGTGGACACCCAGCAACGAATCATTCTCCCATGTCTCGACGATAATATACTGGCCGGGAGTTGTCACGCTCTCATACATATCATAGCTGATACATCCTTCGTCGGTGCGCGACGCAGCCACGAGACTGTCGCCTGCTGCCTTAGCCGCAGCGGGATCAGCGTCGGCATTGAGAGTGTAAAACACATTCAGACGGATGGCAGCATCAACGGGTGCAACCTCGGTTGCTACAGGCTGTTCGGTCTTGCAACCTTTGTCGCAGCAGCCCGTCATTACAGCCGC
>CAZULD010000105.1:0-3071 GCA_964621135.1 uncultured Bacteroides sp. | reverse complement strand
CTACAGGCTGTTCGGTCTTGCAACCTTTGTCGCAGCAGCCCGTCATTACAGCCGCCGCAGCAAGAACAGAAAAAAGTTTAATAAAACGCATAGCGGTTAAGTGTTTTCAGTTTAACTCTTGCAAAGTTAATTGCTACCGCCGTATTTTACAAATCCCGACAGAAAAAGCTCGTAATAAATCTATTTAGATGCAGCCCGTGGGACAAGTAGGGAGTTAACATCTATCTAAATATATATTCGTATTTACATGCAACAATCACTGCTACCAGCATATTAATGAAAGAAATTGCTGTAATAAAATTGATCGCAATTAGAATTTTTCGACTGTAGAATGGCCCGAAAATTTTGATTGAAAGAACATACAGCGTAAATATATAAGCTATTGTAGTCGTTAATGGAACGACTAAATCTTTAATGGTCATTGCAACTCTATTCGATATAAAAGTATGCCATGGTAAAAAGCTACGGATAATTAATGCTTCGCTAAAAAATAAAAAAGCAAACGCTAATATATAGAAAGTGGCAAAAAAGAATTTTTTAAATTCAACACGGTTTGTCATAATAACCCGAATTATCTATTAATACAAAATCCAAATAAAATATATGATAATAGTAGAATAGAACAGCTAACATACACAAAAGTCCAACTCCACCTATGCCGCATCTTAAAACTTATAAAAAACACAAGAACTAACCCCAATGAAGCTACAGGTATGGCAAAAAAGGCTATTTCTAAAACTGCTATTGACTTTGCATAAATAACATACATGGGTAAAAGTTGTAAGACAATAAATAACAACCCAAAAAACACATAAATATATAACTCCCTTTTTTGCAATTTAAGTTTTTGCCAATATTCTGCCTGTTCATTTTGAGACTTTGTCATAGCACTGTCCATTGACATTTCTTTTAGTTTTTCCATGGCTCTCAGATTATTTTTCACAAAGATATGCTGAGATTTATTATTTTACAAATAAAATCTTGTATATTTGCGCATTGAGTTTAATCTAATAAAATTTTGACGGCTATGAAGCAGTGGTTTTGCGCGGTATTATTCTCGTTGTGTAATTTAATCGGTTATGCGCAACTTTCGATGGACGAAGAATTCGATGCTCTCAGTCCCGAGGATCAAAAATTACTTGTTAAGGTAGTGGGCCTGGTCGACGAGGGCCTGTCTGAGGCGGTTATTCCTGACTTCGATCTCCTTGCAGAGAAATATCCCGACAATTATCTTGTGCAATACGAGCGGGCTTACAACCTCTATACACTCGGGCGCTACGATGAGATAATAAAATGTAGGAAACAACTTCTCAATCACAAATATGCCAACGAGCAAACTTATCAGCTTATCGGTAATTCCTATGATATTACGGGTGACAGGAAAAAGGCCGCCAAGGTTTATGAAGAAGGACTTAAGCGCTTCCCTCAAAGCGGCTCACTGTACATGGAATTGGGGACTGTGTATCTTTTAGATAACGATTATAACAAGGCTTTAGAATATTATAACCGCGGTATTTTAGCCGAGCCGAATTTTGCTTCGAATTACTATCGGGCGGCCAAACTTTACCTTTCATCGGAGAGCGGTAAAGTGTGGGGCTTAGTCTATGCTGAATCGGCTGTGCTGCTGGCTCCGTCTAATGATTCGCGCCATGAGGAAATGGCGAAAATGATCATCGACTGCCTGAAAGAGAATATCAACGTCAGCTTTGATGGTGAAAATAAATTATCGGTGAGCCTTGTGCCTAACCGAGAGATGAAACTTGACGAGAACATGATTGTTTATCTGGGTTTTCCGGGAATATATGAAGGTGCGCTTGGACAACCTTTGATGAAATTATTTCTCGAAAAGATACCGTTCACCTGTAGTCTATCACAATTAATTGAGATCCGAAAAGGAGCAGTTGAAAACTATTTTACCGTTACAGACGATCTGTATGGTAATTCGATGTATCTGCTTGAATTTCAAAAACAGATTATCGAGGCCGGGCATTGGGACGCCTATAACTATTTTTTGTTCATGCAGTGTTTTCCTGAAGAATTTGAAGAGTGGTATTCTGCAAATAGCGCGGCTTTAGACTCGTTTATCGATTGGTATAATAACTCACCCTATACTCTTGGCGAAGGTAAGTCGGTAGATCCCATGCAGATATTCAATTCTTACCGTCCGATTGACTTAGCAGAATCTTTAAAAATTCAGGCAAAATTGCTCCTTGACGAGGATGCCATAAAGGCCAAGGAATAACAGAAAATGCCCGGCGGGAGGCCGGGCATTGGTATGATAGGGGGAAGTGGATGTGCTGATCAGGATTTGTCGCGCATAAAGACGTTGATCGGGGTACCGTTGAAGTCCCAGTGCTCGCGGATCTTGTTTTCGAGGTAGCGGCGGTATGGTTCTTTGACCCATTGGGGCAGGTTGCAGAAGAAGATGAACGTCGGCACCTGAGCGCCCTTGAGCATGGTGATATATTTGATCTTGATATATTTGCCCTTGTTGCTTGGCGGCGGATAGGCGGCGATGTCTTCCTGAAGGACGGTGTTGAGCTGAGAGGTCGGAACGGTTCGCTTGCGGTTCTCGTAGACATGGACAGCGGTCTCGACGACTTTGTAGATGCGCTGTTTGGTGAGAGCCGAGGTGAAGATGATGGGGAAGTCAGTGAAGGGGGCGAAGCGCTCGCGGATTGCCTGTTCGTAGAACTTTATGGCTTTCTGCGACTTATCCTCCACAAGATCCCACTTATTGACAACGACCACAAGACCCTTCTTGTTGCGCTGGATGAGTCCGAAGATATTGACGTCCTGAGTCTCGATGCCGCGCGTGCCGTCGATCATGAGGATGCAAACATCCGACGCCTCGATGGCGCGGATCGAACGGATGACGGAGTAGTACTCGATATCTTCGTTGACCTTGTTTTTCTTGCGGATGCCGGCGGTGTCGACGAGATAGAAGTCGAAACCGAATTTATTGTAGCGCGTATAGATTGAGTCGCGGGTCGTGGCGACGATGTCGGTCACGATGTGGCGGTCCTCGCCGATGAAGGCGTTGATAAGCGACGATTTGCCGGCGTTAGGAC
>CAZULD010000104.1:4888-8067 GCA_964621135.1 uncultured Bacteroides sp. | reverse complement strand
TCTAAAAAAACTTAAAGTGGCTATATGTTCGGTTTTATTGTATAACTTTGTCGGGTAATTTTAATTTTTCAGTTTTATTGGCGTCACGGTGAGCCGTGGCCCGGTCAAAAGATTATTAAACATACAATTATGTCAACTAACACAGTAGACAAGGATCGCAAGGTGACGACCATGCGCCTTATAGAGATGAAACGCCGCGGTGAGAAGATCGCAATGCTCACTGCTTACGATTATTCGATGGCTAAGTTGATCGACGAGGCCGGCATGGACGTGATTCTGGTCGGTGACTCGGCCTCAAACGTTATGGCGGGCAATATGACCACACTGCCTATCACCCTCGATCAGATGATTTACCATGCGAAGAGCGTAGTCAAGGGCACAAAGCGCGCGCTGGTGGTGTGCGATATGCCGTTCGGCACATATCAGGGCAACCCGCTTGAGGCTCTCGCGTCGGCGGTGCGCATTATGAAGGAGAGCCATGCAGAGGCTGTCAAGATAGAAGGCGGCGCAGAGATCCGCGAGTCGATCGAGCGCATCCTTTCAGCCGGTATTCCTGTGATGGGTCACCTCGGACTCACGCCCCAGTCGATCAATAAGTTCGGCACATACGCCGTGCGTGCCAAAGACGAAGCTGAGGCCGAAAAACTGCTTTCCGATGCCAAGATGCTTGAGGAGATCGGCTGCTTCGCCATCGTGCTTGAGAAGATTCCCGCCGAGCTTGCCAAGCGTGTGGCCGAGTCGGTGTCAATACCTATCATCGGTATCGGCGCCGGTAACGGCACTGACGGTCAGGTGCTCGTGATGCACGATATGCTCGGCATCAACAAGGGTTTCTCTCCCAAGTTCTTACGCCGCTATGCCGACCTGTCGACGATTATCAATGAAGCAGTGTCGCACTATGTCGACGACGTCAAGACTTCGGATTTCCCCAATGCGTCGGAGTCGTATTAACATTTTGGCATGGAATTTGTTATTCTAATACTCAACGAATAACAACTTAAATATTTACATAACTATGGACAACAAAGAATTAGACAAACTCAGCTATGCCCTCGGTCTCAGCATGGGCAACAACTTCCGTGCTTCGGGCATCGAAACAATCAACGTTCAGGACTTTGCCGACGGCGTTGCTGCCGTGTTCTACGGTTCAGAACCCAAGATGACCTACGACGAGGCCAAGGCTGAAATCCAGAAATATTTCACCGCCCTCGAGGCTAAGCAGAAGGAAGCTGCCGCAGCTATGGCCGACGTCAATGCCAAAGCCGGTGAGGAGTTCCTCGCCGAAAACGGCAAGCGTGCTGAGGTGAAGACCACAGAGAGCGGTCTGCAGTACGAAGTAATCAAGGAAGGCGACGGCGCACAGCCTACGGCTGCCGATCAGGTTGTAGTTCACTACACCGGCAAGCTCATCGACGGCACAGTGTTCGATTCGAGCGAGGAGCGCGGTATGCCTGCAACCTTCGGTGTCACTCAGGTGATCCCCGGTTGGGTTGAAGCCCTCCAGTTAATGAAAGCCGGATCAACATGGCGTCTGTTCATCCCGTCAAATCTCGCCTACGGTCCCCAGGGTGCGGGCGGCGTAATCGGCCCGAACCAGACTCTTATTTTCGACGTAACCCTTATCGAGGTAGTCGGCAAGAAATAAGACTTTACATTAAAATACAGATATAAGCAATGAAGAAGATTCTTTCAGTTGCCTGTATGGCATCGCTGGCAATGTCAGCGATGCTTTCATCGTGTGGCAACAAGGAAAAGGCGGCCGAAGAAGCCGCTGCGACCGAAGCTGCCGAGAATTCGGAGCTGGTATGGTCGCCGACCGAGACCATGAATGTGGCTGACCTCAACGCTAAGACCGGTGAGGAGTTCCTCGCCGAGAACGCCAAGCGTCCCGAAGTCAAGACCACTCCCAGCGGCCTGCAGTATGAAGTGCTGACCGAAGGCACAGGTGCACAACCTACGGCTACGGATCAGGTAGTCGTTCACTACACCGGCAAGCTCATCGACGGCACAGTGTTCGATTCGAGCGTCGACCGTGGCGAACCTGCTACATTCGGCGTCACTCAGGTGATCCCCGGTTGGGTAGAGGCCCTTCAGATGATGAAGGCCGGCAGTGCATGGCGTCTCTACATTCCCTCTGACCTCGCTTACGGTCCTCGTGGTGCGGGCGGCGTGATCGGCCCGAACGAGACGCTTATCTTCGACGTCACTCTGCTCGAGGTAGTCGGCAAATAATTTAACGGAATAACAAACTATAAAAAACAACGAAACGAAAATGAAAAAACTACTTTCAGCCGCTTGCGTGGCGTCTCTGGCTATGACAGCGATGCTCTCGTCGTGCTGCGGCAAGGGAAGCTGCTCGACCGAGGGCGGCGATGACGCTGTGTCTCAGGCAGTCGTTGACTCGATTTCAGTGATTCAGGGTGCTTACATCGGCCAGGCCGTGCTCAGCAATTACCCGATGATGCAGCGCGAAGGCGAGGTGTCGAAGTACGACATCCTCAAGGGCATCCAGCTCGTGTTCGGCGCTGATGACAGCCGCGGCACCCAGATCGGTATCCAGTTCGGCCTCCAGATGATCAACGAGATGAAGAGTCTCGAGAGCCTCGGAGTCAAGGTCGACCGTCAGAAGATGCTCGAGTCGTTCAAGAAGGCGTTCCTTCAGGACACCGTAGACCAGGCTCAGGCCCAGGAGGCATACACTATGTATCAGAGCATGGTTCAGCGCGTTCAGGAAGAGCAGAAGGCTCGCGAAGAAGCCCGCATCGCTCAGTCAGAAGAGGCTCTTAAGAATGTAGCCGACGGCGAGGCTTATATCGCTGCAGCAAAACAGGCAGATCCTGCCTATGCAACTTCATCGACCGGTCTCGTCTACAAGATCGAAGCCGAAGGCGACGGTAAGCCCGTCGACGGTGCAGAGCGCATCAAGGCTAAATATGTAGAGAAGAAGGTTGACGGCACTGTAATTGTTGAAACAGCCGAGACAGGCCGCACAACATATCTCAGCACAGTTGTCCCCGGCTTTGCCGAAGGTCTTAAGATGCTCAAGCAGGGCGGTAAGGCTGTGTTTATCGTGCCCGGTCAGCTCGCTTACGGCGTGAACGGTATCCCTTCGCGTAAGGTTGGCCCCAACGAGGCTATCGTTTACGACGTGGAGATCATCGAAGTCGATTAATCGTCGC
>CAZULD010000104.1:0-4788 GCA_964621135.1 uncultured Bacteroides sp. | reverse complement strand
GCCACCTGACCGAAGTCGACCGTCGTGTCGGCTACGGGAGCGTGGAGTATGGCGTCGCCTGCCGGAGGCGTCGGATCGGTCGACACATAGAACGGCTCGCCCACCTTGTCGCCCCAGATGTATTCGGCCAGCTCGGGGAAGTCGATGAACGGGTTGCGGTTGTTCTGTATAGAGTAGACGGCCTCGTTGCGCATGCGCTCCTTGTCGCTGACGCCGTCCTCGCGTGCCCATTTCAGGAGCATCTTCACTGCCCACGGGCTGAGCGTCGGATATTCGTTCTGCTGGAGCATGTACATATAGTTTGTGGCCCAGCGATAGTCCTGATAGCAGGTCACCATATAAAAATATGTACGCGCGAAGTCGCCCTTGTATTCGTCGTCTGGCTCGAAGACATAGGTCGCTCCTCCGCCCTGACCGCTCACCGGTGCGCCGACCTTGGTCACTCCGTTGTCAAATTTGCTGGCCGTCCTCACTTCGCCGAGCGGATAGTTGCTCTTGGCCTGATTTGCTTTGGCTTCGCCGGGATAGAGATGGTTGAGGTCGGTGTAGGCCTTGTAGTTTGTGGCGGTAGCCGTTGTGCTGCCCCACCAGCTCTTGGGGAACGAGTGCTCGCGGTTCATGTATGTGCCGAACTGGATCCAGATGTCTACGTTCATGTCAGAGTACATGTCCCACCAGTATTCGGTCTGCGGGCGCACGTCGGTGACGCGGAAGTACGATGGCAGGTTGTTGTACGACGACACGCTCGTGAAATTGCGTATCAAGGCATAGGCTGCCGTCTTTAGCTCGGCGTCCTTCTTGCCGTTGAGCGAGTTGTAGTAGCCCGCGGGTATGTCGGCTGACGCACCTGTCGCTACGATCATCAGTGCGGCCGCAAGGGTTTGGCGTAGGAGTTTTTTCATGTCGTTTGCTGGGGAGGGTGATGTTTACTGTTAATTGTCGGCAGCCGGGCTGCGGTGAAACACAATGCTGTTGTTGCCTCCGTGGCTGACCTTTAGCGTTACGGGAGCAGATTCGATCAGCGGCAGGTTATGGTCTACGTGGCCGATTGCGACGTCGAATGCCACGGGATAGTCATATTCGGCGGTCATGTCGCGTATCATGGCATACATGTCGTCGTAGTTTGCGTCGGGCTTGTAGTCGGTGAACTGGCCGACGATCAGCCCCTTCAGTTTGCCGAGGACGCCGTTCATCTTCAGTTGCCAGAGTATGCGCTCTATCTTGTAGATCGGCTCGGCGATGTCTTCGATGAAGAGGATGGTGTCGGGGGCGATGATGTCGTAGGGCGTGCTGATCAGCTCGGCGAGCACGGCGACGTTGCCGCCCAGCAGTGTGCCCGTAGCCACACCGCAGCGGTCGTAGGGATGACCCTCGAAGGTGTAGACGGGGTGCTCGCCGCGGAGGATGCCGAAGAGCGATGCGTTGTCGGGATCGTCGGGACCGGCCATTATGCCTGCGGCCATGTTGGAGTGGATGCTCGCTATGCCGTTGATGGCCATGAGGGCGTGGAGCGCCGAGATGTCAGAGAAGCCTACGATCCATTTGGGATCCTTGCGCAGGTCGAGGCGGGCGAGTCGGTCGAGAATGTGGACCACACCGTAACCGCCACGGGAACAGATTATGGCTCTGACCTCGGGATCGAGCAGGGCGGTCGACAGATCGTCGTAGCGCTCATCGGCCGTGCCGCTGTAGCTGCCGTGTTCGCCTAAAGCGTGAGGCATTATCACTACCTGCCAGCCCTGTTCGCTGAGCACATCGGCTGCCTCGAGGACCTTTTCGGCCTTGATGGTGCCCGCAGGGGAGCAGAACACTATTTTGTCGCCCTCTTTCAGCGGGGCGGGATAGATCAGTGGGGGAGGAGTCTTCATTTTTCGGTCGATATATAGGATTGAAAGAACTGCCACATGGCGATGCCGGCCGACACGGCTACGTTGAGCGAATGTTTTGTGCCTGCCTGAGGTATCTCGATGCAGATATCGCAGCGGTCGACCACGGCGGGATCAACACCGTCGACCTCGTTGCCCACGACAAACGCATAGCGTCGTCCGTCACTGAAGTCGGGCTTGAAATCTTCGAGCGACACGCTTCCGATCACCTGCTCCAGACAGCACACTTTCGCACTTTCCGCTTTCAGCACGTCGATGGCCTCGGCTGTGGTGGCGAAGTACGACCATTCGACCGAGTCTTCGGCGCCGAGAGCAGTCTTGTGGATCTCGGGCGACGGCGGTGTGGCGGATATGCCGCAGAGCATCAGGCGTTCGACGGCAAAACCGTCGGCCGTGCGGAAGATCGACCCTATGTTGTTGAGTGAACGGACGTTGTCGACCACAACCGTGAGCGGCATTTTCTTGCTGCGGCGGAAGTCTTCGACCGTCTGACGGTGCATGTCCCAGATGGTTTTCTTTTTCATTGGCTGTCAGGGATGGATTAGGGTTTTGAGGGAGATATGCTCGCAGCGGGCGACGATCACGAGGAAAGCTGCGATGATCAGGGCGCGCACGGCGTAGCGGACGAGTTCGCCGCCGGGGACGGCATACATGCCTATGGCGTAGAGCACTGCCGCCACTAGGATATAGCCTGCCAGACGTGCCGTCGGATATTTGATGGGGTATTCGCGCTGACCGATGATGTAGCTGGCCGTCATCATGGCTCCGTAGCTGCACACGGCGGCCACGGCACAGCCCATGTAGCCGTAGCGGGGCACAAGGACGATGTTGAGCACAACGGTGATCGCAAGCCCGAAGAGCGAGAACCACATGCCCCAGACGGTCTTGTCCGAGAGCTTGTACCAGAGCGAGAGGTTGAAGAAGATGCCGAACATCAGCTCGGCTATCATGATCAGCGGCACGACCTTAAGCCCGGAGAAATATTTGGGCGAGATGAAGTATTTGAGTATGTCGAGATAGAACATCACGCCCATGAAGATCAGCAGTCCGAAGATGACGAAGTATTTCATCGCGTCGGAGTAGGCCTGATTCTTCGATTCGTCCTTGCGGCGGGCCTGCGCGAAGATGAAGGGCTCGTAGGCGAAGCGGAACGCCTGGATGAACATCACCATGACGATCGCTATCTTGTAGTTGGCGCCGTAGATGCCGAGTCCGGTCATGGCGTCGGCCTTGTCGGGCGCGAGCCACGGATAGAGCAGCTTGTCGACGGTCTGATTCATGATTCCCGCCACACCGAGCACCAGCAACGGAGCGGAGTAGGCGAGCATCTCGCGCCAGAGACGGCCGTTGAACTTCCATGCGAAGCCCCTCAGTTCGGGCATCATCATCACAAAGTTGACTGCCGACGCTATGAGGTTTGACAGGAAGATGTAGCCGATGCCGAAGTCCGCGACGTAGAACCATCTGACCGTTGCCGGAGCGTGATCCATCAGCCACGGACATGCGAGGAGGAAGAAGAGGTTGAGGCCGATGTTGAGGCCGATGTTGACCAGTCGGATTGTGGCGAAGCGTATCGGGCGCTTGCGGTAGCGCAGATAGCTGTAGGGCAGGGCGAGGAAGGCGTCGATCGCCACGCAGACGGCCATGATGGCGACGTATGACGGATGACCCTCACACTCCATCAGTCCGCTGATAGGCCCCGCACAGGCGCATACCCCGACAGCAAACACCGTCGAGCTGACGGCCAGCGAGATCAGAGCCGTCGAGTAGACCTCCATAGGGTCGCTCCAGCGCTCGTGGTTGGCGAAGCGGAAAAAGCCTGTCTCCATGCCGTAGGTCAGCACGATCAGTGCCAGCGCCACGACCGTGTAGACAAACGTCACCACACCATACTCCTCCGGCAGGAAGAGCGTGGTGTAGAGCGGTACCAGACACCAGTTGAGGAAGCGTCCGACGATCGAACTGAGGCCGTAGACAGCAGTGTCCTTGGCCAGACTCTTGACGCCTGCCATCCGTTATTCTTTCACACCGTAGGCAAGGTCGCCCGCGTCGCCCAGACCGGGGACAATGTAGCTGTGGGCGTTGATTTCATCGTCGATCACGCCTACCCAGAGCGTCGTGTCGGCAGGCATCACGCTCTCCAGATAGTCGATTGCCTTGCGCGAAGCGATGACCGATGCGATGTGGAGCTTGGCGGGATTGCCTTTGGTCAGCAGGGCGCGGTAGCTGAGTTCCATCGACGCGCCCGTTGCAAGCATCGGATCGCAGAGCACCAGAGCCTTGCCGTCGAGACGGGGTGAGGCGAGATACTCCACGCACACTTCGAACGTGTCCTTCTCCTTATACTTGCGGTAGGCCGACACAAACGCGTTCTCAGCGCGGTCGAAGTACTGCAGGAAGCCCTGGTGGAAGGGTATGCCCGCGCGGAAGATGGTGGCGAGCACGACCGTTTCGTCGATCACGTCGCAGACGGCGTCGGCCAGCGGCGTAGTGACTGTCTCCTTCTTATATCTGAGTGTCTTGCTCAGCTCATAGGCCATTATCTCGCCGATGCGCTCGAGGTTGCGACGGAAACGCAGAGGGTCGTGCTGGATGTCGACATTGCGCATCTCCATCAGATACTGGCTCACCAGCGAAGGCTCTTTTGAAAAATCGATTACTTTCATAGCGAACGTTCTATTATATTAATGTATGAGCAAAATTACAAAACTTAGTCCGAAACTCCAAACCAATCTCTGCAATGCTTCCACGCCGCCTCACAGCCGCTAAAAACGTCACTTTCGTATGACGGCCCGATTGCTTGACAACGATACGTTAATTTTGTTAACTTTTCCACAAAATGCTGTTAAACGCGCAGTAATTTTCACGAATGTAACAATTTTGTATCATTTTGAAATAATTG
>CAZULD010000103.1:1639-8142 GCA_964621135.1 uncultured Bacteroides sp. | reverse complement strand
GCCCGTCAGGAAGCAGGCCGCATCGGCGGCATCGGTCCCTGCGGCCGCCCTCTGTGCTGCTCAAGCTGGATGACCAACTTCGTGTCAGTAGCGACGAGCGCCGCCCGCTATCAGGATATATCGCTCAATCCGCAAAAACTCGCCGGACAGTGTGCAAAACTCAAATGCTGTCTTAATTTTGAGGTGGATGCCTACGTCGAAAGTGCCAAACGTCTGCCCCCGCGCGACGTAAGATTGGAAACGGCCGACGCAACATATTTCCACTTCAAGACTGACATTTTCAAGCGTGAGATTACATATTCGACCGACAAAAATATTGCGGCCAATCTCGTAACCATCGACGCCGACCGCGCCTTCGAGATTATCGCGCTCAACAAAGCCGGTGAGAAGCCTCTGTCACTCGTGCGCGAGTCAGACATAAAGCAACCTGAGAAAAAAGCCTTTGGCGATATCCTCGGTCAGGACGATGTGACGCGTTTCGACAAGAAGAAAAAGCGCAAAAACAAGTCAAAGCCACAGAATCAGCCGAACCGGACTGACGAACAAGGCGGTGACCAATCGAATGCGGATAATGAAAATCGTCAGGCTGCCGATCAAAACGGCCGACGCAATGACCGTAAACGTAAACAACAAGGCAAGCGTAAGCCGCAACGCGACGGCCAGTCCCCGCGACCCGACGCAGGCTCACCGACGCCCGATAAAGGCGACGGAAATGCGTAAGCTCCTCACTGTCATCTTAGCGGCCTTAGTGCTGAGCTGCGGTTGTAAACCCTCCGATCCTGACGGCGATTTTACAGCCGTAAATGCTGAAGGCTGGGCCTACGGTGATACACTCGGATTTGTTCTACAGACTGCCGACAGTATCTGGAGCGGAGATATTGCTGTAGCAGTGCGTCATACAGCCGCCTACCCTTACAGTAATGTTTGGCTTGAAGTGAGCTATCCGGCCGGCGACAGTGTCATTGCCGATACTCTTAATATAATCCTGGCCGACGAATTCGGCAACTGGCGCGGACGCGGTCTGGGTCTTAGCTTTCTACAGCTTGACACCGTGATCCACGGCCTTACCGTCAACACGCCCGCGCCTATAAACCTGCGCCACATAATGCGCACCGATCTGCTTACTGACATCGAGCAGATCGGATTAATATATATTCCGGCATCAACTGATCATTCCGATGAATAAACCAGAACTGACTCTCCTTCAACTTTTGCCCGAGGCTGAATTAGACCGACGCCTGACGCGACTGCGCACTCTCATGGCCGACGCCGGTCTCGATGCAATCCTCGTCAGCAGTAACACAAACATATATTACCTTACCGGCAGAGTCTTCTGCGGATATGTGTTCGTGCCACTGGAAGGCCGTCCCGTCTACGCCGTACGTCGCCCGACAATACTCAATTCGAAAGACGCTATAAAGATCCACAAGATCGAAGATCTTCCCGCGAAGCTGTGGGGCGACTTTTCGACAATCGGCCTTGAGATGTCAGCAGCATCCTACAGTACGATCAAGCGTTTTGAGAAAGCATTCGGCAGTGATCGTCGATATATCGACGCAAATCCGGTTATAGCACTCGCCCGATCGGTCAAGACTGACTATGAACTGGAAAAGATACGCATGTCGGGTATTAAACAGACCCGTCTGTACGAACGTATTCCCGGCATGTATCGTCCCGGCATGCGCGACATAGACCTGCAGATCGAAATAGAGTATCACGCGCGACGTGAAGGCTGCCTAGGGCAGTTCCGCATCAGCGGATCGGATATGGAACTCTTCATGGGTAATATCCTTGTCGGCGACAATGCCGACAGTCCGTCGCCCTACGACTTCGCGATGGGTGGTGCGGGACTCGATCCGTCGTTACCGGTCGGTGCGGATGGCACCACGATCCGTAACGGCCAGAGTGTAATGGTCGATTTCAACGGCAATTTCACCGGATATATGACCGACATGACCCGCTGCTTCTCAATACTTCCGGATCTGCCTGAAAGAGCCATGCGTGCTCACCAGACTTCAATCGACATCTGCGACAGGCTTGCCGAACTCGGCCGACCCGGTGCAGAGGCGAAAGCACTCTATGAAGAAGCCGTGCGCATAGCCCGTGACGCCGGTTTTGAAGGCGAATTCATGGGACATCGCCAGCAAGCCGGATTTGTCGGCCACGGTTTGGGAATAGAAATCAACGAACTCCCCGTCATCGCACCCCGCTCCCGATCAATACTTGAAGCCGGGAATGTGATAGCTCTCGAGCCTAAATTCGTGATCCCCGGTGTCGGCGCAGTCGGCATTGAGAATACTTATGTCGTAAGGCCCGACGGACCGATGGAATGTTTAACCCATGCTCCACGCGAAATCGTATGCTTTGAATGACAACCAATCTCAAAGATAAAATATCGCGCAAAATATTTCACACCGTCGGCGAGACAGCCGATGCGGCCGGACGTGAGTGTTATATTGTGGGCGGCTACGTCCGCGATCTCATCATAGGACGACCGTCAAAAGACATCGACTTTGTGACTGTTGGATCCGGCATAGATCTGGCCGAAGCTGTAGGCCAGACCCTCGGTCCAAAAACACATGTGGCCGTGTATCGCAATTACGGCACAGCCCAGATACGCCGCGGCGATCTTGAACTCGAATTTGTCGGTGCACGCAAGGAATCATATCGCCGTGACTCACGCAACCCGATAGTCGAAGACGGAACTCTTGCCGATGACATCGCCCGACGCGACTTCACCATCAACGCTATGGCCATTTCGGTAAATAGCCATAACTACGGTGATCTGCTTGACTTCTACGACGGCCTCGGCGACATCGAGCGCAAGATTATCCGCACTCCTCTCGATCCCGACATAACTTTCAGCGATGACCCGCTTCGCATGATGCGCGCCATTCGCTTTGCCACCCAGCTTCAATTTGAAATCTACCCTGAAACGTTCGAAGCCATTTGCCGCAACGCGTCGCGAATCGAAATTATAACTCCCGAACGCATAAAGGACGAGCTATCGAAGATAATGCGGTCGCCAAAACCGTCGATCGGCTGGGATCTGCTGTTACGCTCAGGATTGCTGAAACTTATTCTTCCGGAGCTCGCCGCTCTCAAGGGCGTCGAAGTGGTCAACGGACGCGGCCATAAGGATAACTTCTACCACACTCTCGGTGTGCTCGACAACGTTGCAGCCGTTTCAGATAACGAATGGCTGCGTTGGGCCGCTCTCTTCCATGATATAGCCAAACCCGTCACTAAGCGTTACGACAAAGACCTCGGATGGACTTTCCATAACCATAACATCGTAGGGGCCAAAATGATACCACCCATCTTCAAACGCATGCGCATGCCCCTCGGAGCCGAGATGCGATATGTCCGCAAACTCGTCGACCTCCATATGCGCCCCATCGCATTGGTCGAAGACGAGGTGACCGACAGCGCCGTACGACGCTTGATGAATTACGCCGAAGAGGATCTTGACGATCTTATGATACTCGCGCGGGCCGACATCACAAGCAAGAACGAAGAGAAAAAGCAGCGTTTCCTTGATAATTTTGACATCGTCGAGGAAAAATTCAAAGAGATCCGCATCAAAGATGCCGAACGCGCACGTCGCAACCCGGTCGACGGCCTCGAAATAATGAAGATTTTCGGATTGCCGCAGTGCCCGACCGTAGGATTCTTTGCATCCAATCTTAAGCAGGCCATAAAAGACTGCGAGATAGAGGACACACGCGAAGCGGCATTGGCCTACTTGATTGATCTTGCGCAAAAAAACAATATTCCCGTCGTGGAATATCCATCAGAACTACAGCCTCAAACCTCAAAAGAATAAAACGAAACCAGTATGTATTACGTCACCAAACGTCTCGAAATATCAGCAGCTCATCGGCTTACGCTCGACTACGAAAGCAAGTGCGAGGCGCTCCACGGCCATAATTGGATAATCACCGTCCATTGTCGTGCCAAAGAGCTAAACGCCAATGGCATGGTCACAGATTTCACTGACATAAAGCGTATTGTGAGTGACCGTCTTGACCACGCCTGCCTCAATGATGTTCTGCCATTCAATCCGACTGCCGAAAACATAGCCCGCTGGATCTGTGACAATGTCGACAACTGCTATCGCGTCGACGTTCAGGAAAGCGAAGGCAACACCGCCTCTTATGAAAAAGACGTATAGGATTAACGAAATATTTTACTCGCTGCAAGGCGAAGGCTATTTTACCGGGACAGCGGCCGTGTTTCTGCGTTTCAGCGGATGCAACCGGCGCTGCGATTTCTGCGATACCGATTTCAGTAAGGCTACTGAAATGACTGCCGACGAAATTGTCACGGCGATCTCAGCATACACGGCTCGCCATCTCGTCATCACAGGTGGTGAACCGACCCTCCAGCTCGACGCCGACCTCGTTAGAGCCATCAAGGCAGCCCGCTTCTTCATCCAGATTGAGACAAATGGTAGCATGCCGGTGCCGACCGGAGTAGACTGGGTGACTTGCTCTCCTAAAGACGCCCCGTGGCAGATCGACCGCATCGATGAGTTGAAAGTGGTGTATCAGGGTCAGGACGTGGAGATGCTGGCCGAACTTTTACCGGCTCCGCGTCACTATCTGCAACCTTGCTCCGGCAAGAATATTCCCGAAACCGTGGCCTACATACTTGACCATCCGCGTTGGCGCCTTTCGCTTCAGACCCATAAACTTATTGACATTCAATAACCTGCAACACAATGCCCTTTCGACTGATAATCATATCGTTGCTTTCTTTGCTCGGGACAGTAGTCTCGAGTGCGACGGCTCCGGATACGGTAATTAGCTTTGTCAATTTTTATCCCGGTTCGGAAATCTATGAGCTTGAAGGGCATTCGGTTCTTCGAATCGAACTCCCTGATAATGACCTTGCTATCAGTTACGGAACCTACGATTTCAATCAGCCGAACTTCGTCTATCGCTTTGTCAAGGGTGAGACAGACTATTGGGTGACGGCTATGCCATGGGCATACGTTGCAGACAGCTATATCCGTGACGGGCGACGCATTGTGAGCCACCGCCTCGACCTCTCGCCTGACCAAAAGAAGAAAATCATAGATCTCGTTGCCGACAATCTCCAGCCCGAAAACCGCACATATCGCTATAACTACGTCAAGGACAACTGTGCGACGCGTCCGCTTGATCTTGTACGCAAAGCCCTCGCTCCTGACTCTTTGATACTTGGCGAGGCACCTGCGCCCCTTGACAGAGAGCAAAGTTTCAGGTCGATAATGCGCCACTATCACCGTAATTATCCGTGGTATCAGTTCGGAATAGATCTTGCCCTCGGCAGCGGAATAGATTACACTCTTACCAACGATGAAAAGTCATTTGCTCCCGCCCTTCTCGATCACCAACTTATGTCGGCCACAATCGGAGGGCGCCCGATTGTAAGCCGCACAGATGTTATCAATGATGCCGCTCCCGACGCCGCAGTACTTGGCCCGACATCCACCCTGGCATCCCCACTGACCGTATGCTGGCTCATTTTTGCGCTTGTTGCAGCCATCACCCTTTATGATCTGAGATATAGTCGGCAGTCAAAACTCCTCGACGCCCTGCTATACGGAGTCTTCGGTTTGGCCGGATGCCTGATCGCTTTTCTGGTATTCATATCGGTTCACGAAGCGACATCGCCCAACATCGTGCTGCTTTGGCTCAATCCTCTCTGCTTCATTCCAGTGATTTTTATATGGATTAATCGCTGTAAAGTAATCATTTTTTCATATCAAATTGTTAACTTTGTGGCTCTAATGGCCATCTTGATTCTCGCAGCCTGCGGAGTGCAGACGCTTAATGCAGCGTTCATCCCGCTGATTCTTGCAGACGCGACAAGAGCCGCCTATTATATTTATCTGAACAGCAACATCATAAAATGTCGAAAATAAATTCGTCACTTAATTCACGCATTGTCGTCGTGCTCCTTGCATCGATGGTCGGCATGACTTTGCCGGCTGCCGAAACAAAGACACGTCCGCAACTCGTCGTGGGCATAGTGGTCGAAGGTCTCCAGAACGACTATCTTACAAATCTGACGCCCTACTTCACCGAAGGCGGCTTCAAACGTCTGATGCGCGACGGCATGATGATCACTAATGCCGACTTCGGCACAGCCGTCGATCCTCTGGCGGCTACTGCAATGGTCATGACCGGTGCGTCACCCGCAGTCAACGGTATCGGCGACGACATGATCTATGACGCCGACGGTCATCGTCTCGTACCGACGATGATGGATGCCGACTTCATGGGTAATTCGACTTCCGAAACTTATTCGCCGCGCAAACTGCTTGTCAGCACTCTTGCCGATGAAGTGCGCATTGCCGGTGGAGGTGTTACGGATGTCTATGCCATCTCACCTGATCCGCAGCAGGCCATGATTCTTGGAGGCCACGCGGCCAACAGTGCATTCTGGCTCACGGACGCCGACGGCAACTGGGCTACTACGACTTTCTATAAGGATATCCCGTCGCTGGTCGCCGG
>CAZULD010000103.1:0-1539 GCA_964621135.1 uncultured Bacteroides sp. | reverse complement strand
CTCGGCAAGCACGACGGTGTCGATATGCTCAATCTCAACTACCGGCTTGTCGTTCCCGATTACACCCGCAATTCCGACACCCGTCTGGAATTAATGGACAGTTATCTGCGCCTCGACCGCAATCTTGAGCAGTTATTCTCGCTGGTCGACCGCGCGGGTGCCGGTAACTCCGTCATCTTCCTCGTGGCTACGCCGCCCTCGTCGACAGTCCGCCGCGATGAAGAGAAATGGAACATTCCTTACGGCGAATTTTCAACCCGTAAGGCAGGCTCCCTCCTGAATATGTATCTGATGGCCATTTATGGTACCGGCGACTGGGTCAGCGGCTACCACAACGGCCACTTCTATCTCAACAATAAACTGATCAAAGATAAGAATCTCGACCCTAAAGCCGTGCGTTCGGAGGCAGCCTCGTTCATCGCCCGCATGAGCGGTATAAAGGAAGCCTACACTATTGATCAGATCCTCGCGGGTGACGCCGGCGACAACGCCGCAGCACTCAAACGCAACACTCATCTGCCGACTGCCGGCGACGTAATGATCACTGTAACTCCCGGCTGGGAGATAATCAATGACCTTGCCAGCGGTTCGACTTCTTACGCCAAAAATCAGGTTGAGCGCATAGTCGCGCCGACTGCTCCGGCATTCATCCTTGCCCCCGGCTATGTAACGCCTACACGCATCGACACGCCTGTCGATGTCCGCACCATAGCTCCTACGGTGGCCCGCATACTCCGTATCCGGTCGCCCAACGCTGCTTCGCTCTCGGCTTTGCGCCACCAGTGAGCGACCGTCAGCCCTCTCTCCGACCATTTATTCAATTTGTAATATCACACCTCATCAACCGATATACTAAATGTCATTCGTACAAGTATTAAGTAAGATTTTTGGCAACAAGTCGCAGCGCGACCTCAAAGCCATCCGTCCGATAGTTGATCAAATCAACGCTATCGGCCCTACATTGAAAGATCTCACCAACGATCAGCTCCGCAGCCGTATCGACGCTGTCCGCGCCGACCTTGCTGCCGCCACAAAAGAAGATGACGAAGCGATTGCTTCGCTCCGCGAGACCGTAGAGTCTCTCCCCTTCGAAGAGCGTCAGCCTGTCTGGGACAAGATCGACAAACACGAAAAAAACATACTCGACACCCTCGAAGACAAACTCAACGAGCATCTGCCCGAAGTTTTTGCCGTAGTGCGTGAAACTGCCGCGCGCTTTGCCAACAACGAAACAATCGAAGTGACCGCTACCGATCTCGACCGCGAACTCGCCGGTCAGGGACGCGATTTCGTCACCATCGAAGGCGACAAAGCCATCTGGAAGAATCATTGGCTCGCCGGAGGCAACGAAATCAAGTGGGATATGATCCACTACGACGTGCAGCTCATTGGCGGTATTGTTCTCCATCAGGGCAAGATCGCCGAAATGGCTACCGGTGAAGGTAAGACCCTCGTGGCCACCCTCCCGGTGTTCCTCCGTTCGCTTTCAAAACGCGGTGTTCATGTCGTGACCGTCAACGACTACCTGTCGAAACGTGA
>CAZULD010000102.1:0-8171 GCA_964621135.1 uncultured Bacteroides sp. | reverse complement strand
TGGACAATTTCGCCCGGAGCCTTGTTGACGACTATGATGTGATTGTCTTCGTAGATAACTTCCATTAATGAATATTTGAAGCCGGATTGTTAAAACCGACCGGGGCCTGTCCGAGAAAATCGGTTCAGACTCCGGCCGGAAATATTCTTATTGTTCAGAATCAGATGCCGAGATCTTTCTTTATAGCCTCGATCTTTGCGGCAGCATCACGGTTTGCACGCTCGTAGTCAGCTTTGTCTTTGAGTGTGCCGCGAACTTCCATATAGAACTTGATCTTAGGCTCTGTGCCCGAAGGACGAACAGAGACTTTCGAACCGTCTTCGGTGAAGAATTGCAGAACGTTGCTCGTGGTGGGGAAATCCATCTTTGACACTTTCCCGTTGCGGAGATCTGTGCAGTTGAGGTCTGCATAGTCCTTAATTGTAACAACGGGGCTGCCGCCGAGAGATTTTGGAGGATTGGCTCGGAAATCTTTCATCATTTGAGCGATTTCCTCAGCACCCTTCTTGCCTTCACGGACAACTGAGATGCCTTCTTCGTGTGAGAAGCCGTTCTTGATATAGATATCCTGAAGCATTTCATTGAAGTCCATGTCCTGATCCTTTGCCCAAGCGCAGATCTCGGCCATAAGGGAGATTGCTGACACTGAGTCTTTGTCGCGGCAGAAGTCTTCGGCAAGGAATCCGTAGCTTTCCTCACCGCCACCGAGATATTTCATTGTGCCTTCGAGGTCACGAATTACAGATGCGATCCACTTGAAGCCCGTGTAGCAGTCAAACATCTTGATGTTGTAGTTCTCGGCGATGGCCTTGATGGTTTCGGTGGTGACGATAGTCTTGACAACATATTCGCTGTCGTCGAGAAGACCCATCTCGCGTTTACGGCGCATGATGTAATTGAGGAGAATCATCACGATCTGGTTGCCGTTGATGAGCTGGTACTCACCGTTGTTATCGCGGATAACGCAACCGATACGGTCTGCATCGGGGTCAGAAGCTACGATGAGGTCCGCACCGACTTCCTTAGCTTTTGCGATCGCCATTGCCATTGCCGAGGGATTCTCGGGGTTAGGTGAATCTACAGTGGGAAAATCGCCCGACGGAACGTCCTGTTCGGGGACATGGATAATATTGGTGAAGCCCCAGCGACGGAGCGACTCGGGGATGAGTTTCACACCTGTGCCGTGGATAGGTGAGTAGACGATTTTTATATCGGCATGACGCTTGATCACTTCGGGATCGAGTGACAGAGTCTGAATGGCAGAGAGGAACTTGTTGTCCATATCCTCGCCGATGATTTCAATCTTGGAGGGATCGCCTTCAAACTTGATGTCTTTTACGTCCTTGATACGGTTGACATTGTCGATGATGTTAACATCGTGGGGCGCGATGATCTGCGCACCGTCGCTCCAGTATGCCTTGTAGCCGTTATAGATCTTGGGATTATGTGATGCGGTGATGTTGACGCCGCTCTGGCAGCCGAGTTCGCGGATAGCGAATGAAAGCTCGGGAGTAGGACGGAAGCTATCAAACAAATACACCTTGATACCGTTGGCAGAGAATATATTGGCAACGATTTCTGCGAATTTGCGGGAGTTGTTACGCACATCGTGGCCGACGACCACTTTTATCTCGGGAAGGTCTTTGAACGCTTCCTTAAGGTAGTTTGCCAGACCTTGGGTAGCTGCACCGACAGTGTAGATGTTCATGCGGTTTGTGCCTGCACCCATGATTCCGCGGAGACCGCCTGTGCCGAATTCGAGATCGCGGTAGAACGACTCGATCAGTTCGGTTTTATCTTCGGCGTCGAGCATACGGCGCACTTCTGCACGGGTTTCTTCGTCATAGCCGTCCTGAAGCCATGATTGTGCTTTCTCGGTAACTTCTTTTAAAAGGAGATCTTGATTTTCCATGTGGTTATGTAGGGGAGTTTTATGTATTGTTTCAATTCTTTTATCCATCGCTGCAAGCAGTCGATCTGCTTACAAAGGTAGATTATAATTATTATTTATACAATAATTAATGAGGAAATGTTGCGCTGAAATCACATAAGATTGGTTAAAAGCGCATAAATAAATGTAGCCGGCGCAACAAAGAGCAGTGAGTCGATACGGTCGAGTATTCCGCCGTGACCGGGAATGAGGCGACCGGAATCCTTGACGCCGAGGGTGCGTTTGATGAGTGATTCGAAGAGATCTCCCCACGTTGAGAACAGGCTGACTACGGCGCCGAGTCCGAGCCACGCCCACAATGATCCGCCTGTTACAAATACCGGATCGGGCTGGATGGATGACCAGTAGCATGCACCACCTGCGGCAATACAGAATATCATTCCACCCCAGAAGCCTTCCCATGATTTCTTGGGCGAAAGACGGGGGAATAGACGATGTCGTCCGAGTGTGCAACCTACACAATACGCTCCGGTGTCATTGAGCCATATCATTATGAACATGATAAGCACAAGATAGGCTGATGTCTGAGACTCTGAAAGGAGTACAGCCGTGGCAAGAGGGAGGCCTATGTATGTAACCGACAGGACGGACATTGCAGTGGCTCGAAGAGCATTGTCTCGCTTGTCGTATAGCGCGAGAGTCGCACGGATGATGATGTAGCATATCATTATCACGCTGAAATTCATGAGCGGCGACTGGCCTTTGGCGGCCGAAGCGCAGAGGGCTACGGCTGCCGCCATGTCTGCGATGCCTATTGCTGTGGTTATGCCCGACGACGGCTGATCGGAGTGGGTGAGTACGCGGAATTCGTGGAGAGCCAGAATGGAGAAGCATATCATCAGGATCATAAACCAGTAGGGCCCGGCAATGATTGAGCCTACGATAAGGGCGACGTAGACAATTCCTGATAGAGAACGTGTGACTAAATTATTCATGATAATTACGTTTGTTGTGCATTGGCAAAATTAGTCATTTCTTTTGAATTCCTCAGAGATTTGATAAAAAAACGGGAGGACTAAAATTGGCCTATTCGTTAGTCTGCATATTACAAAGGTGATATATAAGTGAGTACTGTTTATTATACCTCGCTTATACAACAAAGCCCCGATTCTTCGCGAGTCGGAGCTTTCTGTCTTATGAAAAAGATGTTTTATTACTATTGTGTGAAGGATGATATTGTTTTAATGTATGACGCGAAGATGGAGGGAGGGTTTAATAGTTGTTGTATATTTAACGTTTGTTAGCAGTCGGCCGCTTGAAAAATCATTAACTTTGTGCTTACCGAATCAGTTGTTCGGCAATGACTATTCCTATGGATGAATTATTCAAGAACGAGATAGACAAGTGTCTGGATGTCCTTCGCCGCGGCGGAGTGATCGTTTACCCGACCGACACTGTGTGGGGCATCGGCTGTGACGCCACCAATACCGTTGCCGTGAAAAAGGTTTTCGAGATCAAGCGTCGCGCTGACTCCAAGGCTCTTATTACGCTCGTTGATTCGGTCGCAGCATTGGAGCGTGTTGTGACGGATGTTCCCGAAGTAGCCTACCAGTTGATTGACGTCGCCGTTGAGCCGATGACCATAGTCTACGACCATGCTACGGGAGTCGCTCCTGAAGTCGTCGCTGAGGACGGGAGCATAGGCGTGAGACTCACAGCCGAGCGTTTCTCGGCCGAACTGTGCAAGCGTCTGCGCAGGCCGTTGGTTTCGACGTCGGTCAACATAAGCGGTGAGCCTGCTCCGAAGTCATTCGCCGAGATTGACCCTGCGGTGCTGCAAGCTGTCGACCATGTGTGTGAGTGGGGACGCGATCTTCCGTGGGCATCCAAGCCGTCGACGGTCATCAAGCTGTCGGAGGGCGGAGTTTTTAAGATGCTGCGAAAATAACCATTTGTGAATTACGCGTGAGAGCCTCAGCCAAGCAACGGATAATGTATATCGTCGGCGACCTTATCGCCTGCGAGCTGGCAACGTTGCTGTTCAACGTCGTGAGGCATCTGTGGCTCAACTCCGGTGCGGGGATAACGTTTGCCGTCTGGTCGGAGGACGTCCATGTCAGGCTGAGCTACCTTGCTTTCCCGTGCGTTATGCTGGCTCAGTTCGCTTTGCTCGGCTTCTATAACAACCCGCGCTACAAGTCGCGCTACGAGGTGACGACCAACGATGCTCTCGGAGCTTTGGCCGGCAGCCTTATCATCTACTTCGCCATTATGGTGAACGATAACTTCAGCGAACGAAGCCTCCATTACGGCCTGTTGCTGTCGCTCTGGGTGTGCTTCTTCACTGCCGTTCTGCTGACCCGCTATGCTGTCAGGGCGATTCTGCTGAGCAAGGCTTCGCGAGGTGAGGATACATATAATGTTGTGGTTGTCGGGCCGTCGGCTGAAAAGGCTTCCGGCTATGCCGCCCGTCTCGAACGCAACAACAGCCGTCTGGGCTACCGGGTGATCGGTGTGGCTGACTACGGTGAGGCTCGCGACAGCGACCGGGTGAATGCCTATGTCGTTCTCAGCAGCGACGGAGACCAGCAGCAGACCCTCGCCGAGATCAACCGTCTGAGCGCCTTCGGACGGACGATACTGTTGCCGATCGACTTTTTCAACATCGTCACATCGCGTCCGCGACTGACTAATATTATAGGTGAACCGCTGGTCGACATCACCACTCCCGGACTCTCGCCCGCGGCTATCAACCTCAAGCGCCTAGGCGACATCGTGTTAGGGTCGCTCGCACTGGTGATCCTGTCGCCCGTGCTTGCCGTGCTTGCCGTGCTTATACGCATGGATTCCAAAGGACCGGTGTTCTACCGTCAGGAGAGGGTGGGGCTGCATCGCCGCAAATTCAACATCGTCAAGTTCCGCTCCATGGTGACCGGCGCAGAGCCTGCAGGCCCTGCGCTGAGTGTCCCCGGCGACAAGCGTGTGACCCGCATCGGAGCGTTTATGCGCAAATACCGTCTCGACGAGCTGCCTCAGTTCTTCAACGTCGTCTGCGGCGACATGTCGCTGGTCGGTCCGCGGCCTGAACGCGAATACTATCTCGACCGCATCGCCGTGCGTGAGCCTGCGGTGTGCACGATCCACAACGTCCGTCCGGGCATCACTTCGCTCGGCATGGTCAAGTATGGCTATGCTTCTGATATCGACGAGATGGTCGAGCGGCTCTATTTCGACCTGCTCTATGTCGAGAATATCTCTTTCTCGCTTGATTTAAAGATATTGTTTCATACGGTCAATACCGTCATCACCGGCAAAGGTATATAGATGATCTGAATATGGACGAAACACCTACGACACCGATCGAACCGACCGCTACGGGCCACAGCCCTCACGATATGTTCCTGCGTTTCCTGATGTGGCGTGAAAAACACGTCAAGGATCGCGATTTTGTGCTTTTTGTAGCCTTTCTGGTCGGCATCTGCGCCGGCGTGGCTGCCATTGTGCTGAAGTTTGCCATTCATCTGATATCTACGGCTCTGACCTCGCATGTCAACGTCAGCGCGGGTAACTATGTCTACATCATCCTGCCTGCTATCGGCGTGGTCCTTTCGGCACTCTTCGTGCGCTATGTCGTCAAGGACAATATCAGCCACGGTGTGACCCGTGTGCTTTATGCGATCTCTCAGAACAAGAGCCGCCTGAAGCGTCACAATATATGGACGTCGCTCGTAGCCAGTTCGGTGACTATCGGTTTCGGTGGTTCGGTCGGTGCCGAGGGTCCTATAGTGTTCACCGGAGCAGCCATAGGCTCCAACATAGGTCAGCTCTTCCGCATGTCGCCGCGCACGCTGATGATTCTTGTCGGCTGCGGAGCTGCTGCAGGCATCGCGGGCATATTCAAGGCTCCGATCGCCGGTATGCTTTTCACGCTGGAGGTGCTGATGCTCGACCTTTCGGCCGTGTCGGTGATGCCGCTGCTGATCGCGTCGATCACGAGCGCTACGCTGGCCTACACTTATACAGGCTATAACTTCGAATTCTTCTTCGTCCAGAGCGAGGAGTTCTATATGGGCAAGATCCCTTATGTGCTGGTGCTCGGTGTGGCATGCGGACTGATTTCGCTTTACTTCACACGGGCGATGAACATGATGGAGAACTTCTTCCACCGCTTTAAGAATCCATGGTACAAGACTCTCATCGGCTGTCTGATCCTCTCGGCTCTGGTGTTCCTCTTCCCGCCTCTCTACGGCGAAGGTTACGGTTCGATACTCGGTCTGTTGAGCGGCGACCCCTCGTCGATAGTCAACGGTTCGCCTTTCTACGGCGATCGCAATCAGGTGTGGTTCATCATCATGTTTATCGGTCTGATAATCCTGACCAAGGCCTTTGCGACATCGTCGACCAACGGTGCGGGCGGCGTCGGCGGCACATTCGCCCCCTCGCTCTACGTCGGCTGTATGACGGGCTTCCTCTTTGCCTACGTTGCCAATGTCATAGGCTTTGACGACGCGTTGTCGACCAAGAATTTCGCCCTCATAGGCATGGCCGGGGTGATGAGCGGCGTAATGCACGCTCCGCTGATGGCTATCTTCCTCACGGCCGAGCTGACCGGAGGCTACGACCTCTTCCTGCCGCTGCTCATAGTCTCCACGATCTCTTACGGCACGATCAAGATCTTCGAGCCCTACAGCATCTACACCATGCGTCTTGCCAAGCGCGGCGAGCTGCTCACCCACGAGAAGGACAAGGCGGTGCTGACGCTGCTTAAGATGGATAGCGTCATCGAGCGCGACTTCCTCACCGTCCGTCCCGAAATGTCGCTCAAGGAGATGGTCGACACTATTTCGAAGTCCAACCGCAACCTCTTCCCCGTCGTAGACAAGAACAACCGCCTGCTGGGTGTAGTGCTGCTCGACGATATCCGCAACATCATGTTCCGCCCCGACCTCTACCGCAAGATGTATGTCAACAAGTTCATGGCGATTCCTCCGGCCAAGATCGAGGTCGGTCAGAGTATGGACGTGGTGATGAAAACTTTTGACGACACCGGTGCGTGGAATCTCCCCGTCGTCGAGAACGGCCATTACGTCGGCTTCGTCAGCAAGAGCAAGATCTTCAACTCTTACCGTCGCGTTCTCCGTCACTATTGCGAGGACTGAGCCTGCCCACTTTCCACTTTCCACTTTCCTGTTTCCCTTGTTTCCCTTGTTTCCCTTGTTTTCCTGTTTTCCTGTTTTCCGAGGCAGGTGGCGGAAAACAAAGCAAAATCTTCAGCTTCTACTGCGCATCTCCCGCAACTATAGCAAGAGCCGATGCTCAGATTAAATTTTTGATACGGCTGATGTATAGCTCTACTTTGGGAATAAGCGGGGCTACATCATCTTCTTCCCAATCAAACAGGTCTTCATAGTCGCCTGTCTGACGCATGGAGAACAGACGACCGAGCAGGCGTGCGTCATCATCTGATAATACTCCATTTTTTACAAATGTTTGTCCTAACATCCTGATTGCGCCTTTATGCGTTGTCGTTTCGATGCCGTGACGTATCAATAATGCGACGCTTGCATAATATGCCGCATAGTAGAGTCTGTTGGCTGCCAGATTCCAGTAGCCCAATGCTCCGACATCTTTCACTTCCTTGATCGTGGCTGCGGCTTTTTCCAACCGATACGCTACAATGGCGTCTCTCTCGTCTGATTGCAGGGTCATAAGGTCAGTTTTGGAAGATGGTTACAGAGTCGCGCTCTACGTTTTTGTAAAATGGCAGAAAACTGCGTTTGAGCCAGCCCGCAAAGGAGTAGAGACGAGGGTTTATTATCTCGTCAAATTTTAAGCCGAGGTCGGCGAACGGCCATGCATACTGATCCCAAAGCGACCAAGGAATTCTTTCGTCACCGGGGATAAGGATATGGAGATCCCAGTCTGAATCAGAACGCGCATCTCCGCGAGCACGCGACCCGTAGAGAGCTACTTTCGAGCCCTTGGGAAGGATCTCGGCAGCTTTGGCTGATATCGCCTCGATTAAACGGTCATATTGATTCTTGTCTGACATGGGACGGTCGTTTGTGAGTAGTTGACTCTTCGAATGCTGCAAAGATAGAGATTTTTAGCATAACGCGGATGTTTGTCGGTAAGTTTTTTAGTTTTCAGCTTTTAAATTGGGATTTGGGAAGATAAAAAATTAGGCCGGGAGAGGTTGAGCTCCCGACCTGAGGTCTGTACGTGTTTAAGATTTATATTGCTGCTTACTTGCGGTCTGCTTTTTGCTTCTGGTCGCGGT
>CAZULD010000101.1:0-8200 GCA_964621135.1 uncultured Bacteroides sp. | reverse complement strand
AGTACGGCTCCACCTCCACCATGCACTATGACACGCTGGAGACGCCTGAGGGCGAGCTGATGACCAGCCTGGTCTACGGCGATGAGCTGCGGATCATGGCGGCGGATATCGTGGCCCACCTGGGCTTCAGCGCTTACGGTCCGCTGTACTACACGCCCAGCCTGACGGATCTGAAATTCGTCAGCACCAACCCGGATGTGGCCACGGTCAATGAGAAGGGCGTCATTAAGGCCCAGGAGAAGTCCGGCTTCACCTTCATCATCGTGACCGATAAGCGGGGCAACCAGGGCTTTATGAAGATCGGCGTGTCCCCCAGCCCCGACGCCGGCGAGGACCGCACGGTGGCCTTCCCCATGATCCAGGTGGGCGCCCACCATACCGTGGCCCTGAAGGCTGACGGCTCCGTGTGGGCCTGGGGCGACAACACCTATGGCCAGCTGGGTCAGCTGAGAGAGACCACCCAGGTCACCACACCCACCGAGGTCCTGCGGGCGGTGACCCAGGTGAATGAGCAGGGGATGGAGGTCACCTCCTACGTGCCTCTCACCGGGATCATAAAGATCGCCGTGGGCGGAAACCACAACCTGGCAATGACAGAGGACGGCCTGATCTACGGCTGGGGCGACAACAGCACCGGCGCGCTGGGACAGGGCATGACGTCCGGCGGAACGGTATACTACACCGCCGTTCTGGTGAAGGGCGTGGCCGAGGAGACCACCGATTACTTAGGCGCCGACCTCTATAGCTCCGCCATCGTGGACATTGTGGCCTCCGGCCTGGTGGACGACGAGGGCAGAACGGTCAGAGCATACTCCTACGCCCTGGATAAGCGGGGCAGGATCTTCGGTTGGGGCACCAACTATCACGGCGTGGTGAACCCCAAAGACACCACGGCCTATAACAACATCATGCAGCCCATGGAGGTCACGGCCAGCGACTGCAAGCCCGAGTTGAAGGGACCCATGACCCTCTCCGGCGACAAGATCGCCGCCAATATGCGCCTGCTGCGGAAGGACGGTCAGATCATCACCTGGGGCGTGAACGACGAGGAGCATCGGGCTTACGGCGGCTATATCACCGACGAGTCCGCTCCCGACCGGGCCATCCTGAACGGCCGGGCTCTGGAGGTTTGGGGCGGCGTGTATAACGCCGTGGCCATCACCACCGGCGGCAAGGTCAAGACCTGGGGCGGCGCCAATGATGAGGAGTTTGATACCCGGTATGCCAACGGCGAGCGGGATCTGCTGATTAAGCAGGGCGAGCAGCTGGTGGACGCCAACGGCAAGCTCCAGATGTCCAACGAGAACGTTCAGATGGTGGATTCGCTGGGCTATCCCCTCTACTGGACCAACAGCTCTCGTACCGAAAAGACCACCGTGGAGACCGACTACCCGGTGACCGTGGCCCAGCAGGTTCCCGCCCTGGCGCCGACGGATACCGTCGTGGAGCAGGCCCTCTACAACTATGACCTGCCCACCACCTTCCAGGAGCTGTCCATGGGCTATGAGTACGGCTCGAAAGTGGATAGCTATGTGAGCACCGCGGATAACTCGGTCCTCTTCACCATGGAGGATCTGAAGGCCGGAAAGGTTGACATCAGCCTGCTTCCCAACTATGTGGAGGTGGTGAATCAGAACTCCGGCGAGCTGGTAGGCTATCGGCATAAGGACGATGAGGGCAACCACGACTATATGTCCTTCGCCGATCTGGAGAAGGGCGATAAGCTCTTTGAGATCGAGGGCTATAAGCCGTACTATGTGCCGGTGACCCTTGGAATGCCTGTGGCGGCCGATATTTCCGAGTACCTCCAGGTGTCCTACAACGACTACTATCTGTGGTCGGTGGGTAAGTTTGAGTATGTGGATAAGAGCGGTCCCTTCGACAACTTTGTGGGCGACCTGTACGGCGCCGGTCTGGGCCAGGGCGACAACCTGGACGAGAATGGGGATCCGCTGGACTTCAGCATAGGGCTGGATCCCTACGACCTGAACGGCAATGAACTGACAGAGGAGCAGAAGAGCCAGTGGCGTCCCGCCGTTGACCGGGATGAGGAGACCCATAAGCCCATCCGGGATGAGAATAACAATCTGGTCCGGCTCAGCCAGTGGGGCCAGCCTGCCATGGTCTCTGCCGGCGCTTCCGGCGTGGCCGGCGCGTCTATCACGGAGATCATCGGGCTGAACAACTCGGTGACCGCCAAGGATCGCCACTCCATCGTTATGAAGAGTAACGGCTCCCTGTGGGCCTACGGCAAAAACGGCAACGGCCGTATCGGTGACGGCACTACCGACTCCACCGACGTACCCGTGCGGGTAGGCACCAGCTACTTCATCCTGGAGGACTACACCGTGTCCATCCGGGAGGGTGAGCAGTTCCAGTTCGATGTGGAGCCCAAGATCTCCGCCTTCAACGTGTTCAGCAACATCGGTGACGATACCTCCAAGCAGGAGCTGGCCTGGTTTACCTGGGATGCTCCGGAGGATTCGGACTGGAATGTGGTGGCCAACGACGAGATCTACAAGACCAGCATGAACGAGTATGTCATGGTGGAGTATGAGACTCTGACCGAGGAGGAGAGCGAGAGCAAGGGCCTGCAGCACAAGCAGTCGGATAAGCGGGCCACCATCACCGGTCTGAAGGCCGGCACCACCTATGTCCTCATCTCGGTGGCCAGCGACGCCCTGATCGTGGGCTCCTTCAAGGTGGAGGTCCGTCCCGCTGACGAGACCTCGGTGGAGACCGGCAAGCAGGCTGCCAAGTATCTGCGGGAGCATACCACCACCAACAACAACCTGGCAAAGGTGGACCAGGTGGCCAAGATCCTGGAGAACCTGAAGGATCAGGTGGGCGTCATCGGTCAGGACCTGCACAATCTGGATCACCTGAACCTGCCTCTGGTGGACAGCGGCGACTTTGTTGCGGCCACGTACGCGGACGGCACTCCGGTCTATACGCCCGGCGATGACAATGACGCCCCCAGCGGCGGCCTCTATCAGGATATGTACGATTCCTATACCAAGTATGAGGAGTATGACCCCGAAGGCTACCAGGCCCAGAAGAACAAGAGCGGCTTCCGGGTGGGTTACGGCTCCAGCGTGGCCTATCCCATGCTGGCCTCCGGCACCGCCTTCACCGTGGCCCTGGCTGCCGACGGCACGGTCTGGACCTGGGGCGACAACGCCTATGGCGAGCTGGGTATCGGTACCGTCTACGGAACCAAGGCGGCTCCCCAGCAGGTCATTGCCCAGGTGCGGGACGAGAGCGGAAAGGTCATCCGCTATGAGTATCTGAACAACGTGCGGAAGATCGCCGCCACCGGCAATTTTGCCTATGCGCTGAAGAACGACGGCACCGTGTGGAGTTGGGGCCGCAACGACTGTAACCAGTTGGGTCTGGGCGGATCTTACTCCTACTACACCCGGGTGCCCTACGCCACCCAGGTGACAGGCGCCAACCAGAGCGAAGGCACCAGCTACCAGGGCAGCCGGACCTACATGCAGGAGGTCGTAGATATTGCTGTGGGCGGGATCGACGAGGCCCATGGCTATGCCTACATGCTCAAGAGTCCCTACTACTACAAGTACGTGGAGGTCACGGAGGAGGAGCTGGACGAGGACGGTAATGTGATCGACGTCAAGACCGTCGGCAGTACCCAGCCCAAGATGATCTCTGACAACCTCTTTGGCGTGGGCGACAACACCTATGGCGAGCTGAGTATCTCTGCCATCACCCGGCAGTACCAGAATCCGGTCAGCGTCCACATCGCCAACGGCGTGGTGGCCGCGGTGGCCGGAGGCGAGTCCGGAACCGGCCATATCCTGGTGGGCAACGGCAAGGTCATGGGCATGGGCGATAACAGCTACTATGCCATCGGCAACGGCACCAATGTGGGCACCCGCGGAACCGCCCTGCTGAACTACCGCGTTATGGCAGTGGGCGGCGGCAAGAACAACAGCACGGCTGTGGTCTTCCAGGTGGAGCAGACAAAGGAAGGCCGTGTGCGAGTGACCAACTATAGGACCGGCGACGAAGTGACCGGTAACCTCTACGCCTGGGGCCAGGTGAATAACCTCTACACCACCAACGAGAGGGTCTTGACTCGGCCTGCCGAGATCACCGACCTGACTCTGGGGGTGAACCGGCCTGACTTCCGCGGCCGCGTGATGCTGTCCGGCGGAAGCAACGGCGTGTTCTACACGGTGAATGATTTCGGTGATCTGATCCTCAGCGGCGGCAGCAACCACTACGGCGAACTGGGCCGCGGTATGCTGGGCGGCGGCGACGCCACCAAGAACCCCGAATTTGTCAGCACAGAGGGCGACAGGCGCGTCAACGCTGTGGCCGCCGGCACCAACCATACCTCCTATGTGGATGAGATCGGCGAGGTCTGGTCCTTCGGCTTCAACAACCGGGGCCAGGTGGGAAGCCAAGGCCTGTCCGAGCCCTACACCTTCACGCCCACAAAGCTCAACAGTCTGCTGACCGTGGAGGGCCAGGTGTCCTCCGTGGAGCTGGTGCTGGAGAGCGACAAGAAGAGGGTTGACAAGGACAACAATAGCATTGTGGACGAAGCCTTTGTCTCCATGCCCCATGAGTTTGACCTGGCGGCCAACTACATGGCCTGCCGGAACTTCAGCCTGCTGGAGAAGGAGGACAACTTCTTCCGCTTCAACGATCTGCACGCCCTGGCCCAGTATGGTCCGGCCTCCGGCATCACGGTGAAGTACACCAGCCTGAATCCCATGGTTGCCGATGTGGACGCCGATGGGATCCTCCGTGCCGTGGGCTACGGCCAGACCTACATCCTGGTGACCGTCAATGACGGCGTCACCGTCCGGGAGCTGCAGTTCCAGGTCACCGTCCGCAAGCCCTACCTGGACGGCGGCTATGTCTGGAACCCGGATAAGATCGACGAGGAGATGGCTGCCAACAGCGCGGCCTACACCAAGGGCGCCTATGAGCTGAAGGTGACCTACACCACCGGAGCTAACGCCATGGTGGCGGTGGGCGACGACTACACCCTGAGCCTGAAGGCGGACGGCACCGTGTGGAGCTGGGGCCGCAATACCTGGGGCCAGCTGGGCACCGGCGCGGGCACCATGGGCGGCGCCGAGAGCACTCCCACCCAGGTGAAGTTCTCCAAGCTGATCGGCTATAAGCGTCCCAGCGAGACCGTTACCGGTACGCTGTCCGATGAGAAGTACGCCAAAGAGTACACCGTGGCGGCCTACAACCGCCGGGTGGCCAATGCCGAGAGCACCAAGGACCGGAACATCCTGGCCCTCTACACCCCCGTGTATCAGAGTGAGGGGATCCAGATCACCAAGGTGGTGGCCGGTATGGACTTTGCCATGGCCATCGACAGTGACGGCACCCTCTATACTTGGGGCCGCAACAATTCCGGCCAGATGGGCAACGGCCTGAAGAGCATTACCGGCCCGGGCATCCGTGAGATCTGCTATCCCACCCCCGTGGTCATGAATGACTTCCGTGAGCTGCGCAACAGCGCCGACCCGGAGGGCCCGCTGGTCATCGTGGATATGGGCGCCGGCGTTTACAACGGCCGCAGCTTTGCCATGGCTCTGACCGATACCGGCGACCTGTTCGTCTGGGGCAACGGTGAGATCTCCCTGGTGGGCGACAGCAGCCGCTCCGACGTGCTGAAGCCCGTCCGCACACCGGTGTCCTCCATTGTGGATCTGGCTGTCTCCGCCCAGGACAACAGCTACGCCTTGGACGTGATGGGCACCCTGATGCGCTGGGCCATGAAGGTGGAATCCAGCGCGGTGACCAACGTGAATACCAGAGACGACAGCGGCCTGAGGGATCTGATCGGGTCCGGTGACCGGATCGTGAACGCCGACGCCGGCCGCGGCAACATCATGCTCATCACCAAGAATAACGATGTGTGGACCACCGGCGACAATACCGCCGGCCAGCTGGCCACCGGCGACAAGCTGAAGCAGACCAGCTTTACCAAGAATGCCAGTATGTCCCGCGACGATGTTACCCTGCAGAGCGTCACCGGCGGCCAGACCACGGTGGCCCTGATCCAGGACGGCTCTGCCAAGCTCTGGGGCACCGGCACAACTGAGGAAGAGATCGCGGCGGAGAACGGCTTCGGCTCTCTGGGCACCCTGTGGGCTGTGGGCGCCAACAACGCCGGCCAGTTGGGCGTTGGTCCCACGGTTGGCGCCCCTGTGGATTCCCTCAGCTTTGTCCAGGTCCAGGCCGGCGACACCGCGGGCATTCCCTACGGCGATCCCTCCGGCGAGGGCAAGGTGGTCAGCGAGACTCCCGAGCTGCGGGAGGAGCCCATCACCGGCGTGGTCCAGGCCGACACCTCGGTGGGCATGAACCTGAACGTGAACGGCTATAACGATGTGGAAGTGAAGACCAGTCCCTACGGCCCGGCCGTGCTGGGCGAGAGCCGGGATATGACGGGTCTTACCTCCGCCATCACCTACGATGGCTCGGTCTACGTCTGGGGCGCCAATGACTTTGGCCAGATGGGCAACCGGATCATCGGCACCAGCCCCCTGACCGGAGTCAGCAACGAGACCAGACCCAACTACGTGGACGACCTGCGCATGACGCTGAATAACGCTCAGCAGGGTGTGAAGAGCAACCGTCTCATCTATGTCTACAATCCCCCGTCGGTTGGGGAGCCCGACATCCACTCCGGCTGGAGGCTGCGCCCGGTGATCTACTGGTTCAACGTCTATAACGAGCTGCCTGTGGCTCTGAACGAGAACGCGGAGTTTGTCTTCGCCTCCTCCAACGAGACGGTGGTCTCTGTGACCTCCTATGGCGAGATCATCTACCACGGCGTGGGCGCGGCCAACGTGGTGATCTACGAGAAGAATACCAAGCTCAAGACCATCCTGGAGGTAGAGGTGATCCCCAACAAGACCGCCTATGACGACCCCAAGGAAGGCTATAAGGACAGCGAGGGCAACTGGACCTTCGAGTTCAACGTTCCCGCTCTGGCCACCGGCACCGACTTCAGCGTGGCCGTCACCGCCGAGGGCGCGGCCAAGGCCTGGGGCTCCAACCTGCTGGGCCAGATCGGTCAGAACCAGCTGCGGACCAAGCAGTACGAGTGGGTCCGGCCCGTGCAGTCGGGCAGCGGCGAGATGAAGCGCATCGTCTCCGTGGCCGCGGGCGACACCTTCGCCCTGGCCGTCAGCCAGGACGGCTACGTCTGGGCCTGGGGCCAGAACATCAGCGGCAGCCTGGGTCTGAATATGGACGTGTCCAGTACCGGCGCCTACCCCACCCCGCAGCGGGTCCGGGGCGCTGACGGCACCGGCTTCCTGGGCGACGAGCGCACCGGCAAGATCATCAAGGTATTCGCCTACGGCTCCTCGGCCGCGGCCCTTACCGAGAGGGGCGAGCTGTACGTCTGGGGCGGCAACGAGTATGACCGCATGGGCGCCCGGAGGGGAGTTGTCAGCTACAGCTATCCCCAGAAGGTACCCGGCCTCAACCATGTCCAGGAGGTCTACATCAGCGGCCACAACATGATCATCCTGACCGAGGGCACCGAGATCTGGGTGTCCGGCGACCGCAATACCAAGATCCACGGCTGGGGAGAGAATACAGCTCTCATGGAGGCCGCCGAGCCCGGCGTCACCACCTCCACCTTCCCGCTGCCCATGATCAACAACAAGCAGGGCGATGAGCGGGCTTATCAGGACGCCGCCGCCACCGTGGGCCTGGGCAACAGCCAGGGCATCTTCATGGCTCTGGAGTACCGGAACTATGAGGGTCAGCCGGACGAGAACGACAGCGATGTGAAGGAGCTGCTGGAGAAGCACCTCTATATGCTGGGCACCGACGAGCACGGTCTGCTGGGCACTCTGGTGGAGCCCGAGGAGGGCGCTGCCCAGGGCACCTCCCTGAAGGTGGTGAACACGCCCACGGAGTATGACTACTTCAATACTCTGGAGCAGGCCCGTCTGGAGGAGGTCAAGGACCAGGCCTACGAGGTCCTGGTCAAGTATGGCAACCGGTATGACCAGAACTGGATCGAAGCGCAGGCTCTCTATAATCAGGCCAAGCAGGCGTTGATCAGCGCCGGCTCGGCGGAGCCCACCTATAACGACATCTGGACTTGGCTGTATACCCAGGCCAATGCGGGCAACATATCCATCAGCGGCTGGGATCTTACCGACGACGATAAGCTGGACGCTTATAT
>CAZULD010000100.1:0-8292 GCA_964621135.1 uncultured Bacteroides sp. | reverse complement strand
GAGAAAATAAAAAAGAGACATGCCGGGCATATCTCTTAATTATCTAATTATTTATTCATAATCGCGCCTGCGGCGCAATCAAATCATTCATCCATGACGGGACGGAGGCCGAAACCTTCGACAGGCGTCATTGTGGCGAACCTCATATCACCGGCAGTTGCACCGATATGGAAATATTCACAGTTTACCGTCTTCCCTTTGTGGGCGGCAACTGCGGTCCAGAAGCCTCCGAGAGTACTGTTGACAACTTCTGCACCGGATTTGGATCTATAGCCCAACATCGCGAAATCGACACGCCGACCGCTCGGCAGAGTAAGGTAGACCGTTTGGGCTGATTCATCGTAAGTGTATTCGTAATCTTTTATGGTAAAGAATTCATTACCGATAGGTACTTTTGCGCCAACAGGGCAAGGATCATAGACAGTTTTGACGTTTGGTGTGTTAATTGCGTTAGGGGACATCGTCACCTCATCGATATTCCAGAGATTGACATAGAAAACCGACATCTCGAAATTAGAGGCTGACGAAGTCAGGAACAGTTCGGGGTGCAGGATCGACGTAACGATCGCGTCTTTATGCGAGTCTCCGAATGGTGTCTGCGGCAGTTGCTGGGCACTGATCTCATTATGGTTACCGTCATAGAATTGATCGATAGCCGAGACGATCGGGTCTTTACGCCCCCACTGATAGAAGCTGTAGTAACTGTTGGTGTCGATCACCTTACCTGCAAGATTGACAGGGATGTCTACGGTCAGAGGCTCAAGTCCGTCGGGAACGTTTTTTTGAGTGAGACGCATCGTGACCGAGTCGGCCTTGAACTGCGTGCGGTCACCGGCGTTGACACGACCGAGCGTATGGGGATAGAGATGATAGTCCTTACCATCGATGGGCACGGTGTACCAGTCACTGCCGTTGACGAAATCAGTCACCCAAATCTGCCAACTCCACATAACGTTGCCGTCTTTGTCGCGCACTGCAACATCGGCATTACCCTGACGGATAAATCCTGCCGGAATCTCAAACTCGAGACTCTTTTTATCGGCTGAGAGAGTGACGTTGCGGACCAGTCCGATCTTCTCCTCCCAGACAAGTTCTGCGTCATAGGGATCGCAACCTGCATTGTTGTAGATATACGGATCAGAGATCTCATTACCGAGATGGTTGATGAACTTCAGCAGGGCACTCTTCTGATTGTTGATAGTTGCCTTGAGTGTTGAGACGTAGGCGCCGCTGTTGGTCGCACCGTCTTTTATGGCATTGCCATAGACAAGGGGTAGAGAGTATTTGCCCGGTGCGTTGATCAGATAGCAGTTGGCGGTGTTCTCGACGGCGTCAGCACCCGTCGAATTCGACAGATTGTAATATTCATGTCCACTCGACACATTGATGTCGGCAGTGTTACGAAGGGTGCGTGTGCCGTCACTCATCTGCAAAAAGTCAGGCTCGGTCATGTCGGTCGTCATGGTGCAGGCGGTCTCGCCGCTACCGTCCTTCGCATAGCTGATAAGCCAGTCGGGAGCATCGGTGAGCACGTTGCCGTCAGCGTCAACAAGCGTAGCATCCCATTCGATGGGCTGCATTGTCGATCCGTCAGTTGTATAGTAACTGTTGACGTTGTAGCTTAACTTGCTGCCGGTATAGTTGGCATTAAGTTTGTCGACGGTATTGCCGGCGGTATCCGTTACGGTGAGTATCAGTTCTGGCGAGTCAGCCGAAGCCGAGAGACGGTAGGTGACGGTGTGACCCGCGGTCCACTCCTGTCCGGCGAGCGAGGCTTCGAATGTCGAAGTCTTTCCGTCGGAAGTCACCGTAAGGATAATTTTTGCATCATCGGGCAATGCCTGCGGCATGAGGATGAAGGTTTCATCGTCGGCGATCAGCGCTGTGCCTGCCGCAACATATTTTGATCCGGTCGCAGCCGCGAGCTCGAGATCGGGAGTAACCGAATAGGAAGCTGAGCCGCTGACATCCGACCATTGGCCTGACTCGAGGTCGAGCGTGCCGCCAGATGCCACGCCGCTGATTTGAATTTCTGAGATGGTACAGGGCGACAGTTGTGATCCGGCGACAAAGCGGACGGCAGTCAGAGCATGATCAAAAGTGAGTGCACACGGCGACGCGGACGCATCCGCCGGTTCGGCGCGCATCAGATCAATCTGATCCTTTACGGCGGCAGGTACAAGATAGTCGAGTGTCAGAGAGCCTGCCGCATCAAATTCGGGAACCGAGAGTATGCCCTCATCAGCTCCGGCAGTGACATATGGCGAATAAGCGTTGAAGTGAAGACCGCCGTCGCCGGGCCAGAGATACTCGGCCGCGGGCGTCCAGCCGGCGTCCTTTGTCACTTCGACATTATTCATATATGGTGGTTGGGCAGCGTCGGAACGGACGGCGTAGACGCCAAACGACTCCATATCGTCGGCAGAATTTACAGTAGCAGAACGCGATGCCTGCTGACTGCCGAAACCAACAGTTTCGACGGCCGACAGATAGAGACTGTCACGGCCTGAGACAAGCATTAGCAGCGATTTGCTACGCTCTGCCCCACTTTCGCCTCCGGTCGAGCGTGACGCAGCTTGAGACCATGCTTCGGAACGTGCGATTCGAAAACGGATCTCGTCACCTCCACGGGCAATCTGATCCAAATCCGTGTCGGAGCAACCCGACAGCGCTGCTGCCGAAGCGAGGCCGAGGAGGCCGATTCCGATATATGACAGGATTTTTGTTTTCATCGCTAATTGATTTTTAAATTGATTTTTCGAAATGATTCGATTTGTGACCGCAGGGGGAACATTTAACCCCCTGCGACCTGTATAACGTTCCGACTTACGGATTATTCGCCTTTATAAGTCTGCATATCTTCGTCGATAGGCTCGTTCTGCCATCCGGTTACGTCGACTGTGAATTTGATCGGGCCACCGAGGATAGGTGTACCGGGTTTAGGATCTTTAGGATCTACATAACCTGCGCCGTGAGAGAAGTCGAGGGTGTAGACATATTTCTTACCTGCTTCCCAAGCCTTGTCGATAGGCACTGCAGCCCAGATACAGTTGCCGTCAGAGGGGAAAGGATAGACCTGAGCACCGGTTTCGGTAGTGGTGATCTGAAGTCTTACAGAAAGGTAAGCACCGTTAGCTGTGTTGGTAGCGTCGTTTTCAGGATCCCATGCTGTAAGCGACTGAGGGATCAGCATAGCGTTGTCTGACGCATCGCCGCTCGCTGTAACAGCCATAAGCGATACAGGTTCTTCGCCGAGGGTGATGGCGTTGTCATAGGTCTGTTCGTAGATAGCGCGGTCTGTGCCGAGAGTCCATGCGCCTGTGCCGAAATCAAAATCGGCAGTCGAGACGGGTTCGCCGATACGGACACCTGTAACCTTGAAGGTGTATGCCTCATTAGAGGTCTTACCCTGAATTTCGATCTGAGAGAGTCGGTGGTCGAAAGTAAGTTCGACGCCTGAAGCCTCGTTGGTTGATTTCTTACCGGTAGCGTAAGAAGTTATGAAGTCGACCTGATCAGCGATTTCAGTTGCGGGCGAGAAGCCGGTCATGGTCTTCGAGTCACTGCTGATAGCGATTGTGCCGCCGGGCTGTGCAGGTGAGTAAGCGTAGAAGTCGAGCTCACTGTCATCACCGGGCCAGTAGTAAGGAGGATTCGAAGTGAAGAAGCCGTCGGTCTTAGTGAAAGTCAGATCCTTGAAGAAGGTCTGTTGGCCGAGAAGGGCTGTAACTGTTATGTCAGAAAGGTTGGCGTTGGTGGTTTCGGTTGCACGCGAACCCATAGCGGGACGGAAATCAATCTGACGACCCTGGTTGATGTCCACAGGTTCATCCTGCGAACAGGATGCTAAAGCAAATGCGGCGATAGCAAACATTACGGAAATCTTTTTCATGTCAATAAAGTGTTTTCGGTTAGAGTTATATATTATTTAATTAATTTACATATTAATATCAACGTAATCGGTGTTCCAATCGTTTACATCGGGCTTCAATCCGCCGCTCGCCGACATCGGTTTTGGTAGCTTGAGACCGTGGACGACAATGTGGACGTGGCGCGGATCGGGAGCGTTGTAGATCTGATCCGAAACATCGAAGGTGTAGTACCATTTTGATCCATCTGACAGAATGACGTAGACGGTCAGGATGTGAGGATTTTTAGTCTCGGGACTTTCGCCGAAGGTGAGGAACTCGGCGTGGAGCGTATCATCGCCTTCGGCCGTGAGTTGGAACGGCATAGTAACCTTTGTGTCAGACGCCTGTTTGGCGGCTTCGCGGAAACTCTCGGCCATGCCTGAGAGAGTGCCGTCGATCGATGAACCGTCGATATGTTCAAAGTTCTCGATGCTGTCGATATCGACAGTATAATGTGAGACAATTTCTTCAGGATAGAGGGTGACGGTCTTGTTGCCGCCGTCGATAGGAATGTCAATGTTATAGAGGTGATCGCTCCACACCATGCCGGGCGTGTAGACCACGCGCTCGTTCTCGGTGCCTTCGGCTCTGGGGACTGAGCGGGCTTCGAGATTGTATGCTTCGAGAACATCGGCGTCGCGGGTATAGATCTCGTAAGAGTCGATGCTTGACACGTTTCTGAAACGAGCCCAGTCGGTGTCGTCGTTGTTCATGCAGAGTCCGTGGTAGACGCCGCCGAGGATGTGGATGGGTCCACCGTCGCGACCGCTGAAGCTGTATCGTGTGGAGGCATTGGTCTTGGCATCGAACATGTGGAGTTCCATCGATGCGGGATTTGCGTCGGGAGCATTGCGCCAGTCGAAAACGACATTGACACTGAGTGTATGGGTATGATCGAAGCAAAGATCCTTGTGGTTGCACGATGTGGTGACGGCGGCAAGCGCGAGGACTACGATATATTTAAATGAGCGAATCATATCCGGCCTCCTTTCTTTGCGTTGTAGTTACCGTGACCGATGAGCCAGACGAGTGAAACCTCGGCTTTGGCCGGACCGAACCAGTTGAGTTTATGAGTCGACTGCCACACATAGTGACCGTCCTCGGGAACGTATTCGTAATATTGGCCGTGGATATAACCGATGCCGATAGTGAAGTCGATGTTGAGACGGCGAGCGATCGGAAGAGAGTAGCCATACTCAATGCCGCCGTTGAAGAGACATCTGTCCCAGAGTGAGTGACCGGGTCGTCCGCCCATATAGCCGCGGCCTCCGAATTCGAAGTCGTAAGTGAAGACTCCGCCGTAGACGCCGAGATGATGGCCGGTAAGCGGTTTTTCGGCAGCTTTACGGCCGAACCACCAACGCAAGGCGACATCGCCTCCGTAAGCACGCCAGTAACGGTGACGGCGATCGGTGTCCCACCAACCGTAAGTCCAGTTGCCGACGAGCGAAATGTTTTTGCCGAGATAGAATTCGGCGCTAATGCTCGGAAGAGCAGCTACGTCGTAAAGCATGTTGGTCTTAAGAGCCATGTAGAAATTGCGGGGAGCGCGTGAAGGCTGAGCGACGGCGAAAATATCACCGGCGGGAGCGAGCAGCGTCACGTCGAACGGTGTGAACTCCGAGCTTATCGGTCGGAGCGACCTGTATGGATTGTAATTATAACCGAGATATAATTCCGACAGGCGGAGCTGCGGGAAAAGAGTGCGGTACATATAAGAATAGGCGCGGCCCTGATCGATCTTCTTGAGTCCGCTGAGATGAGCGGCATCGTCGGGCTGACCGTTGGCGAGGTCATAGATGACGGAGTCGATATAGGCGAGCACTTCTTCGCGGGCAGGCACTGACGGATCAGCGGCGACGAGGCTGAGGAGACCGGTCCAGTTGCGCCCTACGAAATCATAAGAGACGGCTGCGTCGCTGCCAAAGGAGGAGTTGCGGCGGACATAGTCAAGAAGACTGTCGGCGCGGCGGCGGGAAAGGATCATATTCCATGCTGCGGATCCTTCGGGCGACGCAGCTCCGACGACGCGGATACTGTCGATGCGGAACGTTGAGTCGGCAGCCGCATAAGCGTTCAGACGGACGATAAGGCTGTCCAACGCGGCGCGGTTGTCATCAAAATTGAGATCGACCGACGACTTTGACTGACGGAAACGAGCCTCGACGCTGTCACGGAAGTCCCGCGCAGCGCCGCTAATGCATAATGCTGAAAGAATGATTAATGTTGAGAATAAACGTTTCATCAGTTAAGCCTCGTTCCTAAATAATTAATATGGTTGAAAACTGTATGCAGGGAAGCCAACTGTGAATCGGGATCGGAGCAAAGTAAGCAATCATTTAAATTTAGAACATCGCTCGGCTGATAATGTTTGCTCGGCTCGGAATAAAATTTGCGAGAATTACAGGGATACAAAAAAACCGGATCGCTAACGATCCGGTTTTCAGACGGACAGACAGGCGTCTGCCGTAATTTCGTTGAATTTGCGAAAGGCGAGTTGAAATTATTCAGCTACAGCTTCAACAACTTCAGCGGCTGCTGCACAGCAAGAATCAGCTGAGCAAGAGTCAGCTACGCAGCCTTCGTTTTCGCAGCAGGGAGTAGCAACTTCTACGCCTTCAGCAACAACTTCAGTTGCTTCTGCTTCGGGAGCTTCAGTAGTTTCAGCAGCCTTGTTGCCGCAAGAGAAAAGTGATACGCTGAAAGTAACAGCAAGTAATAAAACTAACTTTTTCATTTTTAGTCTGAATTAAAAAATAAAACAATATTATTGTCCTTCAAAAAACGTCACAAAGTTATATCGTTTTTTTTTATTAGCAAAACATTTTTCCAAAAATTTATGCTTTGCAGGATAAAAAATCGATAAAAACGTCGAGGTCGGTGGAAAATAGTGCCTTAAAAGGGCCGATTATTCCACAACGGCATCTTTTTCGGAGAGCTTTTTCACGAGGTTATTAGCCATCACTACGGCCTTTGTGATATGGTCGCAGATATGGTCTGCGCCGATCATGCGGTCGATGCCGGCATGCTCAAGCGACTCGCGCACATTGGGCTTGACACCGGAGAGGACGATGTGGATGCCCTCTTTCTGCGACGACGATATGAGGATCTCGAGGTTGTGTAGGCCGGTGGCGTCGATAAACGATACCTTACGCATGCGGATGATGCGGACGAGGGGCTTGGTGCCGATGGTCGAGCGCATAAGTTCGTCGAACTTGGTAGCGACACCGAAGAAGAACGGGCCGTCGATCTCGTAGACACTCACGCCCTTGGCAACGTCGAGTACTTCGTGGTGGCTCTGGCTGAGGTCGGTGCCTTCGGCTACGTCGAGATGCTCGGCGTAGACTTTGATCTCGGTGTTCTCGGTTACACGACGAAGGAAGAGGACGACGGCAAGGAGCAAACCGATCTCGATGGCGATGGTAAGGTCGAAGATGACAGTGAGGAGGAAGGTGACGATCAGCACCGAAATGTCGCTCTTGGGAGCTTTGAAGATTCCGACGATCGTGCGCCAGCCACTCATGTTATATGCCACGACCATAAGGACGGCGCCGAGGCAGGCCATAGGCACATAGTTGATCAGAGGCATGAGGAAGAGGAAGATCAGCAGCAGGACGAGCGAGTGGACGATGCCGGCCACGGGTGTGCGTCCGCCGTTAGAGATATTGGTCATGGTGCGGGCGATGGCGCCGGTGACAGGGATACCGCCGAAGAAGGGTACGGCGATGTTGGCTATGCCCTGCCCTATCAGTTCGGTGTTGCTGTTGGTGTGTGAGCCCGTTACACCGTCGGCCACGGTAGCCGACAGCAGCGACTCGATAGCACCGAGAACGGCGATGGTGAACGCCGAGGGAAGGAGCATATTGATCGTGGCCATGTTGAGTTCAAAGCCGTGAGGCGTCGGAATGTCTGTGGCCATGGATCCGAAGCGGTCGCCGATGGTCTCGACGCTGAACCAGTCGAAGTTGGCCGACAGAAGCCAGCATGCGGCGGTAACGACGATGATGGCGATGAGTGCGCCGGGGAGCTTCTTGGAGATCTTAGGAGTGAGGATAATGATAAGGAGTGATACGAGGCCTGTGGCGAGGGTCGGCAGGGCAATGTTGCCGAAGTTCTTGATATACATTATCCATTTGGGGATAAACTGGCCGGGTATGTCGCGCAGACCGAGGCCGAAGAAGTCGTTGATCTGGGTCGAGAATATCGTCAGGGCGATACCGGCGGTGAAGCCTACGACAATGGGATAAGGGATGAATTTGATTACTGTGCCGAGTCGGAAGAGGCCCATGAGCAGCAGGATGACGCCGGCCATGAAGGTGGCGATCGCGAGGCCGTGGAGGCCGAACTGGGCGATGATGTTGTAGACGATTACGATAAACGC
>CAZULD010000099.1:2615-8357 GCA_964621135.1 uncultured Bacteroides sp. | reverse complement strand
AGGATATGTTCTTTTAGTTAAAGATGTATTTAACGCCTACCTGAAGCTGCCAGCACTGGTCGTAAGCACGGAGGAAGTCATAGCTCTTGGTGATATATTCACCATTCATTTTAGCCATTGAGAATACCGGCTGGTTTTGTGCGTTTGCACCTTCGTATGTAAGGATACCCTTGCCGTAGGTATTGGTGTTGACTCTCTGTACACCCCACTTAGAGTTGATAAGGTTACCGATATTCATGATATCGAAGCTAAGCTGGATTGTATGCTTTGCACCGTTAACCTTGAACTGGAAGTCTTCTGCGATGCGGAGATCGAAGCGATGAGTCCAGGGAGCACGACCACAGTATGCTTCAGCATATTGACCCTTATGGTTGCGCAGATAAGAATCCTGGTCAACAAATGCCCAGAATGCTTCGCGGTCAGCGTCTGTCTTGAAGTTGATTTCGCTGTCGTTTGCGGGGATATAGATGAGGTCATTGTTGATTCCGTCACCGTTCATATCGTTAGTGTATACGAAGCTGTAGTTATTACGGCTGTAACCACTATAGAAGAGGCTGATATGTGTGTCGCGGGTAAGACCTTTGTAGAGGAAGGGAATAGTCCAGTCTACAGATGCGATCAACTTGTTGGGCACAACATACTGTGAGCACTGTACAGCCGGGTAGTTAGGACCGTTAACTGTATAGAGGCCCTGCCATGTTGAAACGGGGTCAGAACCAGGCATACCTGAAATCTCAGTGTTGTATGTGTGAGTGTATGAAGCCATAAGACTCAGGTTGTCAATAGGACGGGCATTGACAGTGAAACTTTCGATGAAGCCGTGACCATGTTTGCTGTTAGTCAGAACTACGGCATTCTTGCCGGGATAGTACTGATAGTCCTTTTGAGCGGGATACATCACACGGTTGTCTGCTCCTGCAAAGTGCTGAGGACCGGCACCGTTGTTCCATTCGTCCTGAGACTTGAGGTTCCAGTTGTCGATGCTTACAGCATTAAAGTTGCGCATGTACATCAACTCAGCTGATACATATAGGGGGAACTCAGTCGGCAGTTTATAGTCGATACCTACAGAGGTTTTCCAGATCTGAGGCATCTTGAAGTCAGATTTTACACCTGAAATCTTATTGCTGGCAACATGGTTGGTGTTTGAAGTGGGGAGATCAAGAAGTTTGATCATTTCATTGACGTCAGTTACCATACCACCCTTGAATTTTTCAAGGAGAGGATTGCCTTCTGATATTGAATAAACGTTCTGTACCAGGTTGGCGTTAGTCGGCATGTTGGTGAAGAATACCAAGGGAAGACGTCCTGTGAAGATACCTGAACCACCGCGGAATGTGAGGGTACGGTCACCGAGGACATCCCAGTTAAAGCCTACGCGCGGCGAAACCTGAAGTTGATTCTTGGGCCAAAGACCGGTGTCGATATGGCGGCCACCGAAATCAAGTTCATAGATTGCATTATTACGTGCAATTGCGCCGTTATCAAAGATCATTTCGTCAAGACGAAGTCCGTAGGTGAATTTGAATTTACGAGAGATATTCCATTCATCCTGCAGATAGATACCAATCTGATTGAAGACAACTTCTGCAGCAGGTTCTTTCTTACCGTTGAAGCCATAAGTGAGTGCAAAACCCTGGGGAACTGCTCCGTTAAGGAAGTCGTCAACTGACTTATAACGATAGTAACCTGTACCGTTACGCATATATGCGTTTGATGCCATCTGGTGTTCGTATGAGATACCACCGGTTAAAACGTGGTTACCGAGAAGCCATTTTACGTTATCATTAACAGTCCATACTTTGTTCTTCACACCATTGTTGTATGTAAAGAGTTCGTAGCCGGCGCTCATATAAGGCTGATATTTGCCGTTGGCGTCAGTCGTCATGATGTCGATGAAGGGGAAGGGAGAAGAGTTTGAGCCGCGCATATCCTGAATGTTAGAATATGTTACGAGCAACTGGTTGGAGAGATTATTGCTGAAACGGCTGTTGAGGTCGACAGAGAACGAAGACACTTTGTTCTCCATTGAGTACATAGAGTTGGCAAATGCCATTGACTGAGGACCGACACGGTATGTGTTGTTAAGACGGGGAGTTACGTCAACTGAGTTACCGTTGGGGCCGTTCCATGCTACATTTTTAGTAAAGTTGTAGCGGAATCCGAGACGGTGTTTGTCTGTGATGTTCCAGTCAAGACGGATGAGGAAGCGGTTGTTTGATTCGTCGCCGGGGAAAGAAGTGTAGGAGCCCGGATCGTAGTTGTAACGAGACATCAGGTGATCTGAAACTCGCTGCATGTCAGTAGTGGTACATGCTGAAATCATACCGCCGGGAGTCTGGCCGGGAGCACAAGCGCTGTAGTTGATAACCTGACCGGGCTTGCCTTCGTGTTCGTAGTTAGCGAAGAAGAAGAGTTTGTTCTTGATGATAGGACCGCCTACAGTGAAACCATAGATTGTACGTGAGTTGTCTGCGCGTACGCCGAGTTCCTCACCGTCAATGCGGTTACCGCGGAGATTCTGGTCTGTGTAGTAGATGTAAGCTGAACCCTTGAATGTGTTTGTACCTGACTTGGTGATGGCGTTGATACCGCCGCCGATGAAGTTAGTCTGACGTACGTCAAAGGGTGAAACCACGATCTGCATTTCGTCGATAGCCTCAAGTGAGATCGGGTTACCGCCGCCGGGGAGGTTCGAGCTCAGACCGAAGTTGTTGTTGAAGTTTGCACCGTCGATAGTGAAGTTTGTGCTACGGCCGTCCGCACCCGCAAAACTCATGCCGTTAGAGTAGGGCGACAGTTTTGCGATGTCGGCAATCGAACGGTTGATTGTAGGCATTGCTGTGATCATCGAATTTGAGATGTTGGTCGTTGCACCGGTCTTAGCCTGGATAAAGCGGCTGCCTTTGCCTGCGACTACAACTTCTTTGAGTTCGCTGACGTTGTCCTCCAGATAGATGTCAAGCTGAGTTGTTTCACCGAGCTTGAGATCGATGTCGTTGAGGATAACAGTCTGTTTACCTACATAGCTGTAAGTGATTTCATACGGACCACCGACACGCATACCTTCGATAGAGTAGCGGCCGTCAAAGTTGGTCGTGGTTGCGTAGCGTGTACCGGACGGTTGATGGATTGCAACGACAGAAGCGCCGATAAGGGGCTCGCCGTTGGGCTCGGTTACTGTACCGGTCAGAGCTGAGGTTGTTACCTGTGCATTCACACCCATGCTGACAAGCATAAGCATAAATGCCACAAGCATCTTTCTCAAGCTACCTGCATTTGTTAGTTTTGTAATCATAAATGATTGATTTTAAGAAAAATAATGATTATTTAGGGTTTGTTTGTCTCTTTATTCGTCGTGAAGCTGTATAATATATTGCCGTCTTTATCGATCATTGTAACCGTTACAGAGTCATTCCCGGCAGCCATTGTGCAGAATCCTTCCGATCCGTTGACATACAGTGCCTGACCGGTAGTGTTTTCTACCGGATATGCTTTTGCCCCAGAACTACAAGTCACATAATTGGTCTTAACGCCTTCGGGTTGGAAGTGTTCGAAACAATGAACGTCACCATTGATATAGAAATCGGGTGGACATTGAGCAAGCACCGGTGCAAGATGTGAATATACATCCTCACGCTGATGTGCTCCGTCCGGACGGTTGGACATCAACGGATGATGAGCAGCAACGATTACCCAGTCAGCTTCTGGAGCTTGTAATTCTTTAGCAAGCCACTGCATCTGTGCGGCAGTATCCTGAGCAGCCGCATCCGGATAAATTTCAGGTTGCGTGCGCGCTCTGCGTAAGAAAGGGGTAGTGTCAATTACAATAAGTTTGATTTTTGTGTTGCCGCGTTTGAACCATTGTGTGTAATATCGGTCGGGCATATTCCAGCGTCGGCTGCGATTCGTGTAATCGATAAGTGCTTGTGTATTTCCCTGATAGTCGTGATTTCCTAAGGCTGCATACCATAGATTGTGAAGCATCGGATCTGTATAGATATCTTCGAAGTTACTCTTCCATCCCGGATCATCAATACTTTGAACTCCCCAGAAGTGAAACGTATCTCCTGTATTGAGAATAGCGGTAGGAGGAAATTTATTTGCGGTAGCACTCAAGGTCTCAGCAACTTTCTTTTGCTCGGCGCCACCGAATGCGCCTAAATCGCTAACAATTATAAAGTTGAGGTCTCCTCTCTGTAATTCCTGACCGCTGATCGATAGCGTCGCTGTCAGAATACAGATTAATTTGACAAGCAAAATTCTTGATATAGTATTCATAATCGAACCGATGAAAAATACTGACTCGGAATTATGCCGCAAAATTAAACAAAATTTATTGACAATATGTTAAAACGACCCCATTATTTTTTTACAATCCTCTTACAATTCCGTGGCAAGACTTGGTGGGCCCTTAGAAGTATCTTATAATATGAAACTTATTATATTAAGAGACAACTACATTTCCCCGGCTTTGATGTTTACAGACTTAATATCAAAATTAAAATTCCTCAAATAGACTCTTTGATTAGATTTTACGTTTGCAAGAGAGGTCTATTACTATATAATTAATGTGTAAGTTATGCAAATCTCTAAGTAAGAGATTTTCATTTCGCGTGCAAAATTAGTCAAAAACTTAAAACAATGCAAATTGTAAGTGTTAAAATCTCGCTGAAATTATTGATGTTTTCGCACGAAGAATGCAATTGTTTTGCAAACGGCCCAAAAGCCTCCTATTAATACCCTGAGACATAGCACTATAGCAAAAATGCAAATCTCTTACTTAGAGATTTGTATTGATGCACGATTGGAAAGAACGTTGAAATTGAGCTTATCTATCTATTGCATAGCTTTTTAATTAGTAGAGCGGTAACTCAATCACACTTAGCATTTCAGAAGACGTGACTCTGTATAAATCTCTAGTGGGGAGATAAGATTTTTGGAATGCTATGAATAAAGTACAAGGAGTTATTAACAATCGCACAACTTCGACTTCCGCGTTCAACAGGTTGCCTGTTAACTCGCGAGAATCTGCCGCTGCACATAAATATGCAGAAGCTGTAGATCTTTATGCGATGTCCGATCTGACCTTACGTCAGGTTGCTGAGATGTGTGGAGTTACTCCTGTAGGCCTAAGCGCACATATCGGAAAACACCACCGCTCCTTGCTATTCGCCCGCTATGGCCTTGACATTAATAATCCCTCCCTCGCCATTATTAAAGTAAAGCAGCCCAAAGGCCAATCTTTGAAAACTCACCTTAAATATAAGGAAGCAATAGAGGCCTGTGGCGACGTTGCCTATATCGAGTATAACATAACACAGATTGCCCGGCTATTCGGATTGGACGGCACGGCTCTTGCCTCCCAACTTCGGGTCCATTATCCTGACGTCATTCCTACGCGCGAAGCGTTGCGTCAGCGTCTCGGCATTGCGGATAACATTCATCGTGGTGCTCGGCCCACGACCATCGACCAATACGACGCCGCTGTCAAAATGTACCGCGACACCGATATGACCGTTACCGAAGTTGCCGACCGATGCAACCTCTCCAAAGGCGGTCTCGTCCAGTATATGCGCTTTTATCATAAAGATGTCATCTCCGATAAAGCGCAGCGTCGTGCTTCAGCATGTGATTCCGCTTCAATCGTTGGTCAACTCGCCGGGAACGGCAGCCTTTACGGCCCTCAACCCCAAACAGTCTCGACGTACGCTGAAGCTCTTGATCTCTATCGCACCACCA
>CAZULD010000099.1:0-2515 GCA_964621135.1 uncultured Bacteroides sp. | reverse complement strand
GGCATGAAGCGTCTCGACGACGGACGCAAGGTCAAACAGACCTCTTACGACAAATATCTCCCCGCCGTCCGCGAATACGCCGAGTCGGCCATACCGCTCAAAGACATCGCCGCCCGTTACGGTCTCGTCTACAAAAGTCTCAACAGTTTCATCAACCGCAACTGTCCCGAAGCTAAAGCGAGCCATAACAATAATATTAAATCCGCATAAATTATCACAAATCAATCTGATCTTATATAAATTAATTAAAGATACTCCCATGTTATCTGGAACCACAGTTCATCCCACAGATTTACGGCAACGCCAGGGTAGGGCACAAATCGCCTCCCCTGCTTGCGGTAAGCGTCTTAGAATTAAAAAAATGAATAAACTGTTTCTGTTACTCGCCGTCATCGCTGCGAGCCTTTGCTTCTCCCCCTCAGCGTCAGCTCAGCAGCTCGGCCTCAAAACAAATATCCTTTACGACGCCACCGCGACCATCAACGTCGGAGCCGAACTCAAAGTCGCTCCCCGCTGGTCTATCGACGTTTCCGGCAACCTCAACGCATGGACATTCTCTCATTCCCGCCGCTGGAAACACTGGCTCGTTCAGCCCGAAGCACGCTACTGGCTCTGCGAAGCCACTGCCGGACACTTCTTCGCCCTCCACGGACTCGGAGGCCAGTATAACTTCGGTCACCTCGGCTTCGCCCGCGACATTGCCGGCCTCGAATTCGGTCAGCTACGCGACCATCGTTACCAAGGATGGTATGCCGGCGCAGGTCTCGGCTACGGTTACAGTTGGACCCTCGGCACCCATTGGAGCCTCGAGGCCGAGATAGCCGTAGGTTGGATCTACACGCACTACGACATCTTCGAATGCGAAGGCTGCGGCCGCCGCGTAGGCACAGGCCACAAAAGTTTCTTCGCCCCCACAAAAGCCGCCATCTCGTTCGTCTATGTATTCTAACCCTATAATGAACATCCGATCATGAACAAGATACTTACCTCATTGGCTGCCACCGCCGTAACCCTCTCGGCAACCGCCGCTTCCCCCGCCATCACATCATGGCCCGAAGGTACGGTCACCAACGTCTCCGTCGAGCGTGCCGTGTCCAACCTCCTCGTCAACATGGACATCAATACTGACCTCCTTCCCGTCAAATCCAACCGCGAAATCTGGCTCCGACCCGCCCTCGTCGCTCCCGGCGACACCCTCCTCCTCGAGCCCGTTGTAGTGGCCGGACACACACGCTACTACCAGCACCGCCGCGCACGCGACATCGCCGAAGGCACAGTCCTCCTCCGCGGCCACGACGCACACACCTACGCATACTCAACCGTTGTCCCTTACGCCGACTGGATGCAGCTCTCACAAGTCATCCTCATCGGTGACGTCGACGGCTGCTGCGGCGCCAACCTCGGCCCCGTCGACCCCGACCTCCTCGCCTCACTCGACTACCGCGAGAAAAACCTCGACCCCGTATTAATATATGTGTCGCCCACAAAAGAAATCATAAAGACACGCGCCGTCAGCGGCGAAGCCTACATCGACTTCCCCGTCAACAAGACCCAGATCTTCCCTGACTACCGTCGCAACCCCGCCGAACTCGCCGAGATCCGTCGCACCATCGACGCCGTCCGCGACGACGCCGACGTCACCATCACCTCCCTCTCATTCCGCGGTTACGCCTCGCCCGAAGGCCCTTACGACCTCAACGAACGCCTCGCCAAAGGCCGTACCGAAGCCCTCATCGACTACGTCCGCAAACTCTACTCCTTCCCCCGCGACATAATGCACTCATCATGGCAGGCCGAAGACTGGGACGGACTTGAAGCACGCGTCCGCAAACTCGACATTGCCGACCGCGACGCCATCCTCGCCCTCATCGCCGACAACTCACTCACACCCGATCAGCGCGACCAGCAACTCAAAAAACGCTTCCCCGAGCAGTACACCTACCTCCTCAACAACGTCTACCCCGCGCTTCGTCACTCCGACTACAACATCGAGTACCAGATCCGCAACTTCACCGACGTCCGCGAGATAGCTGCCGTCATGGCCACTGCTCCCCAGAAACTTAGCCTCGACGAACTCTTCCTCTACGCCCAGAGCCTCGACAAATCATCGCCCGAGTTCCGCGAAGTCATGGAAGTAGCCGTCCGTATGTACCCCGACGATCCCGAAGCCAACCTCAACGCCGCCGCCACAGCCGTAGATCATGGCGAATACGACCTCGCCCGCAGCTATCTTGCCAAGGCCGGCGACACACCTCAGGCCGCTTACACCGCCGGAGTCATGGAAGCCAAGCAGGGCAACTACGCCGCTGCCAAGCCCCTCTTCCAGCGCGCGTCAGCCGCCGGCGTCACCGAGGCCGACACACTCCTCTCACGCATGCTCGAATGGGGCTGGATCGATTAACCACGACAATTCCAAAACTAAAACAACATAATTCTATTTTTTTATTAACCCAATTTTTTTTATTTATGAAAAAAACTAATTATCTCTTTGGAGCATTCGGCCTCCTGGCCCTCG
>CAZULD010000098.1:0-8460 GCA_964621135.1 uncultured Bacteroides sp. | reverse complement strand
CCGAAGCGTGGAAACGGATACCGCCTTTGTACGGGCCAATGGCATTGTTGAACTGAACACGATAACCGATGTTGTTCTGAACTTCACCTTTGTCATCGATCCACGTTACACGGAAAGTAACGATACGGTCAGGTTCGACCATACGTTCTATGATTTTATTACGTTCGAATTCGGGATGCTGATTATAAACATCCTGAACAGAAAGGAGCACTTCCTTCACAGCCTGAAGGTATTCTTTTTCACCGGGATGCTTGGCTTCCAGGTCGGCCATGATCTTGTTAATATCCATAATTGTGTTTGATTTTGGTTTACGGGTATAGATAAATTATTAGGTTCTATGGGAGCAAAGATATGTAATTTTTTTGAGTCTGTATCTTAAAAAAAATAAATTGTTCGAAATAATCTACTCAGTCAAGTTTATGAATGACAAGACCAGACCGTAGCTTTGGCTCAAACCATGTCGTTTTGGGTGGCATGATATTGCCGGAATCAGCAATATTAATAAGTTGTTCCATAGAGACAGGATATAACGCCAGTGCAGCGGCCATCTCTCCGGAATCAACCCTTCGGCTCAATTCTTCAAGTCCACGGATACCTCCGACGAAATCAACGCGCTTGTCACTGCGGAGATCGGTGATGCCAAGCAAATCCCGTAAAATCAGATCCGACGATATCGTAACGTCGAGTACACCGATAGGATCGTTATCATTATAGGTGCCGGGTCGAGCTGTCAATGAATACCAACGATCTTCCAGATAGAGCGAAAAATTATGGAGTGCGGCCGGACGATAAGGCACTGTGCCTTTATCGACTACTTCAAAATTGCGTGAGAGATGCTCAAGAAATTCAGCCGGAGACAGGCCGTTCAGATCCTTTACTACGCGGTTATAGTCGATAATCTGAAGATGTGAGGCTGGGAATGCGACAGCCAAAAAGTAATTATACTCCTCGTCGCCGTTATGCTCAGGATTCTGCTTGGCTTTTTCATTTCCTACCAATGCTGCGGCAGCCGTACGATGGTGGCCGTCGGCAATATATAGTGCAGGGATCTTGGCAAATTCTTCGGTTATACGGGAAATAGTAGCTTCGTCATCAATCACCCAGAAATGATGACCGAATCCATCGGGTGCCACAAAATCATATTCGGGTTCTCCGGCGGTTACCTTGCGGATAATTTCTTCAAGAACATCGTTATCAGGGAAAGCGAAAAAGACAGGTTCGACATTGGCATTATTGACACGGACATGCTTCATTCGGTCCTCTTCCTTATCACGACGCGTGAGTTCATGCTTCTTGATACGGCCTTCCATATAATCGTCGACATTGGCGGCTACGACTATACCGTACTGTGTGCGACCGTTCATAGTCTGCGCATAGATATAATAATGGTCCTTATTATCCTGCACGAGCCAGCCATTGGCCTGGAAGGCCTCGAAATTTTCTACGGCTTTGTCATATACCTCCGGAGCATGCTCATCGGTCGACGGATGAAAATCTATTTCCGGTTTGATGATATGGTATAACGATTTAGGATTACCGTCGGCTTCTATTCGGGCTTCCTCACTGTTCAGCACATCATAGGGACGCGATACAACTTCTGTGACCATCTCGCGTGGAGGACGCAGACCTTTGAACGGTTTGACTTTTGCCATAATATTTTAGGATTGAGGGGTTATTTATTTCTTTCTATTGTCTGAGAACGGTCCGGCCCGATTGACACAATCGTGATCGGGGTTTCAAGTTCTTTCTCAAGGAATGCGATATAATTTTTGAAGTTCTGAGGGAATTCGTCCTCACTCTTCATCTTAGTCATATCAGTTTTCCAGCCCGGCAGAGTCGTATATACGGGCTTGATAGTGCCCTCCTCTATTGAGTAAGGGAAGTCACGGGTAACGACTCCATCGATTTCGTATGCTGTACAAGCCTTGATTTCATCGAAGCCGTCGAGGACATCACTCTTCATCATTATAAGCTGAGTTACGCCGTTGATCATGATTGCATAACGGAGTGCTACGAGATCGATCCAACCGCAACGACGTTCGCGACCGGTCACAGCTCCATATTCATGACCGAGATCACGGATTAACTTACCGGTTTCATCAAATAGTTCGGTCGGGAATGGTCCGCTGCCGACGCGTGTACAGTATGCTTTGAATATACCGAATACTTCACCAATCTTACCTGGGGCTACACCAAGACCGGTACAAGCTCCGGCGCAGACAGTGTTACTCGACGTTACGAAAGGATATGAGCCGAAGTCTACATCCAGCATTGTTCCTTGCGCGCCTTCGCAAAGCACACTTTTTTCAGCTCGGAGAGCTTTGTTGATGAAGTGTTCGCTGTCGATCAACTCGAAAGTGCGGATATAGTCAAGAGCTTCCATCCATTTAGCTTCAGCTATTTCAAGGGCTGCATGATCGATTCCTGCACCGAGGGCCTCCAACTGTTCAATGTGTCGGTCGCGGGCAGCTTTATAACGATCTTTGAAATCAGGAGCGAGGATATCGCCTATACGCAGACCGTTGCGTGAAATCTTGTCTGTATACGTCGGACCGATGCCTTTGCCGGTTGTTCCGATCTTTCCTTTGCCTTTCAGACTTTCATTAGCAGCATCAAGCAAACGGTGAGTCGGAAGAATCAGATGAGCCTTTTTCGAGACCTTGAGTACATCTGTCAGCTTGGTACCGGATGCTTCGAGAGCCTTAGCCTCTTCAGCAAATAATACCGGATCAAGAACAACGCCATTACCGATTATATTGGTCTGACCGCTTTGGAAAATACCTGAAGGTATGGAGCGGAGTACATATTTCTTGCCTTCAAATTCGAGTGTATGACCAGCATTCGGGCCGCCCTGAAAACGGGCTACGATGTCGTAGCGCGGAGTAAGTACATCGACAACTTTACCTTTGCCTTCGTCGCCCCATTGGAGGCCTAATAATACATCGACTTTCATTTCTTTTGAGTTCGTATGTTGGTTGATAATGATTGTTTGTTTTTAGCAGTTGCCACAGTCCGGTCTGTTTTTCGTTCTCTCTTCTGGCATGCACGACACAGACCGTAGATATTTAACGAAAAATAGCTTGCAGTGAAGCCCGGATAGCGAATAGATGAGATCGCTTCACTTACAGATGAATCCCTGACTTCTTTCACTCGACCGCAACGAGTGCACACAAGGTGATGGTGATTGATCGAGCCGGCTGAGCGTTCGTAACGTGCGCTGTCGGAACCGAAGCGGTGACGTCGCACCAATCCGCAATCTATAAGCAGAGTCAAAGTGCTATAGATTGTTGCAACCGATACATGGAAACCTCTGTGTTCCATGAGGTCATGAAGTTCCTCGATCGTACAATGCTCAGGCGTACTCATGACGGTTTCAAGAATTGCGAAACGTTCGGGTGTACGACGTTTGCGATGCTTTGCAAGATATTCTGCAAAGACATCGCTCGGGCACGTTTTTATATTCTTGTCTCCGCTCATAGCAATGACAAAATTAAAGAATTTAATCCGTTCGGCAAAGTCAATTTCTGAAATTCTGTCAAATTAGCTCTGCGGGGGAGTATGATTTCAGAGATCTCAATTTCAGATTGTGCAGACAACTCCCACAGCCAAGGCAATTATTTCTTTGAGTGGAATGTCTTTATTGAGAAATTTCTGACGCACATACAAGTCACAAGTTGAAACTTCATAGTAGAGTGAAATTTTACTACTTAGAAATCTCTTTTCTTCCGGGAGATGAAACGAGAATCTTTGACCTAAGCCAAGATGAAAACGTATTCGACTCGAAAAACCGTAGTAGCCATGGGGATAACGATCCGGTTCGGACGTCCAAAAATCGCTGTGAAGAATTGAATTAATAGATATATTGACTGATAAAGGCGTTATGCTCCAGTTGTCATGTAAACGTAATTGCCATGGGTTGTATATCTCGCGGAAAGTAAGTGTCCAATAATGTCGGTAAGCCCGACGTGGTGTAATATAACCAAGAAGGACATGAGTTTCCCACTTGTCTTTGGGCCCATAATCCCATCCGAATCCCATAGATATTGTGCCGATATCTCCGGCATATTGCAAGGTGAAAAGATTTGGTATTAGTTTATCCCACTGTCTCTGACGACGCAAAAGTCTTTGGTGATATTCATAACTCTGTATTCTGACGCTGTCGGTGCTTTCGGAAGCATGCGCAAAACAAGGTAATAATGTCAGAAATAATCCGATAGCTAATGTCTTAAAATTCAATCGCTTCATATTCATAACTGTTTTCTGTAATTGTGAATACAAAGAACATTCGCTTTCCTGCATTGGCACTTTGATAGTACGGTATACCGTTATCAAATATGTCATTGATATCATAATAATGGTTGTGGCCGTTGACACAGAAACTTTTGCGATTCTCACCGGTAACGCCCATACCCGGATAGTGCTCTATATAGTAATTGAATGGCCTGGCTACATTATTATTGAATTGCTCATCATACGGTCGCGAGTGCATTGCTATGACTGTATGGGTCAGACTATCAGGGTGAATGGAGTTAATGCTATCTACAGCTATGCGGTCCCGTTCGATAAAATCAAGATCCGGGACAGGGTGTGAGTAGTCATACTCAAGGGCTACAGTGTTAAGGACTACCAAATGAAGAGGACCTATGTTAACCGAGAAATTATCGGGGCCGTATAGATACCGAAATGTATCCTCTCCATTCCCCAGACAATCATGATTGCCAATAGCGGTTAAAAATGGTAGACCCGTAGACAGAAACATGTCCCGACACCAGATAAACTCCTTCGGCAACCCGAAATCACTCTGATCTCCACCGTGAATGATAAAATCTATATCATTACGTTTTACTATTATATCAAGAGCTTCGGCTGTCTCATCATATGATCCCTGAGTGTCGGAGATGAATGCGAACTTAAAGGGCGGAGTGAGATTAGCCGCTTCCAATACTTTAGCAGTCCGAGTATTAATATCATGTTCGCCGTGAATATGCACTGAATAAGGATGAGACTCAAAGCGGTCACATGAAGAGGTGATAATCGCGGGCAAAATGCTCAACAATAAAATTTTTAGACTTTGTTTCATTTGATTACAAAGGTACATATTTTCTACAATACATGCCAAATCAAACAAATCTATAGTCTAATTAACATATATTGTTTGCGGGAAAGAGTATAAATATTTAACTTTGCTACAGAGATTATATTAGTGTATTTACAGACATAAGTAGACTTAAAAGCATAACCAACTTACTAATGAAAAATATAATGATTCCCAGAAGTTTGAAATTATTGATCGCGATGAGTATAGCCACTATCATCCAACCAGTTAACATAATGGCTGAGGATCCGGATGCAGAGTATCTTACCTGGCCCACTTACTCAGGAACAGACCTTGAACTTGATGCATCGCATACCATGGCAAAATTCCGCTTATGGTCTCCCGAGGCTGAAGCGGTGCGACTATTGATTTATCCCACTGACCGAAACTCTGAACCGATACAAACCATTGAGATGCAACCATCCATTGATGGTACATGGGTTGCGTCCCTTGACGGTAATTATTACGGAAAGTTCTATACATTCAGAATCCTGCATGATGGCATTTGGCTTGAAGAAACGCCGGGTGTCTGGGCAAAAGCAGTAGGCACTAACGGCCATAGAGCAGCGATAATTGATATGGATGCGACTGATCCCGAAGGCTGGGCTGAGGATCATGGACCAAAAGTTGACAATATCACAGATGTAATTTTATATGAGATGCATCATCGTGATTTCAGCGTCGATCCGTCGTCAGGGATTGTAAACAAGGGCAAATTCCTGGCGCTTACAGAACAAGGAACCCACAACCTGACCGGAGAAACTACAGGCATCGATCATCTCAAGGAGCTCGGTATCACACACGTTCATATTCTACCTTCTTACGACTACAATTCTGTCGACGAAGTTAATCTGGCCTCTAATCAGTATAACTGGGGTTATGATCCCTATAACTATAATGTACCTGAAGGGTCGTATTCTACCAATCCGGCTGATCCCGGCGCACGAATTAAAGAAATGAAGGAAATGATTAAAGCACTTCATGACGCCGGAATCGGTGTAGTCATGGATGTAGTATATAATCACACAGCAGACAATGATCGCAGTAATTTCTCTCTGACAGCTCCCGGATATTATTATCGTCATCTTGAGGATGGATCATACAGCGACGCCTCCGGGTGCGGTAATGAAACAGCCTCTGATCGCAAACAAATGTCCGATTATATTGTCAACTCCGTTAAATACTGGGCCGATGAATATCATATAGACGGTTTCAGATTCGACCTTATGGCTATTCATGACACCGAAACAATGAATCGTGTCGCCGAAGAGCTCAAGAAGATCAATCCATCGATCTTTGTTTATGGCGAAGGATGGACAGCCGGCGCTTCTCCTCTGCCTGAAGCCCGTCGAGCACTCAAAGAAAATGTTGCCAAGATGGACGGCATAGCTGTGTTCTCCGATGACCTTCGCGATGCGGTAAAAGGTCATTACAGCAATGCCGCCGACCGTGGTTTCGCTACCGGAAAACCCGGCAATGAAGAAACTGTGAAGATCGGCATAGTTGCCTCCACCGCACATCCCCAGGTGGACTACAGTAAAGGTAATAATTCAAAGTTTCCTTACGCTACCTCCCCGACTCAGATTATTAATTATGTATCGTGCCACGATGACCTCATGCTGACCGATAAACTTGCCAAATCAATGCCCGGCTCATCAGAGGCAGAACGTCAGCGTGCGGCACGACTCGCTCAGACTATAGTATTTACTTCACAAGGCACACCGTTTATGTTTGCCGGAGAAGAAATTTTCCGTGATAAGAAAGGCGTCCATAACTCCTATAAATCGCCGGACTCGATCAATGCCATCGATTGGTCGCTCAAGCATGAAAATAATGAACAGTTTGACTATTATCGAGAGCTCATTAAATTACGCAAAGCTCATCCGGCATTCAGAATGACATCTGCCGATCAGATTACGCGCCATCTGGTCTTTGATGAAGGAATGGAAGAAAATGTAATATCCTACAGCCTTATGGATCATGCAAACGGCGATGAATGGAAAGAGATAAAAGTTATTTTCAATGGTAATCCTAAAGCGATGACCGTAAAAATACCTAAAGGAAAGTGGACTGTAATTGCTGATGATGGCCGCATTAAAGCCGACGGCCTCGGCCAGTCAAAAGGTGGCATTGTTACAGTAGCACCGACTTCAGCCTTGATTCTCTCCCGCTAAGTAGAGAATTTCTAAGATAATTAGTTAGCATCCGTTGTCAACGCGACGGATGCTAACTTTTTATAGCCCCATACGTTATTAACTCAGAATAAAATATAACTACCATGTCTAATATAAAACTTAAAAGAGCTTACGATCCCCTATCGCCCGGTGACGGCTATCGTATTTACATCGACCGACTTTGGCCGCGAGGACTATCTCATGAAACATTCCATTACGATATGTGGGATAAAGACATTGCTCCATCGACAGAGTTGCGCGAATGGTTTCATGCCGATCCTCAGAATCGGTGGCCAGAATTCAAGGCTAAATATATTGAAGAACTGAAAGCTAACCCATCATTTGCGACTTTACAGAAAATTGTTGCTGAACATCCTACTGTAACGTTACTGTATTCGTCGCACGATAAAGAACATAACAACGCGGTTGTCGTCTACAATGCTTTGACCGCCTGATAGGGGTATTTGCAGATCATCGTCTTAAAGTATATCTTTGCATATACTTTAACGACTGACGTATGAATGCGAATGGAGATATGACTTCTGCTGATCAGATTATCCGTTTAATGAAGGATATGCGGGATGATAAGCAGCGTGAGATATTGATGCGTTTTTTTAAGACTGCTCCCGGCCAATATGGCTATGGCGACGAGTTCCTCGGATTAAAAGTCCCACAGACGAGGGCTGTGGTTAAGGAAGCCAAGGGACTTGTCCCGCTTGAAGAAATTGAAAAATTACTATACTCTAAATGGCATGAAGTGAGGCTTTGCGGCTTTCTGCTCCTTGTAGAGGAGATGAAACGTTTACTGCCGAAAAAACGCCAGCCGATAACAACCGGAGCAGCAAAACGTAAAGAATTGGCTGATTTCTATCTCCGGCATGCCCGTCAGGCCAATAACTGGGACTTGGTTGATCTGACATGCGGCCAGATCCTTGGCCAATATATCTTCTATGCCTCCGAGGATGACAGTAAGCGGCCATATGATATTCTTTATCATTTGTCCAATAGCGAGAATCTATGGGAACAGCGCATAGCCATTGTAACAAATTGGGAATTGATAAGAAAGGCCATCTATCACCCCACTCTACGGCTGGCCGAACAATACCTTACTCATAAGCACGATCTTATCCATAAAGCTACAGGATGGATGCTTCGTGAAGTTGGCAAAAGGGATGAGCCGATACTGATTGA
>CAZULD010000097.1:3587-8467 GCA_964621135.1 uncultured Bacteroides sp. | reverse complement strand
GGCTCGGGCAGTAATCTCGGATCAATCGATGTTGTGTTGAAGCCGTGGAGTGAACGTAAGGGTAAAGGCCAAAGTGTCGACGCGGTGATAGCAAAGGTAACCGAGCTAACGTCCGATATACAAGAGGCTGTAATCTTCTCTATCAATCCTCCGGCGCTGCCCGGTCTGGGTATGTCATCCGGACTCCAGATGCAGCTTCTTGACATAAATAATCTCGGACCTAAAGAGATCAAACAAGTTGTAGAAGGTATGCAGGATGCAGTTGCCTCGACACCTGAAATCCAGTCTATCACGTCACTCTACGAAGGTGAAGTGCCTCAATACGCAGTTAAGATTGACAGAGACAAGGTTAAAATGCACGGTCTCACTCTTGAAAGCGTTTACTCGGCACTCTCGAGCTATATGGGTGGAAGTTACGTCAATGATTTTGTTGATTTCGGCAGAGTCTATGAGGTGCAGCTAAGCGCCACCGGCAGTCGGCGTGCTGACCCGAACGATGTACTTAAATTAAGCGTACGCAACAGTCAGGGAGATATGGTGCCTTTCGCATCATTTGCATCTGTTACTCCGTCACTGGGTCAAGGCTCAATAAGTCGTTACAATATGTACACGACAGCGTCGGTAACTGCGACCGTAGCACACGGGGTCAGCTCTTCGGAAGGTATCAAAGCTATGGAGCGCATGGTAAAAGACGTTGCCGGTGATAACTTCTCTTATGCTTGGACAGGTGAGGCCTATCAGGAAACAGGCTCCGGCGTGACGATCACCATGGTACTTCTGTTTGCCGTGCTGATCACCGTCCTTGTCCTTGCTGCGCAATATGAATCATGGACCGATCCTATTGCGGTTGTGATCACCACTCCGACAGCGATACTCGGCACGATTATCGGATGTATGTTCCTAAGTCAAAGTATCAGTATTTACACTCAGATCGGTATAATATTGTTGATCGGTATGGCAGCCAAGAATGCTATTCTTATAGTAGAATATGCTATGGATTATCGTAAAGCCGGTCAGCCGATACGGGAGGCAGCTCAGAATGCAGGCAGTGTCCGTTTCCGCCCAATTATGATGACGGCGCTTGCCTTTGTGTTCGGCGTAATGCCCATGCTGTTTGCTACAGGTGCAGGCGCAGAAAGCCGAGTGTCGCTCGGTACGGCGGTAGTATTCGGTATGGCAGTCAATGCGGTGATCGGTACTTTGTTCGTACCTAATTTCTGGGAACTTTTGCAGAATTTCCAAGAAAAGTATCTATCGAAACTTTTCAGCAAGTCAACCGAGGTTGCTCCCGGTCAGGAAGATCAAAAGAATGTGTAATTCCAAGCGGTGAGGAATGGAGTTGGTATTTTCAAAGAGTAATTTCTGTTGAAAATACCGTACATGCCTCGCCGGTCATAATAAGGTGGCCGGTGGCCGGATCAAGATCGATAGTCAGGTCACCCCCTTTGAGGCGAACCGTAACAGGCCATTCGGTCAGTCCGGCTGAGCAAAGAGCAAATGCTGTAGCGCACGCTCCAGTTCCGCAGGCTAATGTTTCTCCGACTCCGCGCTCCCATGTCTGTTGGGTTACTGAATGTTTAGAGTCGATCTTTACAAATTCGATATTGGCTTTATCCGGGAAAATAGGATGGCTCTCCAGTTGCGGTCCGAGTGTGGCGAATGGCAGATTTTCGAGATTGTCTACGATAACGACGCCGTGAGGGTTGCCGACCGAAACCGGGGTAATATTGTACTCTCCACTCTCAAGGGACAAACGCATAGATAAAACACCATGGGACAGTTTAGCCTCTCCCATGTCGACGCTGACCTTACATACTGATGTGTTTGTATTGTCAGGATGTATTACAAGAGGTTTAACACCGGCTAAGGTTTCTATCGTCGGTGTTGTGGTTTTGATGACATTGTTGTCATAGAGATATTTACCGATACAACGAATCCCGTTGCCGCACATCTCAGCTTCACTGCCGTCTGCATTATAGATATTCATTTTTGCGTCTGCACAGTCTGAATCAGAGAGTATCAAAATTCCGTCAGCACCTATGCCGAAACGGCGGTCACATAGCCGTACAGCCAAATCAGGAAGTTGGGCAGCCGGTAAATCAGGATGATCTAGCAGAACAAAATCATTGCCGGCTCCATGCATTTTAAATACTCTCAGCTTCGAGGGTGTCATTATGCAATGTTTGATTTAATAGCCTTTGTTATACGTTCAAGTCCATCAATAAGTACAGAACGCGGTACACCTATGTTCAGACGGATGAAGCCTGAACCTTCTGCTCCGAAACCTGCACCGTCGCTAACGGCAATAAGTGCTTCGTTAACAAAAATATCGCAAAGACGATCATGGTTTAGTCCGGTAGGATTGAAGTCAATCCAAAGTCCGAATCCTCCGTCGGGCCGAATAGTGCGGACGCAGGGTAGATTCTCTGCCAGATAGTCGCAGGCAAACTGGGCGTTAGAGTCCAAATATCCAAGGACATTATCAAGCCACGATTCGCATGTGGTGTAAGCTGCTCTGGTGGCATAGATTGCGTCGATAGGCGGAGTGTCAAATTCGCTTGCATGCAGCCATTTAAAGAATCCTTCGCGAAGGCGGGGAGACTGGATTACAGCCCATGCACTTGCTATGCCGGGAATATTGAACGATTTAGAGGGTGCTCCTAGTGAGACTGTGATATCTGCGGCCTTTTCCGAGATTGAAGCTGTCGGTATATGGCGCGAAGTCTTGAATACGAGATCGCCATAAATTTCGTCGGAAAGAAGGATGATATTGTTTCGGTAACAGATGTCAACTACTCGCGCAAGTGTTTCACGATCCCATTGAATACCTATGGGGTTGTGAGGATTGCATATGATCAGCATTACCGGATGCTTCTCTTCAATTATTCTTTCCAGTCCATCAAAGTCCATTTTGTAAGACTTGCCGTCATAGAGTAGGGGATTGTCGATCGGGCAGCGGTTGTTACCTTCGATAACCGAGCGGAACGAGTGATAGACAGGCGGTTGGATAACTATATTATCGCCGGGCTGAGTGAAGTAATTTAAGCATAGGCCAAGACCTTTTTTTAGACCGGGGACAAAGTCGATTTCTTCACGTCGCACGATCCAGTCATGACGCTTGGCGAGCCAGTCTGTAATGCTCTGCCAGAATGATTCGGGCGCAGTTGTGTAGCCGAGGACAGGCTGATGGAAACATGAAATTAGCTCTTCGCGGACGGAGTCAGGAGACCGAAAGTCCATATCGGCGATCCACATGGGGAGCAGATCTGATCGACCATACTTTTCGGTCAATTCAACATATTTGGTGGCGTCGGTGTTACGACGGTCAATAACTTTATCTAAATCAGAGATATTATTCACTTTACTGCAGCAAAAAATTGGATATTATCACGGTGTGAAAACCGTTATGCGAAGTTCGTAAGAATTATCGGATTTTGCAAGTATTGAGATATAAGAATCCCAAACAAATAATTAGAATCGTTACTCTGTTAATATTCATTAAATGAAATAGCTCTAGGTTTTTCAAGTATGAAAATATCGTAACTTTGCCATATTCCTAATCCATCATATACTTAATATATCATGAAAACGATTTTAAGAGCAGTGAGTGTATTGACTCTATTTATGACTTGGTTCGGATCATTCAATTCTTTCGCAGAAGATATGGCTGACCCGCGAACTGTGATAACCAAAACTTTACCTGAATTTTCCCATATCCGAATAATCGATGTAACTAAGAGTAGTCCAAGATTTATGTGGGGCTATCCGGGGATCTGGATCAAACAAGCAGAGGGCGACGAAGCCAACATTACATATAATAACGTATGTACTCCATATATTTCTACAGAAATCACCGGAGATACACTGGTAGTCAAATTGGATCAGAGTTTTCTTTATCCGAGTGTAACCACCTGGAATCCGAATTACGGTATGATCAATGCGATATCTATTAATGTGCCTCGTAAGTTTGGGCTTAAGTCAGTGTATAACAACGGGACATATCAGTATAATACTACTATCATTAATTTTGATTGCAAGTCATTGGCTATTACGTCGAGTAATTCATTCAGAATTCAGAACTGCAAAATTAAAAAGTTGCTCTGGAGTCAGGTGGAAGGAATGCCGTTGGCAGATAGATGTGAATATAGCCTATTGTTTAAGCTGTCCGATATAGGAACACTGTCGATCTCAGAAGCCGGACTGCCTGAATTCTCAATGGGTAATAATATCGGTTCGGAGATCAAAAAATACGAATGCAGAAAATAATTATATTAATACCTATACACAAACAACGCCCGTCGAGCATAAACTTGACGGGCGTTTTAATATGATTTCCGATTTTATTCGAATATATGGCGGAATTTAGAGAAGAGACGTTGCTTCTCAGATTCGCTGGGTTGGATATTCGGTGATCCTTTCAGGCTCTCAATGGCCGAACGTTCGGCATCAGAAAGTTTTTCGGGAATGTATACCATAACGTTGATGAGTTCATCGCCGAATGTGCCCTGACCGGTAGGAAGACCTTTACCGCGTAGACGAAGAATCTTGCCCGGTTGAGTTCCCGGAGTAATTTTCAGTCGGGCTTTACCTTCTATTGTCGGTACGTCGACTGAACCTCCAAGTGTTGCGGTCGGAATATCAAGCATAAGATTGTAAATCACATCTGCTCCGTCGCGGATAAGTTCGGGATGCTTTATCTCATCAATTACAATGAGAAGGTCGCCGTTTACGCCGCCATGCTCGGGAGCGTTGCCTTTACCTTTGATGGTAAGTACATTGCCGTCCTCAACGCCTGCAGGGATAGTAAATGTAACCTGCTGGTCGCGTTTTTCAACACCTGTACCACGGCAATACTGACAGTTTTCAGTAATGATTTTACC
>CAZULD010000097.1:0-3487 GCA_964621135.1 uncultured Bacteroides sp. | reverse complement strand
GATCCTTTACGCTGAGTGCGACGCTGACGGCCTCCGGTCGCTGACCCGAAACCGCTGTAACGGCCTCCGCCACCGCTGACATCGCCGAATATGTCGCCGAACATCGAGAAGATATCGTCCATAGACATACCTCCCGAATGATAGTAGCCACCTTGTCCGCCTCCGCCACCGGGGAAGCCTTGAGAACCCATATTGAAGCCAAACTGATCGTATTTCTGACGCTTTTCTGCGTTACTCAATACTTCATAGGCTTCGGCTGCTTCTTTGAATTTTTCTTCAGCGGCTTTATCGCCGGGATTAACGTCGGGGTGATATTTACGCGCAAGTGTACGGTAGGCTTTCTTGATCTCATCGTCTGAGGCATTCTTGGCCACACCGAGCACTTCGTAGTAGTCTCTTTTGTTTTCCATTCTGCTATGGTTTCTTGAGGGTTGGATGAATTATTCGCCTACGGCAACTTTGGCGTGGCGCAGTACTTTATCATTGATGGTATAACCGGTCTGTGTTGTGTCGATAACCTTACCTTTTAGGTCTTCGCTGGGAGCGGGAATTGACGCAATAGCTTCATGGAGCTCGGCGTCGAAATCCTTACCGGTCGATTCCATAGCCTTTACGCCGTTTGACTCAAGAAACTTTATGAGTTTGTTATAAATGAGTTCCATGCCTTCGCGGACTGAATCGGCGCTGTCAGAGTTTGACGTAGCCTTTAAGCCGCGTTCGAAATCGTCAACAATCGGGAGCAATCCGGCGAGGACTTTCTCGGCACCGTTTTTGATGATTTCGGCTTTTTCTTTTGTGACGCGTTTACGGTAATTATCAAATTCGGCCATGAGGAAGAGATATTCTTTCTTTTCTTTTTCAAGTGCTTCCTGAGTGGCTTCGAGTTGCATAGTAAGAGTTTCCACTTCGTTTGGTTCTGTCTGAGGATCGTCGGCAACTTCTTCGAGATTGTCGACTATTTCAGGAGCAATGTCGTGGATTTTGGGTTCGTTTTCCGGCTGATGAGCCTTCTGGTTATTTTTGTCCATGATGGTAAAAATTTTATTATCGTTGTTGATCGTTCAAAGTAATAAAGCAAAAACACTGCCAAACTTTCAAGTCGGGCAATAAATTCTTTACTAAGATAACAATTAAGACCCGATAACGTTCACTTTTACCTCAGTTCTCCAACTGTCCGACAAAAATGTCGCAATCAGTGAGAGAGGCTGCCGATTGGTCTGCCAATTTGACATCGTCGAAAAGGCCATATACGGCGGCTCCACTCCCGCTCATTGATGCGTAAATCGCGCCATGTTCGTAAAGGGTGTTTTTGATCGCTGCAATAACAGGTTTGGCTTCGAAGATATGTCGTTCAAAACCGTTGGTCAGATGCCCTTTCCATGCGTAAGGCGGCATTGTTGTGAGAATTGCATCTGTGGTTAAAGATGGTATGGACGGTGACACGCCGGCGTAGGCTTCAGCGGTAGAGACCCCGACACCAATCGGCTTTGCAATGACAACGGTACTTAATTGACCGAAGTCAATATCAATCGGAGTCATAATCGTACCGGTTCCCGTGCACAGCATAGGTCTGTTATAGATAAAAAATGGGCAGTCTGCACCTATTTTAGAGGCAATTTCACAGAGTTGGTCTTTCGTCAGTCCGAGGGCAAAAAGATCATTGAGGGCAACCAATGTAAAGGCAGCGTCCGAAGACCCCCCTCCAAGTCCTGCTCCGTCAGGTATTACTTTATGAAGAAAGATATCAACGGCCGGAAGATCTCCATCCATATATTCGTTTAGGCGCGCCCACGCTTTATATACGAGGTTTTTCTCAGTCGGGCAATCGACTGCGCGACCGGTGACAGTCAAAGTTGTAGTCTCGCTATGCGCCGGGACGATTTCGAGTATATCGCGCCAGCCTACAGGAAGCATCACCATGTCGAGATCGTGATAGCCGTCGGAGCGACGGGCGACAATATTAAGGCCGAGATTTATTTTTGCGTTTGGAAATACTATCATCTGCTAAGGATTATGATCTTAGTGTTGTGCGTGGCCTTGGCGCTACTATTCGTTCGCCAAGATATTTGGCAAATTCCTGTTGGGTTGTTTTTAGCTCAGCATATCGTTTCATGAGGTCTCTCAATTCTGCCGGAACCGCTGAGAAAATCTTCTTCTCCGTTTCTTTGATTTCGCAGGTCAAAATTCCGTAAAGGAGTTCATAAACAGCGCGGGGAACAAGTTCGACAAGTCGGTCACGTTCGGTCTCGACGCGAGAATACTTTGAATGAATCTTACTGAGATGATGTCGCTCACTGACAAGTTCAGTCGCAAGTTTACGCACTTCGTCATCTGATGATGAACAGAGACGTTGCTCTATATAATGTTCAGCAAAATCAAGAAGCCCTTGATTATAATCATTTTCAAGTTTGGTGGCAAGTGCGATTTCCTTAGCCTTGATTTCACTGACAGATAATGCCTCATGCCGAATCTCCTCGTTTCCACGATCTTCGTCGCTTCGACGTTGATTGGTCAATCGCTCGATGCAAGCAGCCTTGTCGGTTTCCCAACCATCTTCAGCTATGCTGATGGTTTTATTGAAAACACGGCTATAGAGCGGGTTAGAGAAGGTAATCTGTTCTTTCTGAAGCTCGAATTTAATATAATCTATGAGTTTGAGCGTTGTCAAAGTACCGTCAGCGGTCTCACTTTCGCACAGGTCGAGCATGGCATATTTTACCGTAAGACGCAATAATTCCCGTTCGTAAGGATCAAGAATGTTCTCACGACTCCCAGGGAGTAAAGTCTTACGAGATTCAGTGTTAGAGTCAGGATTAGCGGCAGTAGTCTCTTCATGTGTTGTGATTCCTGTCTTTGATTGGGGGGACTCAATATCGGCTATTGATTTACGAGCTTCAGCTTGACGGGCTTGCCGTTCAAGAGCTTGGCCTCGCTCTGCGCTGAGTTTATTGAGTTGGAGCATAAGGACCTGTTCATCAATGCCGAATGATCGGGAACATTCAGCAAGATAAACACTTCGTGTAACTGCGTCCGGAATCACAGCGATAGTGCGCAGAATATCAGTAATGACATGACTGCGTGCAATGGGATCACCTCCGGCATCTTTCAGTAATATTTTAGTCTTGAAACTAATGAAATCGGTCTCGTTTGCTGCCAGATAGTCTTCGACGTCCTGAGCCGTATGACTTTGGGCAAACGAGTCGGGATCATCTCCGTCAGGAAGTGAGACCACCTTTACGTTGATGCCTTCGGCAAGAATCATGTCGATGCCGCGCAGTGATGCCTTGATTCCGGCCGGATCAGAGTCATAAATTACCGTAACATTGTCGGTAAATCGGTGTATGAGTCGAATCTGACCTTCAGTCAGTGAGGTACCCGAAGATGCTACAACATTTTCAACGCCGGCCTGATGCATCGATATGACGTCCATGTAGCCTTCGACAAGGATACATTTATTTTTTTTAGAAATCGCCTGCTTGGCCTGATA
>CAZULD010000096.1:5394-8508 GCA_964621135.1 uncultured Bacteroides sp. | reverse complement strand
GGTGCTGACGACAAGGCCCGAATCGTTCCTCCTGTCGTATTCAGCCTCGAGGAAGCCCTCGAATATATCAAGGAAGACGAGTACGTCGAAGTGACGCCCCATCATATCCGCCTGCGCAAGATCATCCTCGATGAGCTTGAGCGCAAGCGTGCCAATAAAAACTGATAACAGACACCGATGCAACCGTTTTCGCTCAACATACGGGGCCGGCTCACGGTCTTTGACCGCCCGGTGGTGATGGCAATAGTCAATGCCACGCCCGACTCGTTCTATGCCGAAAGCCGTTGCAAATCATCCGACGCTATTGCCGACCGCGTGCGTCAGGCGCTTGCCGAGGGAGCGGATATGATAGATATAGGTGCTTACTCGTCGCGACCGGGAGCCGAACACATATCGGCCGATGAGGAGACTGCACGACTTATCCCCGCTGTTGAAGCGGCCCGATCGATCAGTGCCGACGCTATCATTTCCGTCGACACATTCCGCGCCGAAGTCGCCCGTAAGGCGGTCGAAGCCGGAGCTGACATAGTCAACGACATTTCCGGCGGCTTGCTTGACCCTGATATGATCGATACAGTTGCCGAACTCCGTGTTCCCTATATACTGATGCATATGCGCGGCACTCCGGCAACCATGCAGTCGCTGACCGATTACCCTCAGGGGGTGACAGCAGGAGTCATCGCCGAACTCGCCCATCGTCTCGAACGACTTTCGCTCGCCGGAGTCAGCGATGTTATAGTAGATCCCGGATTCGGATTCGCCAAGACACTTGAGCAGAATTACACCCTCTTGCGCGATCTTGAAGCGTTCGCTATGCTCGATCGTCCGGTCCTCGTCGGGTTGTCGCGTAAATCAATGGCAACGCGTTTGCTCGGAATTTCTGCAGAGGAGGCTCTCCCGGCAACCGTTGCGCTCAACGCACTCGCCATAGAGCGAGGAGCGTCAGTGATAAGAGTCCACGACGTAGCGGCCGCACGCCAGACCGTCGACATAACCACCCGCCTCCTCGAGGCTTAGCCTAAAGAAAACACGCCATGCCATTATCCTTCGGAATAAAAGATATAATCGACATCTTCCTCGTCGCCCTGCTACTTTTCTACATCTACCGTCTGATGAAGGAATCGGGCACGATCAACATCTTCTACGGCATCATGGCCTTCATCGTGGTGTGGGCGTTGGCGTCGGAAATCTTCAACATGAGACTGATCGGCTCGATTCTCGACAAGTTCATGAGCATCGGCCTGTTGATCCTCGTGATTCTGTTTGTCGATCAGCTTAAACGCTTCCTGGTCGAGCTCGGCTCACACCGTAGATGGCGCTTTCTCAACAAAATTTTCCATCACCACAAAGCCGAACTCGAATCCGACTCCCGTCGCTGGGTGATGCCTATAGTCTATGCCTGCATGGCGATGTCTAAGAGTAAGACCGGCGCACTGATAGTAATTGAACAGACTGTGCCGCTCGACGCTTATGAGCGTACGGGTGACATAATCAACGCCGAGATCAACACCCGCCTGATCGAAAACATATTCTTCAAGAATTCTCCTCTTCACGACGGCGCCATGATCGTTGCCGGCGACAAAATCGCAGCCGCAGGCTGCATTCTGCCCGTCAGCCATGACAGCGATGTGCCTCGCTCGCTCGGTCTGCGCCACCGTTCGGCCCTCGGCATAGCTCAGGCCACTGACGCGGTGGCGATAGTCGTTTCGGAGGAGACCGGCAACATATCCATGGCTCACCGCGGACGCCTGTCGACCCGACTGACATCTACCGAACTCGAACACCGCCTGTCGGCCCTCACCCCTCAATAAAATCACGACGATATGAAAGGCATAGTATTGGCCGGCGGTTCCGGCACGCGACTCTACCCTATCACACTCGCTCTGTCAAAGCAGCTTGTACCTGTCTACGACAAGCCGATGATCTATTATCCAGTGTCAACCCTGATGCTGGCTGGCATACGCGACATCCTTATCATATCGACACCTGTTGACCTGCCGCAGATCGAGCGTCTGCTCGGCGACGGTAGCGACTGGGGCGTCAGATTCACCTACGCCGTGCAGGAGCATCCCGATGGTCTGGCACAGGCCTTTGTCATCGGACGCGAATTTATCGGAGACGATAATGTGTGCCTCATCCTCGGCGACAACATTTTCTACGGTCAGGGCTTCACAGGCATGATGCTCGACGCTGTCGCTCAGGCCGAAGAAGGCTACGCCACAATCTTTGCATATCCCGTAACCGATCCCACCCGCTTCGGAGTGGTTACCCTCGACGCCGACGGCCGTCCGGTCGGCATCGAGGAAAAACCGGCCGCTCCCCGCAGCGACAAGGCTGTCGTTGGGCTTTACTTCTATCCTAACGACGTTGTCGATATTGCCGCGGGAGTCAAACGATCGGCACGCGGCGAATACGAAATAACTTCGGTCAACGATGCCTATCTTCGTCAGGAACGTCTCAAAGCCGAATGCTTCGGCCGAGGTTTCGCATGGCTCGACACCGGGACGGTTGAGTCGCTCAGCGATGCATCGGACTTCGTAGAAGCTATACAGCGCCGTCAGGGCGTTGTGATCAGCGCGCCCGAGGAAGTGGCGTGGCGCAGAGGCTTCATTTCTGCCGACAGCCTGCGTAGTCTCGCCGACCGTCTCGACCGCACATATTACGGACAATATCTCAGACGACTCGCCGATGGAAAATCTTTCTGAACCGAGACTGATAACCTTCGCCAGCATCGCTGATCCGCGCGGCAATCTTTGCTTCATTCAGCCTGACGGGAAGTTGCCGTTTGAGATCCGTAGGGTTTACTGGACCTACGACGTTCCGTCGTGGCGAATCCGTCACGGGCGAGCATTGCATAAATGTGCCGAACTGATTCTCGCCACATCAGGCCAGTGCACCGTGACCGTCGACGGCGGTGACGGCCGGAAGACAGCTTTTACGTTAAACCGCAGCAATGTCGGTCTGCTGATACCGCCTATGACTTGGCGCACCATCGACGGCTTCGTGACCGGCACAACCTGCCTGACTGTCGCTTCGGAGCTTTACGACGAAGCGGATTATATATATGATTACTCAGAATTTCTAAAGGCCAGATCCGATGAACAACGATAACCA
>CAZULD010000096.1:3216-5294 GCA_964621135.1 uncultured Bacteroides sp. | reverse complement strand
TCAATCTGCCTTGTGCTTGCCTCAGAACTTTATATCGAGGAAGAGTATGTGCGCGATTACAACGAATTCAAACAACTCACAGCTATAAAATATGAGCGCTAAGCGATATACGTTCCTCGACCTTAAGACCGTCAACGCGCCGTTTGCCGCACAGATTGACGAAGCCATGCTGAGAGTCTCGGCATCAGGGCGCTATATCGGTGGGCCGGAGGTGAAAGCGTTCGAGGAGGGCCTCGCCGAAAGTTGCGGAGCGACTTATTGTGTATCAACAGCCAATGGTCTCGATGCTCTAAGGCTGATATTCCGCGCTTATATTGAAATGGGTGTAATGTCACCCGGCGACGAAGTTATCGTCCCGGCAAACACCTATATAGCATCAGTGCTCGCTGTTACGGATTGCGGACTCGTGCCCGTATTTGCCGAACCCGATCCGAGGACTATGAATCTCGACACAGCCCGGCTCGAAGAATATCTAACGCCGCGCACACGCGCCGTGATGACAGTCCATCTTTACGGACGCACTTGTTTTGACGAACGTTTGCAGACCTTCGCCGACCGGTATAATCTCAAAATAGTGGAGGATAACGCTCAGGCCATAGGAGCCACGACAGCCGACGGTCTGCGGCGCACCGGCTCACTCGGCGATGCGGCCGCATTCAGTTTCTACCCCACAAAAAATATAGGCGCCCTCGGCGATGCAGGTGCCGTGACCACATCTGATAGGCAGTTGGCCGACGCTGTCCGCGCGCTTGCCAACTACGGCAGCGACCTCCGCTACCACAATATATACTGTGGTCTCAACAGCCGCCTCGATCCTCTTCAGGCTGCGATCCTGAACGTCAAGCTGCCGCATATCGACACTGAGAACGATATCCACCGTCGCATAGCCGCAGTTTATGACAGCCGTATCACGAATCCGGCCGTCATAAAGCCTCTTTATACTGACGACCGCAGCTCGGTGTGGCATCAGTATGTCGTTCAGACCGACTGCCGCGACGAGTTCCGCGACTTTCTCGCCGCTCACGGCGTCGAGACTGACGTACATTATCCGCTTGCACCCTTCGACCAGCCCTGTTACGCAGATCGTTACCGACCCGATTGCCCAATAGCCCGCAGATTGGCTGAGACAGTTGTAAGTCTGCCGATAACGAGATGCACCTCCGAGAGCGACGCCGCCGAAATAGCGGAGATAATAAACTTATTCTCACCGGCTTCAAAATGATTGATAAATCGACTTTCGATAACCGCACCGCTCTCTTCCACACGTTTGGCTGCAAGCTCAATTTCGCCGAAACGTCGACCGTAGCGCGTATGTTTGCCGAACGCGGTGTGCGGCGTATCTCTCCGGGCGAAACGCCTGACTTCATAGTCATAAATTCCTGCTCAGTCACAGATCTGGCCGATAAAAAGTGTCGCCAGACGATACGTTCACTCCATCGCCACTACCCCGATGCGGCTATTATCGTCACGGGATGTTACGCCCAGCTCAAGAGCGACGAAGTTGCCGCGTTGCCGGGTGTTCAGATTGTAGCCGGCATTGACCGCAAGCTCGAACTATGCGAGTTTGTCGAACGCTGGTCAGCCGACCATAAGCCGCTTAGCCTTGTCGGAGAGGCGCGCGACATCAGATCGTTCATGCCCTCATGCTCGCGAGGCGACCGCACCCGTTATTTTCTCAAAGTTCAGGACGGCTGCGACTATTGGTGTACATACTGCACCATCCCCAAGGCCCGAGGCCGTTCCCGCTCAGGGACAATCAGCCAGATTGTCGATCAGGCCAAGGCAGTCGCTGACGAGGGCGGCAAGGAAATCGTGATAACGGGAGTCAATATAGGCGAATTCGGCAAAGGTCGCGACGATAACTTCTTCGACCTTATCCGCGAACTCGACAAGGTCAACGGCATCAGCCGCTATCGTATATCTTCGATCGAACCAAACCTGCTTACCGACGAGATCATCGACTTCGTCGCCGGGTCGCGGGCATTCATGCCTCACTTCCACGTCCCGCTCCAGAGCGGCTCGGATGAAGTGTTAAAACTCATGCGTCGTCATTACGACACCGCCCTCTTCGCCTCAAA
>CAZULD010000096.1:0-3116 GCA_964621135.1 uncultured Bacteroides sp. | reverse complement strand
CCTGTTCTGCTCGAACATCCTCGTCCCGGTCATCCGCTTAGCGGCTTTACCGACAACTATCTCAAAGTCGAAATTCCCGGAGTCAGTCAGCAAGAAGCCGAAGCCCTTGACAACACCATTGCCGACGTCATCCTCGGCGAGCCTATTGCCGAGAGAGAAAGTGTAACCGCAAAACTCGCGAGATGAAACGATTACTCCACGCTCTGATCTACGGTCTGCTTTACGCATGCGCCCTGTTGCCCTTTTGGCTCTTGTATGCCCTCGCCGACGTCACATATTTTCTGTTATATTATGTGATACGCTACCGTCGCAAGGTCGTCACGGCCAATCTTGCCGAAAGTTTCCCTGAAAAAACGGCATCCGAGCGCAAGGTTATAGAAAAGAAATTCTACCGCAACTTTGCCGATTACATCTTCGAAACGATCAAACTGCTCCACATCAGCGACCGGCAGATGAGCAGCCGCATGACCTTCGAAAATCTTGAAGCGATCGACCGCTACACTGCCGAAGGACGCAGCGCGGCCATCTATTTCTCGCATTGCGGCAACTGGGAATGGGCGCCGTCAGTGACGCTCCATACAGCGATGCGCCCTGGTAAAGGCAGCATATTCGGTCAGGTCTACCGCCCGCTACGCGACAAATGGACTGATGCCCTGATGCTTAAACTCCGCAGTCGCTTCGGCTCGCTCTCATTTCCAAAAAATACCGTCTTCCGCGACATAATCCGCGAATGCCGTCGCACAGGGATGCCTGCCGTCGTAGGTTTTATGAGCGATCAGCACCCGAGCCACGGCGATCTCATCCACGTCGTCGACTTTCTCAATCATCCGACGGCATTCATTACCGGCACGGAAACGCTCGCCCGTAAGCTCAACATGGGCGTTATATATTGGGATATGTACAAACCCTCGCGCGGCCATTACAAAATAGTCTGTCGCGATATAACTTCCGATATCGCAGATGCTCCGCAATTCAGCGTCACGGATCGTTACGCCGAAATGCTCCAGACCACCATACGCCGCGAGCCGTCGATATGGCTCTGGACTCATAAACGTTGGAAGAACCCCGTTACCTTTGAAGACAATGAACAGCCCCGTCATTTCCAGTAATCCGCCTGTCGCCGTAATTATTCTGAACTGGAACGGCGAAAAGTTACTCCGCCGTTTCCTTCCCGAAGTAATCGCCACAACCGATCCGGCCATCGCGCGTGTTATCGTGGCCGACAATGGCAGCACTGACGGCTCACGCCTGCTGCTCGAAACCGAATTTACTGATATCGAACGTATTTACTTCGACACTAACCACGGTTTCGCCGGCGGATATAACCTTGCCATTGACCTTACCGACTACCGCTACACTGTGTTGCTCAATTCTGATGTGGCGACCGCACCGGGCTGGATCAACACACTTTACGCCTTCATGGAGTCGCATCCCGATGTCGGGGCATGTCAGCCTAAAATCATGAGCTTCGACAATCCCGACACCTTCGAATATGCCGGAGCTGCCGGCGGTTTTATCGACCGCAACGGCTATCCATACTGTCGCGGACGCATTTTCGACACTTGCGAGAAAGACGAAGGCCGGTACGACACCGACATCGAGGTATTCTGGGCAAGCGGAGCCTGTCTTATGGTTCGCAGCGACCTATACCGCAAGGTCGGAGGACTCGACACCGCTTTCTTCGCCCACATGGAAGAGATCGACCTTTGCTGGCGCATGATGCTTGCAGGCTATAAAATTATGGCCGTCAGCGATGCGAAAGTCTATCACCTCGGAGGAGGGTCGCTCCCCGACACAAATCCGCGCAAGACCTATCTGAATTTCCGCAACAATCTGCTGATGCTTCACAAGAATCTGCCCGACGGTGTACGCGGGCCGAAACTGTTCAAACGCCGTCTGCTCGACACCATCGCGTGGGCTAAATATGTCGTCACGCTCAAATTCAAATTTGCAGCCGCCATCTTCCGCGCCCACCGAGACTTTGCCCGAATGCGCCGCGATTACAACGAACATCCCGAAATCGACCTCCTCGAAGTCATCCCCGGCTCCCGCGTCAACATCCTCACCTCCTACTACCTCCGCCATCGCCGCCACTTCTCCGACCTCAAAATCTAATTCCCAACTCCATAATAAATTCCGAAAAAAAATACTTATCTTTGTAGATAATCTCGAATCGGATAATATCAGTTATGGATAAAAAAGAAATTTTTGATCGGATAGAATATATTGTGGCATGCGTCGGAGCGTTCGCTCAACGATATAATCTGTCCAATTCGCAGTCCTACGCTTATCTGCGGCGTTTCTCCGGTATAGACTTTCTTCTCGACTGCTATGCCGCCGAACATACTCTATCCATTGACGATGCCGTTTCCGACCTCCAAGCCATTTGCAGCCGGGAAGGAGGCAAGATATGATACACCTTTACCACGGCTCTAACGTAGCCATAGAGCACATCGATCTCTCCCTTAGTAAGCGTGGCAAGGATTTCGGACAGGGCTTCTATCTTAATGCCAATCCAGACCAAGCTATGGCAATGGCTGTTCGCACAACCAGATTTCTTAACTACGGCCAACCAACATTGTCATGCTTTGAATTTAATGATGATGAGGCTACCGAAAAAGGCTTGAAAATAAAAATTTTTCCTGATTATTCTGAGGAGTGGGCTGAGTTTGTCGTAATGAATCGCAAAAACAATTCCGATATTCCCGCTCATTCTTACGATATCGTAATTGGGCCGATTGCAGATGATACTGTCGGTGTTCAGATACGCCGTTATATAATGGGCTATTTGTCAGCGTCAGCATTGGTTGAAGAATTAAAATTTCAGGGAGACCATGCCATTCAATACTTCTTTGGTACTCCCGAAGCCGTTGAACTATTAAAACGTATCGAATTATGACGCAGGATATTCAATTTCAAATCGAATGCCTTGCGGCCGAACTGGCAGAAATGCTTATGGCTGAATATGGGTGGGACATCCGGCACGCTCTGGACGAGCTATATTCTTCAACTACCTTCGCAAAGCTAAATGACCCCGAATGCGGCCTATATTATCAAGGAGCGGTCTATATCTTCCAATTCCTCAAATCCGAAATCGAGACCGGTAAAGTCGCATA